>JABEVK010000092.1 GCA_013044245.1 Spirochaetales bacterium | reverse complement strand
AGGTAGCATCCAACGGCAACTTTGCCGATTTTTTAGGTGAGGTAAGCGGCAAAAAGACCGCGTCTGCAAAGTCGCCGCCCACAACCAGTCCTGTCATTTTTGGTACGCTGGCCAAGGGCGAGCCTAGCAAACCTGCCATTACTTTAAAACCCTGGCTTTGGCAAAAAGGTAAACTGACCTTTTGGGATACGCCTCACCAAATCACGGCGTACGGGCCAGCGGGTTTTGGCCCCTCGGCGGCGATTTGTGGAATGTTCGCCACCGACAACGGCTCTGAACTGCGGCTATGGCAAGGCAAGGGCGGTACCGGGGATCTGGTCAAAGGCTGGCCCACGCAGGCTATACCTCGGGCTTTAACTTGGCATTGACTTTCACAGGACCACCTTCATAATTTAAAACTTAGGAAACCACCCATGGATCATCATTCGTATTCACACGCTCCTCATGAACATTCTCATCATGAAGGCCCGTCTGCCGTCTTTCGCCTCAGTGCGGCAACCGTACTCAATATTGGCATTACCACCGCCGAAGTGATCGGCGGTCTCTTATCAGGCAGTTTAGCCCTTCTTTCAGACGCACTGCACAACCTTAGCGATTCTCTGTCGTTAATCCTCAGCGCTGTCGCACAAAAGGTCTCGAGTCGTTCTCGAAATCGGCGAAAAACCTTCGGTTACCAACGGGCCGGCATTGTCGCGGCTCTCATCAATAGTGTCCTCCTTATTGCCGTATCGGTCTTTCTCTTGCAAGAAGCGGTTGTGCGCTTCTTTAACCCTCAGCCCGTTCAAGGCTTCATCGTTCTTGTCACGGCGGCGATTGGCTTGGTAGGCAACCTTGTTTCCGCACTCTTTTTACACCACCATGCCCACGAAAGTTTGAATGTACGGTCTTCCTTCCTTCACCTTTTAGCCGACACCCTGGCTTCGGGGGCGGTTTTGATAGGCGGCGTGGTGATTTTTTACACGCATTGGTACTGGCTTGACGCAGGATTATCGTTGGCGATTAGCTTGTACATCTTTATCGAAGTTTACCGTCTGCTAAAAACAACCGTCAATATTTTGATGCAGGGAGCCCCACAAGGTTTCAATATTGCTGAGTTAGAAGCCGCAGTTCGAAAAATCCCTCAGGTCTTTAATATTCATCACGTCCACGTTTGGTCACTTGATGAGCATGAACAATTTCTCGAAGCCCATCTCAACTTAAACACCGACCTACCCGTTTCTCAGACCCAAGCGGTGCTAGCCGAAGTAGGTCGTCTAGTAAAAGAGCAATTTCATATCACCCATAGCACGTTTCAGGTTGAATACGAGTGCTGTCCTGGAGTGGGTGCCATTGTTGAGGAAGCTCGCTAAATGGATTTGTTTACGAGCTTTCCCGATTTGGACCGTTCTGACCGTACGCTGTGGCAGGCTTTGTCGCCCATCAGGCCGCTTAAACTCAGCGCTGGCAGGCTTCTTTTGAGTGAAGGCTCGACCTGCGCTGGCGTTCCTTTTGTTTTAGAAGGATCACTACGCTTATTTAAAACCTCTGAAACTGGCCGCGAAATCACCCTCTACCGTGTTGAAGCCGGAGAATCTTGCATCCTTTCGACCACCTGCATCTTGTCCAGCGGAGCCTTCCCGGCCTTTGCACGGGCCGAGCACGACACAGAAGCGGTTTTTGTTCCGGCCGGGATCTTTCGAGATTTGGTCGATCGCTCCCCCTCCTGGCGTTCGTACGTCTTTCAACTGTATGAACGCCGACTAACCCAAATGGTCACTCTGGTTGAAGAGGTAGCGTTTCATCGAATGGACCAGCGGCTGGCGCAGGCACTCCTTGACCTGGATCGTGCTTCGGGACAAACAGGTTTACTCAATGTCACCCATCAAGAGCTAGCCGCTCGTTTAGGAACCACCCGTGAAGTGATCACCCGGCTTTTGCGCGATCTTGAAGAAGACCATTTGGTCACTACCGCTCGCGCCGAAATTCACTTGCTGGACCGTGAGGGTTTGGCGGGCAGGGTTTAAACCTCGACACACCGGGTTTAAGACCCGATCAGAGGGACACCGCGCCACCCTACCCGTAGATCGGCGATCCCAGAACAAAGATCCCCCGATAACCAGTGTACTGGATTTTTGTGCCCCCGCTCAGGTAGCGCCATGGGTGAGTTCCATAGTCTTCCGTCCGGAGAAAACTCGCGTGTGGGGTGTACCAAGTTGAGTTTTGCCAAGGCAATACCGCGCGTTACGCTGGCATGGAGATAGGTCACGGTGCCGTCAGAGGCTAGCGAAACGACCAGTCCCGCATGGGTAGTGCCGTCATCCCCCCAGATACCGTCGCCGTTGGCATCCCAGGTGTTATTCCAAAAGATAATATCGCCCGGTTCTGGGCGTGGTTTCTCAAAAAATGCCCCCTCATGATGAAGGTACGCTTTGAGTCGATTGACTGCGTCTCCTCGGTAAGGGCTGGTTGCGGCCTCAAGGTTGTAGCCGAGTTTCCAAAACGCTGCATCGAGTAAGCCTACACAGTCCAGCGTAAAACGATGGCCGTGAACTTCAACCCGCGACTCGTAAGGGTGTCCTTTCAAAGACTCCGCGGCCCTCACAAAGGCAATCCGGTCGATGGATGCGGTTTCCGGCGCGGACATACACGAAGTAAGAACCAACGCCAAGGCCACCAAAAGTCCCACAATTTTCATAATCACACCTCCCGGAGGCGGGCATCAGCCCCGAGCCGTACCAGATCTTCGACCACCGCGGTGACTTCGTCGCGCGTTGCAGAACGGCGATGAGCCCAGCGAGGGTCAAGTGTTTTTCCCGAACGAAAACCTGTAACGTAGATTGGAGGACCATCTTGAATGAGTTCAGCGATTCCGGGTAGTTGATCGGCCGTATGCAAGCCAGGCACCCACGTCAGCCGGAACTCGCTTCGTCCGAGCCAAAATTGCTTAGTTAACGCTAATGTCTGTCTAATTAAATCGGTACGAACCGAGACCCCAGTAACTTCGCCATAATGGGCAAGGTCGGCTTTGACATCGACGGCGAGATAATCGGGTTCGCTTGCGCTCCCCGCCAAGCGTTGCAAACGTTGCGGGTAGGTACCGTTGGTGTCGAGTTTAACGGCCAGGCCCAGTCCTTTTAACTTTTGCAAAAGGTCCGGTAAATCTTCATGGAACAGCGGTTCGCCCCCTGTGACAACCACGCCACCCAATACTTTTCGACGCTTACGTAAAATCTCAAGGGCATCAGTCAAACGTACATCGGCTTCAAAAGGGGGAAGAACAAAACCGGGATTATGACACCAGGGGCACCGCAGATCGCAACCTGGGGTAAAAAGAATAGCAGCTACCCGGCCGGGAAAGTCGAGAAGTGTAGTTTTGACCAGGCCCACCTGTGTCAGCATTACCAGCGCCTACACATCAGTGGTAAAGGCCCGAAAGAGCCTGGTGGACCAACGGGGAATCTGCGCTTTGATCTGTTCACGTTGTGACCAGTCATGGGTGACAATATACACCAGAAACCGGCCCGAAAGGAAGAGTATAAGCTCCCGAACCTGTTGATTCAGTTCCAAACTCGGCTTCCAACCATGAAGTGCCAAAACTTTTACCCAACGCTCCGCAGCGTTATCCAAGTGAACCGAAAACTTGACGTAAACATCTTGAAGTTCACGGCCATAGACATTTTCAAGCGAACCAAACATCAGATCACGAATTTGAAAGAGAAAATCAAATAAATCTTGCGCAAAGCGTTCCATTTTCGCCTCGACAGGCTGTTGGGGATCAAAAAAGAACACCTCACACCGATCATACAGCGTTTGAAGGTCATCCTCGAGCAAAGAAAGAAGAATATCCTCTTTTGTTTTAAACGCCAAATAGACCGAACCTTTGCCAATCCCTGCTGTTCGTGCGATGTCTTCGACTGAGGTTTTTAGGTAGGAATAGCGCTGAAATAGCTCCAGCGCGGCATGCTTAATAGCGTCGCGACTCATATATTATCCAATGACCGTTTTCGATTCTAGTCATATCTTAGAGGCAAACGAAGCACTGTGCAAGCCCTCTGGTTAAACTTAAAATGCCAAACCTGCATAGATTCCGCCCCGTGCCATCAAATCAGTCGACCAATTTGACGTTAGCCCATAGATGGCATATTCGGAACTGGGAAAGTCCGACGATAAACTCACCCCCACCACTCCTGAGGCCCGTATAAAAAAGTTTTTCCCCAAAAAGAAGTTCATATCCATTCCCGCCGTCAGGTACAGTGGGCTCCAATAATCTTGCCAGTAACTGGTTGTTGATACCCCCGCCACGCTTCCTTTCTGGTAACTTAAGTAATCAATTCCTAACAGTGGTGCCAAGGTCGAGGACGACGAAACCGCAACCGGGAGTTTTAATTCGATAGCAAACTCCTGAGTAGAGACATCCCACGGCAAAGTATAAGAGCCCACCGTCAGGCCCGTCGCCGAATGATCCGCTTTTATCGTAACCACATCGAGAGCTTGTCGCTCGCCATATCGAAAGGTCAGGTAAGGGGAAATATCCACAAAAAAGTCCCAACCAGTGGTCGACTCTTGGGTGTTAAGACTGCCTGTCCAAAAATAGCTTGAAACATTCTGCGTCTGCGAACCGCCCAGGAGAGAAAATCCGCCGCCAAAGGCCAACGAGTAATTTAAACCAGGGTTATCCTCGTGCGGGTAAGCTGTTTTAAGCTCTGTTCGCGGATGTTCCCTTCGGGGTTCGGGGACAACCGTGGGTTTTGGTTCCGCTGGAGCAAGGGGATGTTCCCCCGTAGGCGAGGAGTACCCTGCACCGTGTAAAAGACTAACCACATTATCGTCGTCTTTGATAACCTCAATTTTTGAAAAGACCACCTCACCAGTGCGCACATCTAAAAGCCGCGCATTCACCTGAACAGTATGCGGAAAGACAGTGAACTGTCCCGTCATTACAAAACGTGCGGGAAGAAACGGCGCAAGGTTTTCGAGCTTTTCGTCGGTTAATATCCCTTCGCTAGAAAACTGTCGTTCTTGCAGAACCTTATTGAGCTCGCTCCTTTCGACAATTTTTAGTTGCGGATGATCGCTTTTCAAGGTTGAGAGCAAACTATCGGCAAAGTAATTAGCAAAGAGTTTCGTGCGCTGTTGGGCGGCAGGGTCAATATTTTGAAAGGCAACCACTGATACGGGATCATTGGCGATAGGTCCTGGCTTGACCGACTGCGACAAATCACTAAGAGCCGCCTGAAGCGAAACGCCGGTAGAATCGACAGAATCGGGTGGCGTCGACGCGCATGAGGCCAGGACGAAAACCGTCCCCAAGAAACTTAACGCGACTACTATGCTTCGCTTCATCCTTTAATTATAGACGATGGATCGTCCGCCTTCAATATTATCTTTACTGCATTGTCTTAACTGCCGAATCCGGCTAACTTGGACGCATGGTGATACAGATTGATGGCAATGAACTCCTGTGCCCTCCCAATGGTTGGGCCTGGGATGACCCCTACCACTACGGCGACCTGATGATGCGCCTCGGCTTGCAGACTTGGCACATTAGAACCAGCCAGTTTAACGAGCAAAACGCCCGGCGAGTACCCCTTCGGCAAGTTCTCCAAAACGCCGACCCCGAGGTCGCCGAGGTGCTTTTTAAAGCCGTGCCATTAGCCCACTGGCAGACAACTAGCCGGTTTTGTGGCCGCTGTGGGGATGCCACGGCGCCGTCGCCCAATCAATATGTGGCGGTGTGCCCGACCTGTGGACTAGAAATTTGGCCTCGGTTAACTCCGGCCATCATCGTCCTTATCCACCGTGGTGACCAAATTCTTTTAGCCCGCCACCGACGCAGTATTTCGGGTTTTTTTTCGTGTGTCGCCGGGTTTGTCGAAGCCGGGGAAACCCTCGAACAAACGGTGGTTCGTGAAATCCGCGAGGAAGTTGGTCTTTCGGTCGAGCCGCCCGTCTACCGCTCCAGTCAGAGCTGGCCGTTCCCCTCGAACCTTATGCTGGCATTTCGCGCCGAGTGCCTCCAGGGCGAGCCGGTTCCTGACCAAAACGAGATCTTAGAAGCCCAGTGGTTCACAAAAGAAACCTTGCCCGCTCTGCCCCCGCGCTTTAGTGTGGCCCGTCAGCTCATCGAAGACTTTTTTGGACAAAGCGAAGCCCGATAAATCTAACAAAAAGGGAATTCAAGCCATGCCGAACGATCAAACAATTGCTCATCGACTAGACCTTGTTCGACAAGAGTTAACCAAACTTGGCTGGTCCGCCTACATCGTCTGGGGGACTGACCCTCACGAAAGTGAATACGTCGCCCCCCGCTGGCAAACTCGAAGCTGGCTGACTGGTTTTTCTGGCTCGGCGGGCGTGGTTGCTATAACCCTCCAAGGTGCTGGCTTATGGACAGACGGCCGTTACCATGTCCAAGCCGAAGCCGAACTCCCCCCCTGCGTCACTCTGTTCAAAGAAGGTCTCCCCGACGTGCCTACCCTCACCGAATGGCTAAGCCATCTCACACCCGGGAGTGCCGTTGGCGTGTGCGCCGAAACCACCAGTAGTGACCGGTATCAAAAGCTCGCCAGTGAGCTCGCTGAAGTGGGTCTCAGGCTAGAAGCCGGTCCAGACCCCTTAACCAGTATCTGGGTTGACCGCCCCGAAGCCCCGCAAAGTTCTGTGTGGGATTACCAAGCCAAAGCCGACCTTGATAGCCGCCGCGAAAAGCTAGCGCGTCTGAGGCAATTACTGGCCAAGCGCCAAGCCACCGTGGTACTCAGCGCCCTGGATGATATTGCCTGGCTTTTTAACCTTAGGGCCAGCGACATCGCCTACGTCCCCGTCCTGATGGCCTACGCCCTGGTCAATGCCGAGCAGGCCTTCTTGTTTGCTGACCCCAAGCGTCTTAAGGACCTTGTTCCCACACTGGCTCAGGACGGTATCAGTGTGCGCGCCTACGAGACCATTGAACAGGTTTTGGCAGAACAGACAGGCACACTTTGGCTCCCCCCCCAGGCTAATTTAGCTTTAACGGCCGCCGCCGGTCGAAACCTCCCCAAGGGCTTACAGCCCGGTCTTTTGCACCTCCCCTCTCCCGTTAGCGCTTTAAAATCCGTCAAGACCCCCAAAGAACTCAATTTAATTCGCGAAGCTCACCGCAAAGACGGGGCGGCACTGGTGGAGTTTTTAACCTGGTGGGAAAACCGCTCGTCCGGTCTGCCACAAAACGCTCAAACCGAGTCAGCCGCTTTAACAGAACGTGAAGCCGCCTCGAAGCTGGACGAATTCCGCGCCGCTCAAGGAAATTGGCTAGGGCCGAGCTTTGAACCGATACCCGGCTTTCGCGAGCATGGTGCGGTCATCCATTATAAGGTCAGCCAAGGCAACGGTAGCTTTTTGACCGGGGATGGGTTGTTTTTATTGGATACTGGTGCTCAGTACCTCGAAGGGACCACCGATGTTACTCGTACACTCTGCCTCGGTACCCCGCTATCAGCGCAACGCGAAGACTATACTTTAGTTCTCAAAGCCCATATTCAGGTCAGTATGGCGGTGTTTCCTCGAGGTACGCGAGGGTACATGCTCGATGCGGCCGCGAGGCTCCCCCTTTGGAAAACCGGACGTCAATTCTACCACGGCACCGGTCACGGCGTCGGACAATTTTTAAGTGTTCATGAAGGCCCTGTGCGCCTCAACTCGGAACCACTCGGCACGGCCTTAGAACCCGGAATGGTGCTTTCGAATGAACCAGGAATTTATCGGCCAGGACAATGGGGCATTCGCATCGAAAACCTGATCACTGTGGTGGCTGGTCCCAGGACCGAATTCGCTGAGTTTTTTAGCTGGGAAACCCTGACGCTGTGTCCCTATGAGCGAAAACTGATCGATGTTGCCCTGTTAACACCAGAAGAAAAAACCTGGGTAGACAACTACCACCAAACCGTTTTGAGCACCCTTTCTCCTGGACTGAGTCCTGGGGCCCGTCGGTGGTTAGAGGGATCGTGTGCCCCACTTTAATGAAACAGCTGGTCAAAAAGTGGACGCGGGAATGGTTGCTTAGTATCTTGCAGGTATGGAACGTGCGTCAGACAGTACCGAAGAACTTCCAGAGACTCTCAAATTAGATAATCAGCTGTGTTTTTCGATTTACGCCGCTTCGCGAGCCATCACGCGAGCATACCGTCCCATCCTCGAACAGTACGGTCTGACCTACCCGCAATACCTGGTACTGCTCACCCTTTGGGAACGAGACTGCCTGCCGGTTGGTGAAATTGGAAGACGCCTCTACCTCGATTCAGGAACGCTGACGCCGCTGTTGAAACGGATGGAACTTACAGGCTTTTTGGATCGTCAGCGCGGGGTTGCCGATGAACGCAAGGTCGAAGTGCGCTTAACCGAAAAAGGCAAAGCTCTGAGGCAAGTTGCTGTCGAAATACCCAAGAGTTTGGTCAAAGAAACGCACCTAGATTGGGACGAAGCCACGCGCACAAAAGCAATGGTCGACCAAATTTTACGAAAGTTCCTCGATTGTACGTCTGAACCCTTTGAACTTTAGCTCTTTGAGCCGAAAATTTCGGTATGAAACCTTCTATGTTTGGTATGAAACCTTCAGTGTTACGAAAAACCCTCTTTTTTTTCGCTGGATTTTGCTTGGGATCCCTACCCTTAGTAGCACAATCTCGGGCCCCCGACATTCCGGTGGTTCTCGTTCAAGGTGGCACCTTTGCCATGGGGGCTCGTACTCTCGACCCCGCTTCCCCGGGCCGAAAAGTCACGGTATCGAGTTTCTATTTGGGCCAGACCGTTGTCACCCAGGGTCAGTATCAAGCCGTTACGGGCAAAAACCCTAGTCGTTTTTTGGGGGAACTTTTGCCGGTAGAGCGAGTAAGCTGGTATGATGCCGTGCAGTTTTGCAACCAGTTGTCAATTTTAGACGGCTATCAACCCGCCTACACCATTAACGGCACCCAAGTAACCTGGAACCAAAAATCCAACGGCTGGCGATTACCCACTGAAGCCGAGTTTGAATTCGCCGCTCGTGGCGGGTTAAAATCAAAAGGCTATGCGTTTGCAGGGTCAAACGTCGCCAATGAAGTTGCCATCCACTTTTACGACTCTGGCGGGCGAACCCACCCGGTCAAAGGTTTGGCCCCCAATGAACTGGGGCTGTATGGCATGTGCGGTAACGTGTGGGAGTGGTGCTGGGATTGGTTTACCCCCAACTTGTCGAGTCTTCCGTCTGTCAACCCCATCGGTCCAGCTCAAGGGACCGACCGGGTCAACCGAGGTGGCAGTTGGAACGATGACTTCGATGATGCTCTGCGACCTTATTATCGTGCTGACGATGGCCCAGGAACCAAAGAATCAGAAATGGGGTTTAGGCTGGCCCGGAACTAGTCACCTGTCGGGGAATCTAGTCCCCTTGTAGGGGAAGCATCACGAGGTGCAAGTCGATTTTGCGAGCGGCCACCTCGTGGTGTAGCATTTCTTCGGTAATCTTGCCGCGGGGAGAATCATGCTGCGGGGCATCAGCCAAATCAACGACTAAGCGGTCACTCTGGCTCCACGGGAACGCTGTGACACCCTGGTACAACGCTTCGACGGCGGCCTCGGGGATATCCCCACCGCCGCCGGTAGTATGGGAGTCAAGGGCGTCCTGGACAGGTTGCATGGAGGTCTGAAACGGCAAAGTTTCGGTCAAATAAGGGTCCATATAGTCTTTGTAGAACACCACGCCAAGGCGAAAGTTTTTATAGGGAACCCGAGGCAAAAGCATTTTAAGCAGTTGCGCACGAAAAACTTGCATATCTTTTTTCATCGATTGCGTGGTGTCGATGCACAGCACCACATCCTGATTATCATGCCAAAGGCTTTGAACATACCTCACGGCATCAGCGGGACTAGTGGCCTTGTAGGTGGGGCCTAGACGATCAAAAAGCGCTTCAAAACCTTTAACGTAGCGCCCGGTATCGACCGGAAGGACCTGATTTACCATAATACTCTTCAGTTCAAACGCATTGTCACGGTAAGCACCCCGGTAATCGTTGTACGGTAGAGCAAAGGTGCGTAACGAAAGCCAAAAAGTGGCACCCGGCTTGGTCAACTCCTGGCGCACATCGATCTTGTCAAAGCGGGCGCCAGGAACACCCTCGTAACCGTATTCTACGACGGGGGGGAGCAAAATCTCGAACGCTTTGCCAAAATAGGGGTCATCTCGTAAGGTCGAGGTCGTCAAAAAAGTATTGGGTTCTTTAAGAAACTTTCCGTTCAAAAGGCGTTTATCGTTACGGTTGAGCTCGTTCGGTTCTAGCGCTCGAAAGTTATAGGTCGCCAGCTTATGTGAAGGCAATTCGAACGCCTCAGCCATGAGAACAGACTTCACCCCCGGTTTGGCACGAATGATGACATGGTAGCCTTCGGCAAACGCTTGAAGGCGAACATCTGCCTTAGTCAGTGTTAAATCCTGCGCGGCTAAAGGCCTAATCAAGAAAAGGCCACCCAACGCCATCACCCCTAACACCAGCGGTTTCAAAAGGATTTTTGTCACTTTTTGCTGTTCCATAGCTTTTTTATCGGTAATTTTGTACCTTCACCATAGTCCTTGATATTTTCGTCTAGTATAAGAGGAAGTCATGCCGAAAGTCCGTATTGCTGTCTTGGGTGCCGGGTATGCGGGTGTTCATGCCGCAAAAACTCTCAATAAGCTTTTTAAGTCGTCTTCTGACGTCGAGCTCACGATCTACGACAAAAATCCGTTTCATACGTTAATGACAGAACTTCATGAGGTAGCCGGAGGCCGTTGCGAACCCGACGCCGTCAGAATCTCGTTAGCAAAAATCTTTTCGGGAAAGCGAGTCCAGTTTGTCGTGGACCGCATTAACGATATCAAGTTTACCGAGCGTCAGCTGGTTTCTGAAAAAGCTGTCTATGAATGGGACTACCTGGTGATGGCGGTGGGTTCTGAACCCGAGTTTTTTGGCACCGCAGGGGTCGCCGAGCATGCTTTTACCTTGTGGTCTTACGATGATGCCCTTCGCCTACGAGAGCACGTTGAAGCCCAATTTTTGAAGGCCTCCCGTGAAATAGACGTTGCACGCCGTCAAACTCAGCTCACCTTCGCCGTAGCCGGCGCGGGCTTTACCGGCATCGAAATGATGGGCGAGCTGTTAGAATGGAAACCAGAACTTTGCCGCGAATACGGCGTGGACCCCCAAGAAGTAAAGATTATCAATGTCGAAGCAATGGGCGACATTCTTCCTCACCTTTCACCGCCGCAACGGGCCAAGGCCATGAGGCAGGTGCAAAAGCTGGGTGGGGAAATTCGGCTCAATGCCGCCATTTCTGAGGTTTCTCCCGAAGGTTTCACGGTTAACGATGGGACTTTTACCGCCTGTGAAACTCTTATATGGACCTGTGGAGTGCGGGGTTGTTCCTTTGCGGGGTCCTTAACCCTGCCCGAAGGGAACTCGGCAGTGTTGCCCGAAGCTGAGCTTGCCAGCATACGCAAAAAATCTCGACTGGCGACCAACGAGTACCTTCAGTCCGTCAACGACGAAAGGGTTTACGTGATTGGCGACATCACTTGGCACCGCGAAAATGGCAAATTATTGCCCCAGGTTGTCGAAACCTCCTTACAGACCGCTGAAACCGCCGCCCACAACATCGCCGCCGCCGTTGCCGGTCAACCACTCAAGGTTTTTCGTTCCAATTACCATGGCTTTTTGGTATCCGTCGGCAGTAAGTACGTCGTTGCCGATGTGATGGGTCTTAAACTCAGTGGCCGCACCGGTATGGTCTTAAAGCACTTGGTCAACCTCCATTACCTTTGGGGAGTGGCAGGGTTCAACAGCTGTTGGGATTACCTTCAGCATCATATCTTTGGCCTTAAGACCAACCGCTCCCTCATCGGTTCTCATGCCTCGGTAAAATCCCCCATGTACTGGCTGGTACCGTTGCGGATGTTTCTCGGTGCGACCTGGATCTTTGAATCTGTCAATAAAATTCTGCAAGGTTGGCTAGACCCCCACAAAGACATGGTGGGCTGGATGTTTGCTCCAGCGACCAAAGCAGGAGCAACCACCGCCCTACATGCCGTCAAAAAGGTCCTGCCTGGGGATGGGTTTGATTTACATCAACCGGTTTTAGCCCATCCGTTAGGTCTGTTTACGTGGGTGATTCATACCTTTGCCTCATGGGTACCCCATTACTGGATGCAAATTGGCATTGTCGGTGCCGAAATGGCCTTGGGTCTCGCCTTGTTGGGTGGATTGTTCACCATGCTCGCCGCTGATGCCAGCTTTCTTCTCAGTTTAGTTTTTATTGCCGCTGGACTGCTCAGTTGGGATCAACTATGGCTGTTAATTGCCGCCGTGGCAGTCAAAGGGGGAGCCGGCAAGAGTTTGGGGCTGGACTACTGGGTCATGCCGTGGCTTCAACGTCAATGGAATAAAACCAGACTAGCGAAAAAGACCTACCTTTACCTGGACGAGCCCGTACAAAAAGGACGCTAATGAACAACTTCTGGAAAGCCTCTCCAGAAGTGAGCGAAGGCCTCACAAGAGTTCAGAAGCGGCTACGAACCGAGCTTGAACGCCTTCCAACCGCTTTAAAAGCCCCCTTGCGCCGATTGATTGATAATCCCGGCAAGGGGTTGCGTCCCGGCTTGGTCTTTTTAGCCGCGGCTTCAGGAGAGCCACGCTCGAGTGTTGACGATCTTGCCGCCGCCGCCGAGCTTTTGCACCTGGCGAGCTTGATCCACGACGATATTGTTGACAGTGCTGGCCTTCGCCGCGGCCAGAAGGCCCTTCATCGTCAGGTTGGTGTTCCCAGTGCCCTTTTGTACGGCGATTTGATGTTTGCCGCCTGCTTTAGGCTGGTCAGTACCGAAGTAAGTCGTCCCAGCGCTTCGGCGTTGGCCGCCATTGTGACGTTGATGGCTGGGTCGGAGCTTTTGCAACAGCAAGACTTGTATCGGCCCCACCTGAGCCTGCGCCATGTGTTGCGTAAAACCATGGGCAAAACAGCGGCATTGATGAGTTTATGCCTGTACAGCGGGGCCGTCGAAAGCGGACAAGACGCGCCAGTCTGCCAAATCTACCGGCGCGTCGGCTACGCTTTAGGCATGGCCTTTCAAATTCGCGATGATCTTTTAGACTTTACCTCCCAAGAACGACTTTTGGGTAAACCCGTCTTTAACGACTTGAGGCACGGGGTATACTCAGTTCCTGTCGTTCTAGCTTTGCGACGCGAGTACCAGACGGGGCGTAACTCGTTGATGCGCCTACTTTCTTCGCCCGCGGTTAACAGGCCCGCTGTGGCTCACCGCGCTGTGGCACTTATTACTGCCGCTGGGGCGTTAACGGAAGCAGAACAACTGGTAACGTTGTACACCCAACGGGCGTTGCACAACCTTGGCGCGCTACCCATCGACCCCCACCGTCAAGTGTTACACGATCTGTGTCAAACCTTAGCTGACCGCCCCCGCTGAAAAGACTAAAACCTCTAGAAATCTGACGTTTCATCCTCCATAATTAGGCTTAAGTCTTACCGCTCAGGTAAGGCAGGAGGACAAGAATGTGGGGACGTAGAGGTTCATCAAAAAAAGACTTATCAAATGTTGAACAGCTAGAAAAAGAATTGGCCGACTTACGGGCCTGGAAAGCCCGCGCTGAGGCAGTGCTCGACAAGATCCAGGTGCAAAATTTGGAACTTTCGGGTGAAGTGCAGACCTCAGTACGTAAAGCCTCCGAGATTAGCCATCGATCTCATGCGATGAAAGCTCGTATGGCCTCGTTCGAGTCTCATTTTGAAGACAGTACACACGTTATGAACGAAATGGAAGGGGCCATTACCAGTTTGACGGGCGGCGTGACGGCTACCCATTCAGCCATCAGTCAAACCTCTGCCGCAATCGAAGAGATTACTGCCTCCATCGTCCGCATCAGCGAGGTCAGCACATCGCGCCTAACCGACATTCACGAGCTAGAGCTCTTGGCCAAGAACGGTCAAAAAGAGATGTCCTCGACCCTTCAGGTGATGGACGAAGTGACCAAAGGGATTGATGACCTGATGAGTTTTTTATCCGTCATCAATACCATAGCAGGGCAAACACGAATCTTGGCTATGAACGCCGCCATTCAGGCCGCTCATGCCGGCGAGTATGGCCGCAGTTTTGCCGTGGTGGCCGACGAGGTACGACTTTTAGCTGAAACCTCTTCCGCGAACGCCGGTCAAATCAACAAACGGTTAAAAACCTGGATAGGTTCGATCCGCAAAGCCGAAACCTCAAGCGGCAAAACGGCCCAGCTTTTAACCGAGGTTGAAAATAAGACCACCATAGCGGCGGGAAGTTTTCACGAAATTGAGCAGGGTGCCCGGGAACTTGCGGCCGGTAGTCGTGAAATTTTACAAAGCATTTCAGACCTTCGGGAAGTAGCCCAGGCAACAACCTCCGACAGTGCACGCCTAAGCGAGGGTTCACAGGCTCTGAATCAGCATTTGAGCCAGCTCCAAGACGAAGAGTCTCAACTCAAGAACGAAATTAACCAGGTGCGCGAAGCCGCAACCGAGGCCAACTCCGCCGCCACGACTCTGACCCAATCTACCATCCATCAGCTTTCAACGGCCCAAGAACAGCAGCTTAGCAGTTCTTTAGCGTTAGGCAGTACATCCGCAAACGGCAGGGTCACGGTCTTGGTGCTTCAGCACCTGGCCTTGCTAACCCGTATTCGGGGCGTGTTAGATGGCAGTGTCCGGTTGCTTCCTGAACAGGTGACTGATCATCACCAATGCGACTTGGGCCATTGGATGGATAGCGAAGGGCAAAATCTCTTAGACAGAACAGCCTTTCAAGAGTTGAACACTGAACACGAGCGCCTCCATGCGCTTGCTCGGGATATTACCCGCCTGGTTCAGCAGGATCGTACCTCCGAAGGCGAGGCCCTTTTTGAAAATCTCTACACCGCCTCGGGTAAACTCGTGGCGTTGATTCATGATAATGCCAGACAGCTGGGGGTAACCGACTTAGTCACCTGGTCAAAGGATTTAGAGTTAGGAATTCCTATCTTCGATACCCAGCATAAAAAACTTGTCGAAATTTTGAACAAACTGAACCGGAGCTTTCAACGCGGCGGGTCACGACAAGAGCTAGCTGGCATTCTTGATGAGCTGACCAGCTACACTGTCACTCATTTTCAAGACGAAGAACGCCTTTTTACAAAAACCACCTATCCAGAGACGGCAAAACATCTGGCACAGCACCAGAACTTTGTTCAGCAGGTTCAACAATTTCGGCAGGCTTTTCAAGCCGGAACAGGCTCGGTGGGCAGTGAGATTTTGCTGTTTTTAAAAAACTGGCTCATTGAACATATCAAAGGTACAGATCGCGGGTATATCGCATTTATTAAACCCGAAAAAGGTGGTGCCGCGTGACGCAGTTTCAAAACCTCTACCGAGAACTGATCCGTAACATGGCTGATTGGCCGCTGGAGATTCCCACGGCGGGGGTAAAGTTCTATCGGCAGGGCGAAAGCATTCCCCCCGAAGTCCAGAGCTTTGAAACCGACAATGTTTCACTATCAAGCTGTCAGGCCAATCGGCAAGCCAGCTTGGGTGATGCGGTTTTGCTGACCCTGAACAACGTCGGCTGTATTGCGGCGGCAATTACCCTTGGTTTAGTTGATCAGCACCGCAGGACTCCTCTTGAAGGAAAGCGCGTGTACACCGAAATCATGCGTGAGCAAGCCCCCGCCCAGTTTACCCCGCCCTCGCCCGAGGATTTTACCAACGGTACCGTATATGCCGCTCCTGCAGCTGGGCGACGAGAGTTTTGCTTGTTTGGCGAAAATGACAGTGGCCGGTTCAAGACCCCCGAAATCGCTCGTCGGGCTATTGCGCAAATGTCTGCACTTCAGCCTGCTTCGATGGCGGCGGTGTTTTTTTTTAGTCAAGAGTTTGAAGAGCTCGATTTGGTTCCCGATGTGGTAACCATGAATGTGCGTCCTGTAGAGCTGACACGCCTAGCCCAGGCTTGGATGTTCTTAACGGGTGAACGGGTCGAAGGCAGTATGGGGCCGGTTCGCGTGGTCAACTCTGACCTTGTGGTACGACCGTACCTGACTGGCAAGATGAATTACTCTTCGTACTGTGTAGGGGCCAGGCTTATCGCCCAATATGAAGCCGATCGGCTGGGTTTGGGTATGCCTTGGGCAGTCTTTCAGCAAACCGTGCAAGGCATGAAAGAATCTCAAGGGGGATACCCGTTTGAACGCTACCCCGGGGCGCGGGGCTGAAGTATGGCACTCAGTAATTATCGGCTCACCCAGATTGCGCGCATGGCCCGACTCACCCATACTGAGCTGACAGACCGCCACCGAGAAATTTTAGATTTCACCTTTACCTACTACGAAAAAAATAAAGTTGGTCCCCTGTACCTTACCCTCAAAAAGCATCTCGGTCTGGCCCGCGAAGAACTCGACCGGTTGTTTCCTCATGGGCTGAACAGTTTGTACACCTGGACCGGTATCCCCATTCAAACCACCGAAGAAACGTGCAAACCCCCGGCCCAACTGACCATTTTGGACTTTCAAGAGGTTTACCTCGACCACAACGCCACCACCTACCTGCGGCGCGAGGTCGCCGAGATTCTTCATGATTATGACGAAGGTCGCCTAGGCTTTGCCAACCCGTCGTCGGGTACCCAACCAGGTCAAGCCGCCTTTAACCAGGTTCAGCAAGCGCGTGAAACCCTGGCGGAATGCCTTGAGACTTCGGCTGAGCAGATTTTGTTTACCTCGTGTGGCACCGAGGCCAACAACATGGTCATCAAAGGACTAGGGCTCAACGCCTTATTGAAGGGGCAAAAGCCACATTTTGTCTGTAGTACCCTCGAGCACGCTTCGGTATTAGAGCCGCACCGCTGGCTTGAAGAGCTCGGTGCCGAGGTCACCTGGGTCAAACCAGATTCTCTGGGCCGAGTCTCACCCCAAGATCTTGTCAATGCCCTTACCGAGCGAACTGTTTTAGTGTCTCTCATGGCGGCGAATAACGAAATCGGAACGCTGGAGCCAGTGATTGAATCAGCGGGCCTCCTTGCCCCACGAAAGGTGCCGTTGCTGGTCGACGCCGTGCAAGCTCTGGGCAAAATCCCCCTTTACCCCGAGCGCTGGGGTGTTACCTATATGAGTTTCTCGGCCCACAAGATTTACGGTCCTAAAGGAATCGGCGCCTTGTACCATGCCCCGGAAGCCCCACTTTTTTCGCTACTTTCGGGGGGCGGTCAAGAGTCTGGGTGGCGAAGTGGCACTGAAAACGTTGGTTATATTTTGGCCTTTGCTCACGCGGTGCGCCTGGCGTGTCAGGAACGGGAACGGGAACAAGAACGTCTGCGTAGACTCCGCGACGAATTTCTTGAAGGTCTGCGCCGTATCGAGCCGGGACTGCGCATTAATGGTAGCCTCGATCACCGCCTTGCGGCAAACCTCAGCGTCGCGTTCCCCCGAGTCGATACCGGGTCGCTTTTGTTGTCTTTGAACAATATTGGGGTCTATGTGTCGGCGGGGAGCGCCTGTTCCACCGGAAAAATTCAAAATAGTCATGTCTTAGAGGCGATCGGCGCCGACACCGACAACTTTGGAACAATCCGCTTTAGTCTGGGACTGCGCACGCGGGCCGAAAACCTCGCCTATGTACTGAAGTACCTGCCCGAAATTCTGCGCCAAATTCGAGATTAATACCGCCCAAGACCAAGTACTCGCCTGACGCCAAGCTAAACCCAGCGAACCAGCACCGTTTGTTCCAACGTGGTTTGAAATACGGTGGCCTCGTCACCCGGTGTGATAGCTGGCTTGCGGCCCTGGACCAAGCTCCCCGACAGGGCCAGCGCGTCGGGGGAATCGATCAGAAACTCACCTTCGCGCGAGCGCGTACCCAACAAGGGGTTGGCCAAGGCCCCAGCGATGCGGATGGGCCAAGGTGCCGTTTTCGTCATCCCTGTACGGAGAAAGCCCGGGTGAAAGGTCCAAATGGATTTTCCCTGCCGAGCCCACGCTCCGGCATGCCAAACCTTGATCCAGGCGGCCAAGACGGCCCCCCGTACGGCGGGCAAGCTCGTCGGGTTTTTGAGGGCCGCGGTTATGCTCGTTAGGGGGGCTTTTTCGCCCCGCAACGTGCTGGCCGCCCCGGCGACTAACAAAAGGCGTGAATCTTTCAGCTGGTCGCGTAACTTCAGGTTAACAACAATAGGAAAAAGCGCATTCACCTGAAGAGCAAGGTCAAATCCGTCTGCGGTCAGCTGAGGGGCCCACGACACCAAGCCCGAGGCATGAACCACACCCGAAAGCTGAGCCTGAGGCCCCCTTTCAGCCAACTTTTGCTTCACCCAGCCAGCCAGTGCTTCGGCATTCGCGAGACTGGTGGCGTCTGT
>JABEVK010000007.1 GCA_013044245.1 Spirochaetales bacterium | reverse complement strand
TTTCAAACCAGTTTAGTGTATAAACCCATTTAGCCAGTTAAAAACTTTTGCTTCTAGCTGACCGAACGACATTCCGTGTTCTTTCAACGCAACTTCATAACTTGACGAATACTTTGTAAAAACATTTTCTAATGTCAGATTAAGCATTTTTCGTTCTTCGTCTGTCTCTCCTAGAAGTTGGTCAACTGAAGATGACAATCCACCAATTCGACCATGTTCTTCTATGACTATAAGTTTTTTGTTGGCAATGCGTTTTCGTAGTTCAATTTTGTCAAAATAATTTATATTAACAACAGAAATCACGTTTGTATCAAACTTTTCTGCCAAGGTGACAGCATTTGATGTCATCGATCCTGTCGATATAATTGTTATATCTGATGCACTTTCTCTTAAAGAGAAGAATCCGCTCGTATTACTGAGATCTAGCTTATTTTTGTGAACAATTGGCCGATCACTTTTACCAATTCGAATATAACTCGCACGCTTTATATCATTCATCGCATTTCTAAAACTATACTCTAATTCTTCTGCATCAGCAGGACTATAAATTGTTAAATTGGGTAAAGATCTCAAAACCGCCATATCTTCACCTGTTTGGTGACTCGAACCTAGCGTACTGTACACCAAACCAGCCCCATCGCCTAAAAGAACTACAGGATAGCTATTATAGCATATATCCATTTTTATAAATTCAACTACTCTGACAGGTATAAAGCAAGCCAATCCATAGACTATCGGCCTCAGCCCCATTTTAGCCATGCCAGCCGCGTATCCTATCATGCCCTGTTCGGCTATCCCGACATTCACAAATTTTTCGGGACGGGATTTTCTCAATGGATCGAATAGCGCATACCCATGATCCCCTGAAAGAACGTACGCATTTGGATCATTTTCCGCATATTCAACAAGGAGCGAAGCCAGCCGGTCACGCATTTTCTAGCTCTTTGAATGCTTGAATGTACTGTTCTTCAGTCAGTCTTGAATAGTGCCAGGCATTTTCGTTCTCCATGAAGCTTACACCCTTACCTTTAATCGTATTGGCTATCAAAGCACATGGCTTTCCTGAGAAATTCTCTGCCTTTAAAAGCGAATCCTCAATTGAAATCATGTTATGGCCGTCACATTCTCTCGTTTCTATTCCAAAAGAAATAAACTTTTGTTTTAAGTCACCTAGAAACAACACATCAGCAGTGGTGCCCATAGCCTGGAACTTATTATGGTCAACTATAACAACTAAGTTGTCTAATTTTTGATGTGCGGCAAACATTAAGGCTTCCCAATTGGAGCCCTCATTCAACTCGCCGTCTCCAACGATGCAATAGGTTTTGGACCTGTAATTAAGTTTCTTTTGGGAAAACGCTATACCGACGGATACCGGTAATCCATGCCCTAATGACCCGCCGGACACTTCGATCCGATCAACTTGCGAACTACTTAAACCTTTTAAAGTGTTTGATGGGGAAAAGTAGTTTTTCATATCCGATTCAGTTATCCAGTCAAATTCTTTAAAAATTCCATATAAAGCCATAACTCCATGGCCTTTACTTAACGCCAATATGTCGCGCTGGTTATTATTCTTGTTTTCCCAATCAAGTTTAATAAACTTATTGTACAATGTAACTAGAATTTCGACTAAAGAAAACGATGGTCCAATATGCCCAGCACTGCCATATTTTGCAAGTTTTAGTATGTTTTTCCTAACAACGCTTGGATTTAATTTTTTTTCACATAGCCCCAGCATTTTTACCTCTTTGTTTCAAGTACCAGAAGTAGGTTTTCCTGGTTGCACTTAAAATATCAACTTTTTGCACGGCGCCGATGTTCTTTATTTTATCAATCGATGGGATGTAAATTGAGTTCGGCTGATTATCACTAGTTTTATTTTCGATAACAACAGGACGGTGGTTTAGAAATTCATTAGATATGATCTCGGCTAAATCCAAAATCGTGTAGGGAATATCTGATCCTACATTATAAATCCCTACAGATTCATCAATCGCTGTTAATTTGAATAGCCATGAAATTAAATCGGAAATATAGAGATAGCTTCTCGTAACTTTACCATTTCCTTTTATCGCAATAGCTAAGTTGTTGATGGCGTTATTAATAAAATTGCCTGCTGCGAACGGTCCGGTTAATGGTATTCCTGGACCAATCAAGGCAAATACCCTCGCGATGGATACCTTGTACGAGTTCTCTCTCCCTGCCTGTGCTACAAGCCATTCCGAGACTCTTTTACCTTCCCCATAGGCGCTTTGTGCTTTAGTAACATCTAAAGTTGATGGCGAATCTTCTCGTAATTTTTCAACGTCGGGATCTTGCTTACCGTAGACAGCACCCGAACTTAAAAGCAAGAATCTTTTTACACCACGCCCTTTGATTGCCTTCAGAAGGTGGTTGGTGCCATTGACACAAACGTCAAATATCGTTGTGTAATCCGCTGCTTTTTGTGGGTCACCAACGTCAGTTGCGGCATGAATGACTGTAGCGATACTTCCTTCCGGGAGGGTCATCGAGCGAATGTCACCCTCAAAATAGAGAAACTCTTTTGTTTCCAGGTGTGGGTAGTCTGTTAGAAATTTTCTAGGGTTTCTAGAAGGAATCCACACATTTATCTTTTCATCTGAGGTGCGATTCCATTCTGCAAATAGTGACAGAAACCATTTGCCGATAAACCCTGTGCCACCTGTCAATAGGACAGTTCCCTGTGCCAATTCCGCAAGGTACTCTTTATTGTCTGTCAGTAAATTGTTTAAATCATCTTCGGGAAATGGTAATACAGGACTCAATTGCTCGGTTCCGCCTCATAGAGTTTAATCTGCTCTAGCGTGATGGTACGCGCGTCTTTGGCAGAGTTCCAATCAACTATTTTCTTTAGAGTTGTTTCAAGCGACCAACGAGGAGTCCAATTTAAGCGTTGCTTAGCCTTACTAATGTCAAGCTTCAAATACCCTGCTTCATGAGGATGCTGATTCTTATCTAATTCATACCCCTGACTGTTGGGCATGAGATCAACCAATCGTCGGACAATCCACTCTACAGGACGTGCATCTGAATCATTGGGACCAAAATTCCATCCTTCAGCAAATTCAATACCATGAGTAACTAAAGCCTGAGCTAACGTTAAATAGCCTGAAAGTGGCTCAAGAACATGCTGCCATGGCCTCGTGGCCTCTGGCGAACGTATTTTAACCGTTTCACCTTTAGCCAATGCCCTAACAATATCTGGGATAAGCCGGTCTTTAGCGTAATCACCACCCCCGATAACATTCCCAGCTCGGGCACTTGCAAGAGCTACTGTATGGGTTTTTCCGTACTCATGAGGGTTAAAGAACGACTGGCGATACGCTGTAGTAACAAGCTCCGAACATCCTTTACTACTACTATAAGGGTCGTACCCCCCCATAGGTTCATTTTCACGATAACCCCAAGGCCATTCTTTATTCTCGTAGCATTTATCGGTTGTAACATTGATCACGGCTTTGACGGTTGAGACACCACGGACCGCTTCGAGCAAGTTGACAGTACCCATGACATTTGTCTCATAGGTTCCAACCGGGTCGAGATACGAATCACGCACTAGCGGTTGTGCAGCCATGTGAATGACAATTTCTGGTTTAAAGTCTTTTACTGCCAAACCTAATTTTTCTCGATCGCGGATGTCACCTTCGACCCAATCCATTTCCTTGTTCAGTCCCGTTATCTGAAAAAGACTCGGGTCTGTAGGGGCCGCTAGCGAATACCCTTTAACTTTTGCTCCCAAGTCATGTAGCCAAAGACTTAACCAAGATCCTTTAAATCCTGTATTTCCCGTCAGAAAGACTTTCCGTCCTTGCCAAAAAGCTCTATCAATCATGACCAGACCTTCCAAGGCGCATTACCAGATTGCCAAAGCCCTTCAAACTCATGCTTTTCGCGTAACGTATCCATAGGTTTCCAAAACCCTTCATGTTTAAATGCCATCAGTTGTTGATCTTTGCTCAGATTTTCTAACGGCTGGCGTTCAAAAACCGTACTATCGCCTTCAATGTAGTCAAATAACTGGGGCTCAAAGACAAAAAAGCCTCCATTAATCCAGGCCCCATCACCACGTGGCTTCTCCACGAAAGCATTGACTTGATTATCAGTGGCTATATCAACGGAACCAAACCTACCAGAAGGCTGAACAATAGTCATGGTGCCAATTTTTCCGTGGCTTTTATGAAAGTTTACAAGATCTTTTATGTTTTGGTTGGATAAACCATCACCATAGGTCACCATAAACGTTTCGTTTTCAATGTAGTCTTTTACTCGTTTAATCCGCCCGCCGGTCATGGTATTTGAACCAGTCTCGACCAACGTAACTTTCCAGGGTTCTGCTTTTTTTTGGTGTACCGTCATCGAATTCGTCGACATATCGAAGGTGACATCCGCCATGTGCAAAAAGTAGTTGGCGAAATACTCCTTAATGACATAACCTTTATAACCAAGACAAACCACGAAATCGTTAAAGCCATAGTGACTATACAATTTCATGATATGCCACAAGATCGGCTTTCCACCGATATCTACCATCGGTTTAGGTTTTATATCGGTTTCTTCCGAGAGACGTGTACCATAGCCGCCAGCAAGCAATACAACCTTCATCGACTACCTCTTTAAAGCTCTCGTTGTAAGAAACTCTTGAATGAGTTTGATGGTGTGATTAATTTGTTCCTGTGTAAGCCCTGGATACGTTCCTAAAAAGAACGAATCATTCATAATAATTTCCGTATTTGCCAATTCCGAGGCCACTCGATGCGCTACTTTGGCATAAGCGGGCTGGCGAAGCAAATTTCCCGCAAAAAGATTTCTTGTTTCAATTTGATGTGAAGCCAGATAATCCGTAAGTTCAGTTCTTGTGAAGCCAGCATTTGGCTTGACCGTAACAGGAAAAGCAAACCAGGATGGGTCAGAATTCTTGGTGGCTTCGGGCAAGATAAACTTATCGGTCCATGCTCTAAACCCTTCAGTCCAAGCCTTGAAATTTTCCTTCCGGCGGGCAACAAAGTGCGGCAATTTCTTCATCTGTTCAACGCCAATGGCGGCCTGCATATCAGTAACTTTCAGATTGTACCCAATATGGCTGTAAACATACTTGTGATCGTAACCCTTTGGTAAGGTTCCATACGATCCGCTAAAACGCTTTCCACAGGTATTATTTTCGCCACCTTTACAATAACAATCGCGTCCCCAATCCCGAAAGCTTGTCACGGCACGAGCAATCACGTCATCGTTAGTGAAAATCATGCCACCTTCCCCAATTGTTATATGGTGGGCAGGGTAAAATGAACAGGTTGCGACGTGGCCAAACGTTCCTACATGTTTACCTTTGTAAGTAGAACCTAGCGCATCGCAACAATCTTCGATGAGCCACAAGTTATGTTTTTTTACAAGCTCAACAATGGCATCAAGATCATAAGGGTTTCCTAACGTATGTGCTAAGAAAATGGCTCGCGTTTTGCTGGTTATTGCTTTTTCAATATCCGAAATCTTAACATTATAGGTTCCCAAATCAACATCACAAAACACAGGAACCATATTGTTTTGAATGATGGGGTTTACTGTAGTAGGAAAGCCCGCCGCAACAGAAATAACTTCATCACCAGCTTTCAAACGCCGTTCACCAAGCAACTCACTCGTCAAAGCGGTAAAGGCCAATAAGTTAGCTGAAGAACCCGAATTGGTTAAAATGGCGTAGTCAACACCGACAAAGTCGGCAAATTGAGACTGGAACTCCTCGGCATAACGACCTTCCGTTAGCCAAAAGTCAAGGGAAGAATCCACTAGGCTGACCAATTCCTTCTCATCAAAGACCCTGCCAGCGTACCGAACAGGTGACTTACCAGGTATATACTTTTGGTTGGCAAACTTTGTTTGATAAAACTCCGAAACAAGCGTTGCGATTTCTTTGCGTAATTCTTTTTCGTTTTTCATTCTTATTCCCACTCATCAATATGAACTTTACTATCCATAATACCTAAACTCGTTAGGTCATTTTTAAAGGTTTTGATCATCACCGGTGGACCTGAAAGGTAAAAATCAGCCAAGTCAAATTTCTCCCCCAATTCATTTTTAATCTCACTCACCGACAGGCGCCCCGCTTTGTAGGGCAGATCCTTGACGGAGCCATTTTCGACCATGAGATGTAAATGAAACCACTTCTGACTCTTCAATATTTGAATTTTATCGAAAAACAGAATGTGATTTTCTTCACGAACCCCATAGAAAAGATGCACAGCTCCCGTTTCACGCGGTTTAAGCAAGAACGGCCAGTAGGGAGATACGCCGGTTCCCCCAGCCACCAGAACAAGGGGAGTGTCTTTTTCTTGAATGACAAAATCACCGTAGGGTAGTTTAATCCATATTTTCTTTCCTACAACAAGTTCATCCTCCATTCTTTTCGTGTAGTTCCCTTTTACACTATAAACGATGGTAACAAACGTTTGCTTAGGCTCCGAAGCTATGGAGAAAACTCGACTTTCAGGCCACCATCCGGATGTTGGGTCAAAATCGTCTAAGGTAAGATGCAGAAACTGGCCAGGTTGAAACTTTGTTGATCTAACCGGAACCGTTAACTCTAACTCGTAAACACCGCTACCAAACGATTGAATCTTGCTCACGGTAGCTTCTACTTTGGTTACATTGGCCAATTACGACCTCGCTTTTTTACTTTTTTCAAACGTGTTTTGTCCAAAAATAATGAGAATTGAGACAAATATTCCTAACACAAATGAAATGGCAATAATAATGGCTTTACTAGGTTTTCCAAATTTTGGTAATAAGGCTTTGTCAAGAATCGTTATATAGACTTGATCCTTGTCGTTCTGAAGCTTAGTTTGTTCTAAGTCTGCTAGAAGTCCAGCATAAAGTTTTGTAGCTATTTCCAGTTGTGTCACAAGGTTTTGGTACCTAATCAAGTTTTCTGGTGCTTGCTTTAAACTTGGCAAGCCATCCCCTACCTGATTTTTGAGCATTTCTATCTGTTTTTCTAGGTTTTTAATCTGAATCTTCAGTATGGCAACCTTGGGATTGTCACTCGAAAATAATGCCTGTGCCGTAGCTAACTGCAACTCAAGATTCATCTTCTGCTGAATTAAACTGGTATAGGCCCCGACAGCTTGGCTAGATTGCGCTTTTGGGTCAATCATTGATGTCTGTCTTTGAAACTCCGCCATCTGATTTTGATAATCATCAAGTTTAATTCTTTGTGACGCTATCTGGTGTTCTAAATTTTCTATCCTTTTTTTAGTCGTCGTAAGATTCTTGTCCATTAATAGCTTATCCAGAACACCTACAGTATCGTTGGCAACTTCTTTGGCCAAATACGGGTCATGTAAACCCACAATAATTGTTATAACGCCAGTTAACGGATCTTTTTTACTTTTGATATCTTTTTTTAGTGCAACGGCGGTTGCTTCAAATTCCTCGTTTGGCGTCATTTTTTTTGAAAACCCCTGGGGGTTCAATTTCTTGACTAAGTCTAAATCGGCTACAACTTTTTCAGCCAATAGACGACTATCCAGTAACGCACTGACCGTTTCTGAAGCTTCATTCCCCGCACTTCCTGGAAGTGCGATTCCAGCCATCGCGGCTAAACCTGCATATTGCGACAATGAGGAGGACGATGATCGTGAGGATATAGGAAATACTGTCGCTTCAGCATCATAAGTTTTAGGCCAAACAAACGCAAAAACTATCCCTAAAATTGTAAACACTATTGTGAGAACAATCAGTAAGGTTTTTTTTTCCCATATAAGGATAAAAAGAGACATTATATTAAGTTCTTCTTTGGGTTCGTCGCTCATTTCTTGTCTTTCCAGTTCGACAAAAAGTCTTCGTAAGCTCTTTTGACGCCAAGATCGAGATTTATCTTCAAACGCCACCCCAAAGCAAACAACCTACTCGAATCCATCAACTTCCTCGGCGTCCCATTGGGCTTGCTCGTATCCCAGTTCACGTCACCCGTGTAGCCCACGGTTTGTGCAACTAAATGGGCCAGTTCTTTTATGCTGACTTCTTTCCCCGAGCCTACGTTGATCAGTTCCCCAACGTCCTTGTAGTCTTTATTCGCCAGCAGGTAAACAATCGCATCAGCCAAGTCTTCGCTATACAAAAACTCACGCAGGGGAGTCCCGTCGCCCCAAAGGGTAACTGTCGTATTATTGACCTTGGCTTCATGGAACTTGCGAATCATGGCAGGCAAGACATGGCTATTGTTAAGGTCGTAATTGTCCCCTGGGCCATACAGGTTAGTAGGCATGGCGCTTAAAAAGTTGGTCCCATACTGCTCGTTGTAGTGCTTGCACAACCGTATCGCCGCAATTTTGGCCACAGCATACGCCTCATTCGTGACTTCAAGGGGCCCAGTAAGGAGGTACTCTTCTTTCAAGGGCTGGGGAGCTAGCTTGGGGTAAATACAGCTTGACCCTAGGTTAATCAGCTTTTTAACCCCAAACCGGTAGGCGCTATGAATCACATTCATAGCAATCGCAAGGTTTTCATAGATAAAGTCGGCAGGGTAAGTTGAGTTCGCCCCGATGCCGCCCACCTTTGCCGCCGCTAAAATCACAGCCTCTGGCTTCTCTTGGGCAAAAAAAGCCTCAACGTCCGCCTGACGACCCAGGTCCAGCTCTTGGTGGGTTCGTACCACCAGGTTGGTATACCCTTCGGCTTGCAACTTCTTCATAATAGCCGAACCCACTAAACCGCGGTGGCCAGCCAAATAGATTTTGGTTTCTTTTGCTAACACTTCGTTTTACTCAAAATAGTTATTGGTCCGGTACCCGCCTTCTTGCAGGTAACGGTCTTTCGTCATCAGGTGAAGGTCGCTGGTCATCATATCGGCAACCAAGCTTTTCAGGTCATGTTCAGGCACCCAACCTAGCTTCTCTTTGGCCTTGGTCGGGTCACCAATCAAAAGCTCAACTTCGGTGGGTCTAAAGTACCTCGGGTCAACCGCCACCACTTCTTGACCAAGAGGAACTTGGTACTTGGGGTTACGACAGGCTTTCACAAGGCCTTTTTCTTCTACCCCTTGTCCTTTAAATTCAATGTCGATGCCAGCCTCGGCAAAGGCTAACTTCACAAAGTCACGCACCGTTGTTGTGACCCCGGTAGCGATGACCCAGTCTTCGGGCTGGTCAGCCTGCAAAATCATCCACATCATACGCACGTAATCTTTGGCGTGTCCCCAGTCGCGTTTGCTATCCAAGTTCCCCAAGAAGACCTTGTTCTGCAAACCTAAAGCGATCTTCGATGCCGCCCGGGTAATCTTGCGGGTAACAAAGGTCTCACCGCGAATGGGGCTTTCATGGTTAAAAAGAATCCCGTTACAGGCAAACAGATCGTACGCCTCGCGGTAGTTCACTGTAATCCAGTAGGCGTACATCTTGGCCACTGCATAAGGACTGCGGGGGTAAAAGGGCGTAGTCTCTTTTTGAGGTATCTCTTGAACCTTGCCGTACAGCTCGCTGGTCGAAGCTTGGTAAATCCGTGTTTTCTTTTCAAGCTTTAAAATGCGAATAGCTTCCAAAAGCCGCAAGGTTCCCAAACCGTCCGCATTGGCCGTATATTCAGGGGTTTCAAAGCTTACGGCAACGTGGCTCATGGCCGCCAAGTTGTAAATCTCGTCCGGTTGGGTTTCTTGTACCAAACGAATCAAGTTGGTACTGTCGGTCAAATCCCCGTAGTGCATCTTAAACTTAACATGTTTTTCATGCGGGTCTTGGTACAGATGATCAACCCTATCCGTATTAAACATACTGGCCCGCCGTTTAAGGCCATGAACGGTATAACCTTTCTTGAGCAGGAACTCGGCAAGGTAGGCACCATCTTGCCCGGTGATGCCAGTAATCAGTGCAGTTTTAGACATTGAGCTCGTTCTCCTTCTTAATTTTTTTTACGTATATTTGGACATGACTTTGCCTTTCGCAAGGCGAATATCGGTAAAACAAAAACTATTTTCACTTAATCGCCGCCGTAACAAGCTAACTAAGGCCCTTTCGGGGAGTGTTCAATCGTTGAACACTACTATAGGGTTTTTCTTTTGTAAACCATTAACGCAACGCGGTTCAAATGGTTACACAACTCATCACTGCTCACTGTCGATTTGTCTAGAATATCAAAATGGTAAGGAAGATAACTCTCTTCATTCAATCGATACCGAGCTTCTCTTAGCGTGCCAAAACTCAGGTGTTCACCTTCAAGGGCTAGGTCGACATCGCTTCCAGTTTTATAGTTACCTTTTGCCCGGCTCCCAAACACCCAAGCCCTCTCAATTTCGGGTAAACTCTCAAGGACTTGTTCTACCTCAGCAGTATCCTGTGCGGTCAAACCAGGAATGATCATTTCTTTAAATCCATTGTATGAGACAGTTCTTCAAAAAGCTGGTAATACTCTTCCCGTATCAAAGTTTCCACTTTACTAGCTGTAAGTTCATCGTAAGTATGGGAGGTAAGATTCCTATCGTCCAAACCTTTTAACCATCCCCGACCATTACTGATTAACCCTTCTTGAAAGGCTTTTTTGAGGGCAGTACGAGGGCTGGAAACGTCCGAGAAACCCTGAGCTTCCAAGTAGTCTTTTAAAACATTCCAACCCAGCTCAAAAGACATTTCAAAAAACTGAATCATCCCTGCACGTTGTACTTCGTCAGGCGAAGCGATAGCTAAAGCTGTTTTTAAGCGGTGAAAAGCCTTTTGGAAATTCTGGAGCCTTTGAACCCATCTGACATCCTCATCCATCGAGAACCTCGTTTTGCTCTACTTCCTTTAATTCTACCACAAGTATTGTACAGAAACCTGGCTAGTGACGTTCAAAACATTGTTTTTGGGCCACTGGTTGCGATTGTAGTCTTCGGCCCAAACCAGTTCCCCCGAAAACAGCCAGTTGTTCCAGCGGTAATCGGTACGAAAAGCGGCACTCATTTCTACATCGTTGGAGTTTTCACGGTTATTAGCACCTGTCGCAGGCAACGTTCCCAGGTACAACGCCGACACGTCATTGGCCCAGCGCCTTAGCTGTAGCCCAAAGTGCCACTGCGGGTAGTACAGGTCGGCATACAAGTACTGAGCTTCGGACCCGTTCCCGATACTTGCACCAACAACCATGCCATTGTTGGTGTACCCCGCCCCGTAGGGCGATGACCACCCCGAGTAGAAATCGTAACCTAAGTAATATCCATTATAATTGATGAGGCTTTCGGGCGACTGCGACAAAATAGTCTCTTCGACCCCCACTCCCAACAACCCATTTTGGGGCAGGGTAAAGGTTTTCTTCATCCCCAAGGTATAAGCTTGTTCATGGTTGGGGTTGATCCAGTACATCGATAGGGGGCTGTAGTCGTTCTTGCCCCACTCCCCGTAGGTTTCAAAACCAATCGAGGGGAACTTCAGGTCGTAGGTCAGCGAGACATGCTGGTGACTCATGCCCTTGCCCAAGGTTCCACTGCTATTACCGGGGTCAAACAAAAACAATGCGGTGGCGACCTGGGGGCTGGCGTCATTCCAGTTCGAAATGATCGTTCGTCCTGCGCCCAGGGTGAGTTCCGGAAAGAACGACGGTTGATACCCAATA
The DNA here is from genome assembly GCA_013044245.1 of Spirochaetales bacterium. Taxonomy (GTDB): domain Bacteria; phylum Spirochaetota; class Spirochaetia; order JABEVK01; family JABEVK01; genus JABEVK01. The sequence goes on along the minus strand of JABEVK010000007.1, from coordinate 3,360 downwards.
AACAACCCACCAAAAAACCGGTCTGACGGACCGGCGTTGGGGTCCCAATACCCTGAAGTTGTCAGTTTTCCATACATCAGCTGGGCTTCGACCTTGCCAGCAGGGGTCGGTAGGGTGTTCAGCCCCAACCGAATATGGGGAATCCCTTCGGCATTGGAACTCAAGAGCAAGGGGTTAAACACCGACGGGCCAAACACCGCATTCTGGTTACTTACCGACAGTTCCATAGCCCCCCAATTGAGCCTCACTTCACTATTCTGTAAACCCCAGACGGCAAAGGGGTCGTACCCAAACCGCTGGGGGGTGTCGATATACTGCCCATCGGGGGTCGCCAAAGGTTGGTCGGCAAGTCCCGAAGCCTTTAAGTCAAACGCTTGATTCTGACTCGCCCAGGCCTGCACCCCGAGCCGGGCGGTCAGGTAGCCCCAAGCAAAGCTAGCCGACGTCTTGGTCCACCCCGTAACCCCTCGGCCATGCCAAATTCCCCCTGTATTAAAGGTAGAGGCATAGCCCGTGTTGTCCACAACGCCGACCTCGGTGGTCCCCATGGTAAACACCTGCTTTTTAGGGTCAGGGAGTTTCCACGGTCCCTCATCGTGCAGGGCCCGGTCATCAATCGTCGCAAAGACCAATTGCGGGTCCTGCGCTAAGCCCGCCGTGACCATCCACTGCTGATACCGCCAGACCGGGTCTTCGGGGCTCGGTAACGTTTGGGCCCACAAGTTCACGGCTCCCACCAAGCAAATTAGGACTAAAAAAGTTTTTTTTCTCAAAAAAAGCATCCTTAAAAAAATATTTTTGAAATTTGCAAAATTTTTTGAAGCACGTAGCTTTTTTCTTCTGTCTTTAGGTTCGAGCACACAAAAAAGGAGTGTGCTTACCTAGCGTTGCTGGGTTAATGCATTTCAAGACTAGGAGAAACCTATGTCACAGTATTTTTTACCAGATTGGGACGATAGCTGGTACGACCTATACCAGCCAGCCTCTTGGACGGGGGTCAAACGCAAAATCACCCTCCCCTGGGGTGAGGTCACTCTCGATATGAGCCTATTCCAGGCGGCTGTGGTCGCCGTGGCGGCCCTTGGAGTCAAGGTACCCTGTCGCTGCAACGGTATTCCAGTTCGTCCCGAATTTCTTTTACTGGAATGGTTCAACGATGCCGACAACCTCGAACTGATGAACCTTACCTACACCAGCTTACCGCCCGAAGAAGCCGTCCAGCACGATGTGTTCTACTGGATGAGCAAGGCCGTGCGCGATGTGTTCAACGTCAACACCGAGATGGTCTGGGACATGAGCCGCGAAGTGATGCTCAAACACATTAAGGCCGGGCACGCCATGCACATCGAGGCTACCGACGAACCGAACTACCTCGCACTCGTGGGGTACGACAGCACCGAAGACGAATTCATCACCAGAGAGGGTTGCGAGCATTGCTGTCAGATCGACACCGAGTTCCCCAATAACCTTACCAATCGCGCTATCGCCTACTGGATCTAACAAAGGAGAAACCCATGAATATCATTGGACCAAAAAACTGGAAACGAAATGCCTACTACGATTTTCACTGGCCTAACCTGGCTGGTGAAATGCGCATTGTCCCCATGCCCAACAAAGAGTTCAGCGTCGACATGAGCGGACCTCAAGCCGCTGTGACCGCAATCGCCGCCACAGGCTACAACGTTTTACCCCAGGCGTACGGTGACTATATTCCTCGTCCCGAGGGCTTTTACCTCAGCTGTTTTCAGGACCCGGATTTCACCGAATACTTCGAAAAGGCCCAGCCCAACCTCGAGGATTGGTATCGACTGTTAGCTGACGTCCTTTTTATGTGTGATTCAGACAAAATCAAGGAACTGTCGGTGCAGAATACGCTGTTGCACCTTCGCCACCACCGAGCCCTTCAAGTGCGCTACAAGGGCACCAGCCACTACATTGCGCTGGTGGGCTACGATACCGATTCCAAGGAGTTTTTACTCCGCGAAGCCGGAGACTTTCTTCGTATCCCCGAAGCCCAGCTCACCGAACAGTTCGAACCGTTAGCGTTTGCCTACGGTGTATTTAGCAAAGATCCCGCAGGAGAAAAATAATGGCAATTCACGGAACCCCTCGTTGGAACGACCGCAACGCGGCCTATTTTCAACAAACAAACAACCCGACCGAGCACATGCTCAAGGTCAGACTCCCTCACGGGACCTCGTGGCTTGAAACCTGCGGTCCCACAGCGGCGATCAACTGCATCACCGCCATGGGTAACGATGTGTCCATCTATACACCCGGCGGCTACCTCCCCCAACCCGAAGAGGTGCTGTCCGACTGGTTTAATGACTCGCAGAACTTTGATTTGATGTCGCACATTTACTCGGTGCTCAGCCCCGAAGAGGTCGCCGGTAACGAAGTCCTGGACTGGTACCCCCTGGCCCTGCGCCAAGTGTTTGATGTCACGGCACAAGTTGTTTCACAGCTCAGCCTGGAGGATGCGATCGCCCACCTCAACAGTGGTCGTGCCCTGCTGATCTGCCTGAAATCACCCGGGCATTACATTGCCTTAGTAGCCTACGACGACGTAACGAACGAGTTCATCTACCAGGATAGTTGGCCGGAACGTTGGCCCGATGGCGATGGCTTTTGCCGCCGCTTGTCGTGGCGGGAGTTCGAAACCAACCGCAGGCCCAAGGCGCTAGTCTTTTGGTGAAACAGATGTTCAACACCACGCCGGAACCCAAAGGACATGGCTTAGCGGCCGCAGTTTGCTTTCTGGCGGGGGTTGCGCTTTTGGTCCAAAGCCCTTTCCTCCCCGAGGGGATCGGGCTACCCGCCAGAGTCGTACCCGCCGTCATAGCCTTAACCTTCGCGCTGTTATTCTGGGGCTTGTTAAGCATCCAGAATATTCTACAACTGATCGCGATGATCAAAGGGCAAGCCTACGTTCCTCAGCCCAACGTAGCTCAGGAGGATGAAAATGCTGTTGCTCGAAAAAATCCGTCTGGCGGTGATGGGCTTTCTAGCCTTAGCCGCCGTCACGATGGGAGTAGCTTGGGGGTTCCGTTACCTCTTAGCCCGCTCCCAAGCAGTCAAGGCCAAGAAAGCCCTCGAGAGCTGTCTTCAGAAACAAACCCACCTTCAGGAGCAAACCGCTCAAGAACGGAAGTTTCTACAGACCGCTAGCCCGGCAGACCTCGACCGTTATGCTGATCGTTTGTTCCCCTAAGCGAGTTAATTTCGTTCAGTAACCTTGACCGGGAGCACCAGCTCCCGGTTTTTTTTTCAAGAAAAATTGAAGCAGAACTGTTTTTCCCTCAGTTCTTCCAGCGTGGGGCAAAAAAGAAGCCTCTCCGCTGGCGTTGCCAGTGCCCATCT
>JABEVK010000091.1 GCA_013044245.1 Spirochaetales bacterium | reverse complement strand
GTGCAGATTTCCGAAGGAATGAAAACCTTCGTTGCTAAAAAGTTTCCCCGTTTGGGGCCAACTTTTATCGGTTTGGATGTTGCCGTCATGTTTGCCACCCCCTCGGTTATGGTGTCGACGGTTCTGTTGATGCCACTAGCCCTCCTTTTGGCGCTAGTCCTTCCCGGTGTCAATTTTATCCCCTTGGGGGATTTGACCAACCTGTTGGTGCCGATGGCCCTCATTTCGGCCGCTGTTCGCGGAAATCTTGTCCGATCCCTGATCCTGGGTATACCCGCTATCATAGCCAACCTGTATATTGCGACTGGCTTAACGGCTCTTTGGCCTGTACTGGCCAAGGCGACACATACTCACGTTGCCGCCTCATCGTACACGGTGTTCCTTGACGGGGGTAATTTTTGGCGGGCTTGGTTCCTCAACCTTTTTTCCGGTGGCTGGATTGGCTGGCTTTTTGTCCCGGTAGGGATCGTCGTGCTTTTTGTTACTTGGAAGCTAACACGCCCGGGCACGCTTCTGGGACCGGAAGCCTGAAGCTTGATGTTACAGAATTTTGCTAAGCGCCTTTTCCATTCGATGACGAAATAGCCACCCCAGAGTAATGGCTAGTACGGTAAAGACGGCAATCACGACAACTGGTGCCCAGTGTTCGCTGCCGGCCGCACTCCCTGCCCAGCTTGAAAGAAAAAGTGCAGGAAAGCGGGCCGTAGCCGAAACCACGAGAAAGAGTCCTAAGGGCACACGAGAAAACCCCGCGATATAGCAAAGGGCATCTTTGGGAATTCCAGGGATCAGAAATAAAAGAAAAATTGCGAGCAGCCAACGCGGTTGACTCAGGGCTTTTTCCCACTTCAGAAGTTTTTCGGAGCGAAGAAAGACACCGATAACGCGCCTGCCCAACAGCCGCGCCAACACAAAGCTAATACCGGCTCCTGCGGTGATGCCAAGAATGGACCATAAACACCCAAGCCAAGTACCAAAAAGCCAGCCTCCGACCAGCTGGGTCACTTCACCGGGGATCACAAAAATAACCACCTGAAGTGCCTGTAAGCCCATAAATGACAAAGGCGCCCAAACCCCCTCAGCCAACAGGAGAGCTTTAAGGTGTTCGCGGTTTTCTAGGAGTCTCCAAAGGGGGGCATGATACACGACAAGGAGTGCACCCAGTGCGAGGGCAAATAGTACCAGCCCCGTGGCAAGAGCAAGTTTTTGAATCAGGGGTGAAAGACGCATGGTGCCTCCTGCGAAAATCTCCTTCTAGCTTAGCGCATTTTTAAGCGTAGGACTGTCGCTGGTCGTAGGGGGACCTTTCAAGGTAAGCTGAACTTAAGGAGCGAATTCATGACAATCCGTGGAATGAGCCTTTTGCTCGGGCTCGGTTGGTTGCTTGCAGTGTCTTTACCCGCCCAGGAAACCACTTTTTTATCAGTTCAAAAGCCGGATCAAAGCTGGTATTACATTGATGCCACCGGAAAAACTCGCCTAGCCGGGCCTTATTTGGCCGCCGATGATTTTACGGACGGCTTAGGTCGGGTGGCTCTTTCGCCGTCGGTTACGGAGTTTATCAATGAACAGGGAAAAGTCGTCTTTGAACTGCCTGTACCTTTTTCCCAAACCGCCGGTTTTTCTGAGGGTTTGGCCTGGTTTGTTCAAGGCGGTCGCATGGGTTTTGTGAATACCACTGGTCAACAGGCTATTCCGCCTCACTTTTTAGCAGAACCGGATCGCAGTCAACAGGCTAATGAGCCTTATCTGCCTGTGTTTTTTACGAACGGTCTGGCACCGGCTCGAGAGGTCATGACCGTCGGCTGGCTTAGAAATGATGGTACCTGGGTAAAGTCGCCTGTTCAGAAAGTCCACGTGGATGGTGACCCTCTTGCCGCCGTTTTTACTCCCCTTATGCCCTTTTCGGAGGGAATGGCGGCATTTTCAAACGGACAGGCTTTTGGGTACCTCAATACCGACGGACAAACGGTGATTTCTCCGGCCTATGACTACGCAAGACCCTTTTCGGAAGGGTTAGCCCTCGTTCGCCAGGGCTTAAGCTGGGGATTTATTGATCAAAAAGGGAACTGGGTGCTGTCTGCACAATATCGAGAGGCCCGCGATTTTCATGGGGGCCGCGCTGTCGTGGACCTTAAGGACGGATGGGCTCTGATTGACCGCACCGGAAAGGTCATTACTCGTGGTTGGAAAGACCTGGCTTTGGCCGAAGACCTCAATGCCAAGCTGACTTCAGATCCGTTGTATGTCTACGAAGGAAAAGAAGGAAAAAAAGGCTTGATTGACTCGAACGGCCAGCTTCTGGGCCCAGCCTCCTGGGACCAAATCTACGCTTTTGTGGATAACCATGCCTTGGTGGTCAAAGATAAACTTTTGGGACTGGTCAACCGCAAAGGCCAAATCACGATTCCTGCCGAGTGGGCGGATTTGGGGTACGAGCGGGATGGTTTGATTGCCTTCTCGCATAACAAAAAATGGGGTTGGTTGAACCCTCAAGGAAAAATTGTGATCCCGGCGTCGTGGGTGTGGGCCGGAGATTTTCAGGCGGGTTACGCACCGGTTTTTGATGGCCGCGCTGGCGGTTTGGTTGATCACAGCGGCAAACTGGTGGTAAAGCCGATTTATCAAGAAATCGGAAACCTTGTTGATGGCTATCGGATTATGAAACTGAATGCTAAGTACGGCTTTCTGAAGGCCGATGGGCAGGTAGCCATTCCTGCCGTTTATGACGAAGTAAAAGATTTTCAAAACGGCAAGGCGTGGGTTGCCCAGGACGGACGGGTCTTTCTCATCAACACTCAGGGACATCGCTTGGACTCGCAAAGCTGGGATTCTGTGGCTTTGGCGAAGCCCGGCCAACCGGTGCTGACCGCCAGCGGAGGCAAAATGGGCTTTATCAACACCAAAGGGGAATGGGCCGTGCCCCCCGTTTGGGATCGAGCTCTGGGATTTGCCGACGGTAAAGGCTTGGTTGCCCGACGCGAAGGAAATTCCGCTCGCTGGTTCTATACCGATAACACCGGCAAACTGCTGTTTGCTGATAAACCCTGGACCCCTTTCAGTCTGTTTCATGATGACCGAGCGTTTGTGGTGTTGGGACGTGACGACGATGGGTTACACCTCGGCATCATCGATGCCCAGGGAAACCTTTTGGCACAAGGCTTTAGGCTGACCTTGGGCGGGTTTAGTGAAGGGGTGGCGGCGGTGGCTTTCGACGATGGAACTTGGGGGTATATCAATACCAGCGGCAAGCGGCTGTTCCCTGGCAAAAGTTGGAAGCGCACCTATCCGTTTCGCGACGGTCTTTCGACTGCCGAAGACGCAGGCAAGTATGGCTACGTGGACAAAACGGGTGACTGGGTAATTCCGGCCCGTTTCGATCATGCAGGGCTATTTTCCGGGGGCTTGGCTTGGGTGGAAGAAGCGGGACACCAGGAATACATCGATAAGACTGGCAAAGTGGTCTGGACTCAGCGCTAGCTGTCGAGCGTTGAAAAAAAACTCGCGAAGAAACTTCGCGAGTTAAAAACCTGCTATTGAAAACTAACGATTCTAAGGATACGTAGGTAGGTTACTCAGGGTACTTTGGCGTAGCTCAGCCCGTAGCCTACGGGGAAGATTGAGGTCTTTTGGTCACTTTCTAGCGGCCAGGGTTGGGGAAGGTGGCCCCGAGGGGCGACTTGTCCGGCCAGAACACGGGCGTCGGCACCGGCTTCACTGCCGGGGAGCCACAGCTCGGCGAACGCTTGAGAAGCTTTCAGAATTGTGTTCATCACAAGGGGGCGTCCCGATACCACCAGAGTGACTAAAGGGACGTGAGGTAGGTTAGATTTCACACGCTCCCAGAGCGCCTGGTCGTCGCTATCCATCGTTAGTGTCGGGTTGTCACCTTTCATTTCGGCATACGGTTTTTCGCCGATGACCAAAATCACGGCGTCAGGATGAAAGGAGGCTGGAACTGCCGAAAGATCGCCTTCGCGAGCATAGACAATATGTTCAGCCCCGTATACCTGGTTCAAGCCATCCAAGAGAGAGGACCCGGGAACGGGGGCCCCTTCTAAGCCTTGCCAAGTCAAAGTCCAACCTCCGCAAAGGTCTCCCATATCGTCCGCTTTAGGACCAATGACCAAGAGGTTTTTGCCTGGCTTTAAGGGTAGAACGTTCTCATTTTTCAAAAGGGTAAACGACTCTTCGGCGGCCCTTCGGGCTAACGCCCTTTGTGCCTTATCCGAAAATTGCGAGGCGCCTTG
>JABEVK010000090.1 GCA_013044245.1 Spirochaetales bacterium | reverse complement strand
CTTCTTTTCTACTCTTTTCTTTTAAATACCTATCTAGCAATAAAATATCCCTATGATTTTTGCTAAGAAAAAAGTTTCGAAATTTTTCAAAAAAATTGAAGCAATGTGTTTTTAAGCTCAGTTATTCGTATGTACACCTAAGGAGGTGACTATGAATTACTTGAATAAAGCCCTCATTGAAGGGTTTTCACTTCGGGATCCCGAGGTTGTGGAGCTTAGTCAAGGCGAGAAGGTTTTAAGACTGACTCTTGATTCCCGACGAATCAATAGGCGATCAGATACCTTAGATTTTTGGTCAGCGGAGTTTAACGTAGTTTTTCCGGGGACGGTAAGCGAAGATCTTTTAGAACTTTTGCGGCAAAATTTATTAATCAAAGTCTTTGGCTATTTGGACCAGGATAAGAAACGCCCCCATTGGAGTGAACGACCGTGGAGCTTTGTTGTCGCCGATCGGGTTGTTCTTCGACCGTTTTCTTCTAGTCCCGACTACCAGGAATTTCAGATCTTGAACCAGGTCTGGGATCGCGTCAAATCTGAAAATTCTTTTTGAAGTCAAAATAAATATCTTTCTGTTTTCTTTTTAAGCACCAAGGAGGTAGCTATGAACAATTTAAATTCGGTGATTCTGGAAGGCCAACTCGTTCGCAACCCACAAGCCAAGACGGACCGCAAAGGGAACATGGTTTGTTTATTTACCCTGGCCACAGAACGTCGCTTTGTCCGCAAGCATGAGGAACAGCAGGACGTGTCGTATTTTGACGTGGAAGTCAGTAGTCACTGCGCTGAATTCTGTGCGGCTGTCCTCGAAAAAGACTCTGGAGTCCGTGTTATGGGCCGTCTTAGAGAGATGACCTGGGTGGATGGTGGCGGTAAAAAGCAGTCGCGCCTTTGGATCGTTGGGGAGCATGTGGAACGGAAGGAGCTAAAATCTCTGGTTACTAGCTCGTAGAAAGTTTGAAAAAAAATTGCACCGTTTTTGAAGGTCGGTGTGGTTAATCGCAGTTATGTAAAAGGAAGCCTAAGTTAGGTAAACCCAAGGAGGGAATCATGAACAACCTAAACTCAGTCCTCGTTGAGGGCAATTTGGTTCGGAACCCTGAAGCTAAAGCTTTAGAGACGGGAAGTCAGGTCTGCCGTTTTTCGGTGGCATCGAACCGCTACTATTTGCAAGACCAAGAACGACAAGCGGAGGTTTCGTTCTTTGATGTCGAGGTTTGGAATAAGCTCGCGGAGCAATGTGCTAAGAGCTTAGAAAAAGGAAGGGGAGTGCGTGTTGTCGGACGGTTGAAACAAGACCGCTGGGTCGATAACGAAGGTAAGTCCCATTCCCGGGTCAAGATCGTTGGTGAGCACGTGGAGTTTAAGCCTAAGCTAAACAAAACCCCTTCGGGTGAGGCTCCGGAAATCCCCGCCGACGAAAGTATTCCCACGTTTTAAGCTTTGTAGGTAAGCAATCCTGGTCAGGTAAGGTAGACGACACCCAAGCACGAGCCACCTTCTTGACCAGGTGTTTATTTCTTGACGGTCACAGAATATCGTTTGAGCCGCGCTCCTATGAAGTTCATCTGCTCTGGGGCTGGCCTCTTAGACGCTCAAAAATAAGACTATGAACATCCCATGCCCCGCTCGAACCAGTGTCATCGTCCCGTTAGGGACACCATTCTTTCCTCGGAGGTCGCACGCCCGATGAAGCCTATCTTGGTTAGCAGACCTTCAAGCGAAAAGCCTGAAACCCTCATTTCGGCCATTTTTTTTACCCTCGCATTTAGTTCCCACGTGTACTTTTCACCTCACTAATTACCCCCACGTTCTTTTTGATCTCCTTCTCAAACGCTGTTGCAGGCTTTAAAACCCCTTCTGAGGCATTTCTGTTGTCTGGCACGGAGATTGCTTAGAACAGAAGTACACCGTAAGGGGGTCCCGTATGGAAGTCCTAAAAGATAGAAAAGGTCAGGTGGTAAAACTTGAGCCTGAAAGTCCCCAGGGCAACCTTATTGCCTGTGAAAGGGTATCAACGGCGGGAAGCGTCAGTCAAAGGGCCTGCGTATTTTGTGGCAGCCGTGTGGTCCTTTACCCCATTACCGATGCCATCCACTTAGTCCACGGCCCTATCGGTTGCGCTGCCTACACCTGGGATATCCGAGGATCTTTGTCGAGCGGTCCACAGCTCTATCGACACTCTTACTCAACCGACCTTCATGAGCTCGAGGTGATTTACGGAGGGGCCGTTAAACTTGCCAAGGCTCTTGATGAACTCATTGAGCGTCACACTCCCAAGGCGGCCTTTGTCTATTCGACGTGTATTGTGGGACTCATCGGAGATGATGTTGACGCTGTTTGCCGAAGTGCTCAAGAACGCCACAACATACCCGTTTTCAGTGTTCATAGCGAAGGTTTTAAGGGGACAAAAAAAGATGGCTATGCTGCCGCCTGCCATTGTTTGATGCAGGTGGGCATGGTGAACTTTGCCCGTGAAGTATACGAATCGGTTAACTCACCGGTTTGGCAATTCTCCGCTTTCAGGAGCAAGAAATGAAAGAACGAACCAAAAACGCCGTTTCTACTACAGACCCCTGTAAACTCTGCACACCCTTGGGAGCGGCTTTAGCCTTTCATGGGATTGAGGGCGGTATGTGCCTTCTCCATGGCAGTCAAGGTTGCAGTACCTACATCCGCAGGTACTTGATCAGTCACTTCAAAGAGCCCATCGATATTGCCAGTACAAACTTCAGCGAACACTCTGCCGTTTTTGGCGGTCATGATAATTTTTTTCATGCCGTCGATAACCTTTCAGACCAGTATGCGCCTTCGTTCATAGGTGTTGCAACGACCTGTCTTGCAGAAACGATGGGAGAGGATCTGTCCCAGTATTTGGCGGAACAAAAGCGGCGCAGTAAGTCGGTGGAACTCGTCACCGTTTCAACGCCCAGCTACAAGGGTACCCACGCTGATGGTTTTCATATGGCGGTGAAATCTTTGATAGAGACATTGGGATTTCCAGGCCAAGGTTCCAACACAAATTCCCCCGAGAAAAATCCCGCCCAGCTGGTACTCTTTCCCGGTATGATCTCGCCGGCCGATTTACGAGGACTTAAAGCTCTTGTGGCTTCTTTCTCAATTTCGACAGTTCTTATACCTGATATTTCAGAAACTCTTGATGGCGGACAATGGACAGACTACCAACCCATTCCCCAAGGGGGAACTCCTGTGCAAGCGATCAAACAGGTTCGCCAGGCCCAATTCTGGATTGAATTGGGAGGCGTGCTCTCGCACGCCCCTTCCACGGCGGGAACGGTTCTTCAGGAACGCGGTAACGTGTGTGGTTTACGGTTGGGACTTCCCATAGGAATTCGATCAACCGACCTACTCATCAAGGGGCTATGCGATGCTTTTGATTGTCAAATACCGCCTGAAGTGGCGTCACAGCGAGGCCGTTTAATTGATGCTTATTCCGACGCCCATAAAGTTCTTTCAGGACTGAGTGCCGCTGTTTATGGCGAAGAAGATTTGGTTGTTGGAATGGTCGGGTTTCTTTCGGAGGTTGGTATTCAGGTAACGCTTGCCGCTAGTGGGGGAGCTTCAGGAAAACTAACGCAAGCCTTAGAAAATTGTGTCTCGCCCGACTCATCGCGCCGGCTGAATTTAGCGCTTCAAAAACGTCCTTTAGGATTTGTATTCCAAGACCTTGCGTTGTTTCCCCAATTGGACGGCACGCAAAAATTTGCTTTATGCTCACAACGACCCTCACTGGGCCAACGAACTGTTGTCGTTATCACTTTGGCAGATCACTTTGTTCTTCACTTTGCCAAAGATGCTGGCAAAAACATTCGGGGAATTACCACAAGCGCACAACGCCTTTTGTTGAGTTATCCCTGGCCGGGAAATGTCAGAGAACTCGAAAACGTCCTTCAGAGGGCTGTCATCCTCAGCGATTCAGAGTACATTCAAACAAACCATCTTCCCCCTTCTCTCAATGCCCCTTCTGAAGGCCGCATCGAGATCGGGGGAAAGCTGGAAGCCAAGGTCGAGGCTGTTGAATACCAAATGCTCTTAGAAGCTCTGAGAAAAACCCAGGGAAATGTTACCGAGGCCGCTCAGCTTTTAGGTCTTACGAAAAGGGTGGCCAGCCTAAGAATGCAAAAATATGGACTGAGCTATAAAACCTTCCGAAAGCAGCAAGCCCAGGAGGGGGCATAAAAGCTTTTAACGTGAAAAGCAAAGTTTTTCTTATAGGCCTTGGCTCAAGGATAATCCGTTTTTAGCTTTAAAAGCATCTAGCTCGTTTAAAATTAGATAGTTATGCCTCAGGCACAAGTCTAGGTAGACCCTGGAGCTTTACTACCATAACCCGAGTCTCAACTCTAGGTAGTAGTGAGTCACTCTATAACGTAGGGGATGTAGGTTTTGAAATGTTTGAAAAATTCCTGTTAAAAACAGTTGACCACCAGGG
>JABEVK010000089.1 GCA_013044245.1 Spirochaetales bacterium | reverse complement strand
GCCGAGGCCGGCCCAACGCGAAGTGCCTGGGGCGTCCATCGCTGACATAAGGCGGCAAAATTCTTAAAATCATGGGCGTATTGGCGTGCAGAGACTCGGTTCTTGAGCCCCCACAAAAAAGGATAGGCGTTAACTTCGTTTCCCAGCTCCCAAGCGGCTACCGGGATTTTTTTTCGAGCGGTGTACTGCAAAAGACGTTCCGTGTCTTGACGGCGCCAGTTGCCCTTCTGGTCACGAGCCTCCGGGCCTGCTGCAACGGTAAACACCAATCGTAGTTCCGTGGACTGACAATAGTCAGCCAACTGCTTCCAGAGCTTTTTCTTGAGAGTAAAAACGTGTTCTGGTGGCGTGTAGGAGGCGTCGGCCGTCGGGGGCGTTATGGACGGTGACGCACCGGGCGCCAGCGCTTCACGACAAAATCCGTAGCGGATTCGATCAGCTTCAGTACCGCCCACGCGCAGAAATGCTGGTCCCAGGAGCCGCGTATACATCCTGAGTAGGGGGTTGCCCAGCGAAAGGGGCGAGGTTTTATTCCGTGACAACCCATTTCTGGTGCCCTTGCTGGTTCCCCACCAATGCCCACCAATAATGAGCGAAACATCTATCGTAAATGATAGAAATTTGTCAGCCAAGGGGTGCAAGATGCTGCGCGAAAACCTGAGCTTGTGCTTTTGGGGACGACGCTTTGTCATGGCTGGATCATCTTGAGAATTTTCTCTATGGTAGGACTATGCGTGTCGCGATTATTTATTTCAAGGTAGGAAAGCGAAATTCTTTAGAACTCTTGTCCCGTGAATTGGCTCGAAAATGGCAAGCTATGGGGCACCACGTCGAGGTCATGGAAGCAAAACCAGGCGAAGACTTGCGTTTAGCTCGCTTTGATTACGTTGTACTGGGTACGGAGAGTAGTTCTTTATGGGGAAAATTGCCGGTTAGACTACCCCAAGTGTTATCTCAATCCGGTCAAGTGGCCGGTAAACGGAGTTTTGCCTTTGTGAGTCCCTCGGGATTTCGGACGCAAAAACTACTTTCTCGGCTCATGAAAGCCATGGAAAACGAAGGCATGCTAGTTAACTATGCCGAAATTTTGTCATCGGTTTCTGAAGCGAGTTTAGCCGCCGAAAAGGTCCCCTTGCAAAGGCCTTAAGGCGTTTTCCTCAGAGGCCTTTCCAGCGCCATCCTAAGCTGATTTGGCAGACGGTCACTGTGGCGAGAAGCACTTTCGTTTCAACAAACAGAGGTCCATAACCCACGTCTGCACCCAAATAGGGTGCCGAGGTTGATGGACCTCCCAGAGCTCCGCTCATAAAACGCAGGCTAAAGGGTTTGAGAAAAATCCAGTCCCAGTAGATTTGACCCCAGCCTTCCCATAGAACTGGCCAAGGAGCGGTAGGTGAATATAAGGCTTGCAGACCAGCGCTAATTCCCCACGATACTTGAGTCGTGAATTGGTACCTCCAGGCACCTTCAAAGCCTAACCTTTGATCCCAGTCTGGCCCCGTAGCCCAGGGGATCCACTGTCCCGCGTATACAGCCATATCGAACTTATTGGGATAAAGTTCACTCGGCAATTCTGAGGTGTTCGTTTTCTCTGCGATCAGCGGTTGAGCAAGCGTAGCCAAGAATGTTAAAAGACAAAATCCAGTGGCTAGGGCTTTCATAGCACCTCCCGTGCATCATTCCTTCAGCATCCTTGATGACAAGCCCTTTTGTCAAATTTTGTTTGATATATTCTTAGTTGGCACAGTGGCAATTTCAAGGTAATCTGTGGGTATGATCGTCCTTGAGAATGATTACTTGCGGGCTGGATTTGTCGCCGAAGGTGCCGAATGGCGAAGTTTTCAAGAAAAACTCCATGGAACTGAACTGTTATGGCAGGCAGACCCCGCTTTCTGGCCTCGGAGTGCGCCGCTACTGTTCCCCATTGTTGGTGCGCTCAAAAACAATCGCTATCGGCTGGGCAACCAAGAATATCCTTTGGGTCGCCATGGTTTTGCCCGTGACCAGCAGTTTACTATCATCGAGCAAGAAAAATCGCAGGTGCTTTTCCAGCTTACCAGTAACGCTCAAACAAGGGTTGTATACCCCTTTGATTGGCGGTTTGAAGTGCGTTACCGTTTGTATCAAAAAGTTCTTTCGACGACATTCCTGGTCACCAATACTGGGACTCAATCCATGCTCTTTTCTTTGGGAGCTCACCCGGCCTTTGCGATTCCTCGGGGGGAGGAAACATGGGAAGATCATTGGTTAGAATTTGAGTTTGCTGAAAATTTGACTCGTCACTTTTTAAATTCTCAGGGCTTGTTCAGTGGCGAAACTCAGCCGTTGCCAACAGTGGGGCGAATTTTGCGCTTAACCAGAACTCTTTTTGAACAAGATGCGGTCGTTATCAAAAATATGCGGAGTTCACGGGTGACTCTTAGAAGCGATGCGCACCCTTTGTCTCTCAGTATCGAATTTCCCGGTTTTCCGTACTTCGGCATTTGGAGCCCACCCCAGGCTCCCTTTGTTTGCCTTGAACCTTGGTGTGGTCTAGCCGACAAGGCTGGTTCAGACTCGAACCAGCCTCCCTTTGAAGAAAAAGAAGGGCTACTTACACTATTGCCTGGTGAAGCCTTTCAACGCACCTTTGCGGTTACCGTCGAGGGTCTCTAATTTGGTCTAAGAAGTTTTTGATTTTTTCTTTTTGCCTAAAAAAATCTTGTCACCGGGCATTGCCCCATGCAACAGTGTCACGCCTATCTTGCCCAAAATCGTACCGCAGGCCAGCGATATGATAGCAGCCCCTAGGTAACCTAGCCATAGGCCCATGTCGTGCAGGCCATTTTGTGAAAACGCCAAAATCGCTTGGGCCAAGGAAGAAAGAAAATAGAGTATGCCTATAGCCATCTTGCGACGAAGAATCGGTGTGGTAACTTTTCGGTAGCGAACCTTACCATCAAATATCCCGGACAAAAAGCCTGCTAAAACCGCAATCGGGAATAACCACGACAAAAGCTGGAGGCTAGACCAGAGCCAGTGTTGAGGGCCAACCGAAAGCAAAGGGAATGCCAAGGCCATAAGAATTAGCAAGCCACCCAAAGTTTCGGGAAAGTGTACGACAATGGGGTGAATATCCAGATCAAGAAGGAGACGCCGCACCCCAGTTACTTTGTCTTCATAGGGTTCGAACATTTGGGCTTTGACCCCACAGGCGGGACAGAATTCACCCAGGGCGCTCTTTTCCATAATGTAGCCACAGGCTTTGCATCGAACAAGTTCTTTCACTCTACACTCCTTTTTGTGGGACTTACACTGGTAAGCCCCGTTGTTAAAAACGTAGTAATGACTTTCTAAGCTACGAATTTCTAATAATGATCCTGCGAGGCGTCTACTTTGCCCTTAAAAATCCTGTAGACAAATATGGTATAAACCATCACAACCGCTAGGGCTATGAAGCCCAACACTCCTAAGAATTGCAAACTATATAAGGGATTAGAAACCCCCGCTTTGAATACAGTCAACGAAAAATCAGGTGAGATGCTGGATCGCACCATTGTAGGAAATTGCACAGCGCCGATAAACAACCACACAGCGCCGACTAACAAGGACGAAAAAACAAACGGACGGGAATCTTTGTCTCCAGCGTGAGTAAGAACTAATCCTACCAAGGCCACAACAGCGATCACGACGGCTAGCGGGACGCCGATCGGTGCAAAAGGTTTTCCTACGGGCGCAGAACCTTGGAGGTCGGCACCCCCCAAAAGCGCGACGAGCACAACGGCTACTACGAAAATACCGGCAACAATTGTTTGAGGAAGTAAGCTTTTGCGAGCCTCTGCGGCTAATTCTCCCGTTGTTTTTCTGATTAGGTAAGTGGTTCCATGCAAGAGGCTAACAGCAACAAACGCCGCTCCCATAAGAATCGACAACGGAGAAAGGGCCTCGAAAAACGAATGAGCGGGGTCCCATTCCATGGACGCGTTATACGGAAGCCCCGACATGGTAGCTCCAACTGCAACACCAATGATGAACGGGATGAAAAAGCTCGAAAGCATAAAGAGAACTTCCCAAAAACGACGTCCTTTTTGATCGTGAACCCACGCTTCAAAAGAAACTGGCCGGAGCATAACGAAAACCATCAGCAAGACCACCCAGGGGTAAAGCCCAGACAATAATCCTGCGAAGACAACGGGGAAAGAGGCGAAAATCGCTCCCCCACCAATTATGCCATAAAGCTCGTTACCATCCCAAAAGGGCCAAATCGTATTCAGTTGTGTGAGACGATGCTCGGGGCTTTTGGTGAAAGGAAGGCGCATTCCGATCCCCAAGTCAAAGCCATCTAGCCACGTAAAGATAAAGAGCGCGGCCCCAATGATGATGAACCAATAACTTTGCCAAAAGGCTAGTGGGGTCATTGTTGACCTCCTTTTACTTGTTCAGGAGTTTCGGCAGGAGGGGTGATACCCTTTTTCACCATTGTGGGTAAAAAGCGAAAAAAGACAACAAAAATCAGAATATAAACCAACGAAAAGAAGATGAGCGAGAACAACACATAGCCAGGATTTAAGCCCTGCGTAACGGCATCAGCCGTGCGAAGCCCGGGAAAGCCTATAGCCGGATCAGGATATATCGTCCATGGTTGCCTTCCGATTTCTGCCGTGATCCAGCCCGTTTCTACCCCAATATAGGGCAATGGCGTGCATATCATAATCGCGATCAATGATTTCTTTTTGCGAGTTAAGGTGCCTCGGGCATGGAAAATCATACCCAGAACCAAGACCACAATAAGAATTGAACCCACCATGACCATCACCCGAAAAGTCTGGAACTCAGACTGGACGGGGGGGCGGTCGGCAGGGTTCGGGGCAAGTTCATTCAGGCCCCTGACTTTGTAATTGAAGTTAAAGTCATAAAAGTAACTCAACATACCGGGTAGAGGGAGGCCGATGACCTTTTGATCCTTTTCGTCAACCCAGCCTAGTGCGTACAGGGGGGCGTCAGTCTGCGAATTGTAGACACCTTCCATAGCGGCGCCCTTAATCGGCTGATATTTTTCTATCTCGAGAACTGACGCATGTCCCAAAATTGGTAAGGCTAATGAACAAATCAAGGCAACTGTTCCCGCTATCGTCATCATTTTGGCGGCGGCAACTTGCTCGCGTCCTTTGTACATAAAATAGGCGGAAATCGCAAAAAGCAGGAAGGTTCCCACCAGCCATGCCGCCGCTACTGTGTGGAAGAAGCGCAGGAGGCTAGAAGGATTAAAGTTCATCGCTAACCAATTGTCCAGGATAAGCTTTCCATCAGCATAATGGACTCCGGCAGGCGTCTGCATCCATGAGTTGGCGGCAATAATAATAAAGGCCGAAAAATGGGATCCCACAAAAACCAGAAGCGTCGACCACCAATACAGCATCGGTTTGACCTTCTTTCTACCAAAGAAGAGCACGCCGATGAAAACCGACTCAAGGGTGAACGCGACGACGGCTTCAACAGCCAACTGAACACCAAAAACAGAACCGGAGATCTTAGAAAACTGAGCCCAGTTGGTGCCCAACGTTACGGGCAAGGTCAAGCCGGTGGCAACCCCTAGCGCAAAAACCAGAGTTAAAATCCGGACAGCAAAAGATGATAAATCCCGGTAGACCTCTTTTTTGGTCCTCATGTAAAAACTTTCCGCCAACAAAATAAAGAGCGATAGCCCTAAAGTGGTGGGCGGAAAGATGAAATGTGTTCCCAAGGACACACCATACTGGATGCGGGACAGAAGCAAGGCTAGATCCATACCGATACCTCTCTTGACATTAGATTATCCGCCATATGCGGAGAATTTCCCAGAGAAAAAAAAGATTTGTCATGCCAGAAGCCAAAAGATTCAACACCATGGTTCCTCGAAAGTTGGCTTTTTTGGGATTTTTCCAGCATTGTAGCGCCCAATAGGTAAAATAGACGGCGACGGGGACTTCTGAAATAAGGAACAACACGGCGAAACCTGTTCCTTGGTAAAGAAAAAACCACAAGAAAAAAAGCCCACCAGCCAAACCCATAAGTAGTCCAGACAGAACAAACGTACCTCGTATGCCCAGCTTTCTACTGATGGTTTGATCGCCTCGAAGACCGTCTTCCTCATGCTGATATATTTGCGTCATGGGGTAAATGGCCCACAAAAATACCGCTGCGATGGTAACACCCAGCCAAAGCTTCCCTGAAGTCCAAGTAACGGGGGTTCCCAATCCTTGAACTGTCGCAAAAAAAGTTAAGGCCCCTTGAATGAGCCCAACCCCCAGCCAACCAGAGACAGGAAGTCGTTTAAAACGGATGGGTGGCCAGCTATAGGCTTTTGAAGCAAGGGTATATACCGCCAAACAAAGTCCAAAAAGCCAGCTGACAAAAAACGCTGTCATTAAGGCAAGCGCGTCGAGTATCCAAGCGCTGACCAGCAGGGACCTCGTCACCGGTGGGGGAGTTTTAAGAAGACAAATGCTTTGTTCGTCTTTGTCGTACCAACTGTTGAAGGCATGACTGGCCGGATACAAAAAAAGATGGATGGCGGTAAAGGCCAAGATAAGGCGCAAAAGATCGGTTGCCGGGTTAACGACAAGTGCAAAAAGAAAGATAGGCAAGAGAAAAAAGCCAAACGGAAGGCGCCAGTGGAGTATGGTAGAACGAAGGGCCGTGTTCATCACAACAACTTAGTATAAAGGGCGTACGTTAAGTCGGGAAGTATATTTTTGACAGATTCTAAAGAAAAAGCGGCGCGAGGGCCGCTTTTTCTTTTAAGAGGCAACTTTTCTTAACGGCCTTGTGGTGAATATAAGTAATTAAAGTAGTCCATGTTGGTACTCAAGGTTTTGGGGAATTGCGGCAAGGTCTGTCGATACGACTCCATTGAACGCCAAAATTTAAAGAACGAGGGGTCTTCAGAATAGGCTTGGGCGTAGATCTTGGCAGCTTTTGCGTCGGCTTTGCCTTTGATTTCTTCGGCTTGGGCGTAAGCGGCCGAAAGGATCGTCTTTTTTTCACGTTCCATTTTTCCTAAAATCTCTTGCTTTTTTCCTTGCCCGTAAGACCGGTAACCCGCGGCGATCTGTTCACGTTCACTGATCATGCGATTGTAAACGGATTGTGTCAGCTGATCGGAATAACGAATCTGACGGATCAAAACATCAATGACCGTGATACCGAACTGTCGCTCAATATTCCCTTTGACCGCTTTCAGAATATCGGCATTGATCTGGTTACGGCCGATTTTGATAGTATTATACGATGTGCTTGCTGAAATCAGGTCATTGAGACCTTTAATTTCTTCGCCGTTAGCGTCCATCACGGCATTACTGTGCTGGGACTGATTTATGGCGTCTGTACTTCGAACTGCTTCAATCAAAGGGTTGGTTGAAATGACCTGCCGTACAGCGGGATCAATAATATCATTAAGTCGGGCGTAGGCGCGGTCTAAAGTTTTTACGGCTTCGTAAAAGCGCCTCAGATCAGTAATCCGCCAGCGGGCTGTGGTATCAACCCAAATAAACTGATTTTCGAGGGTGGGGATAAGTTGTGGGTCTCCATCCCAGGACATGATTTTATGAGGATAGATGGTGACATCCTGAATAAAAGGAATTTTTACCTTAAGCCCAGCTTGGGTGTCGGTTGCAATAATTGAGCCAAATTGTGTGATTACCGCTTGCTGACCTTCTTTAACTTCATAAAAAGGACCCGAAAAGAAGAAGATTCCGAGTATGATCGCCGCGACGGCCGCTGAGAATCCGGCTGCACGTGTTTTCATGGTTGAACCCCCTTGGAATCCGGCATGGACTTGGAATCCGGCTTGGACTCAGTTTTTACCTCAGGGGCTTGGGCCTCCGGCACGGTGCCTGTCGAGCCGAGATTTTTGAAGGGCAGGAAGTTCGTCAGCTTTTTGTCGATTAGTTCGGTATCTTTTGAATCTGAAAGGACGTGTTGCATAGTTTCGATGTACAAACGCTCTCGCGTGACCTGGGGAGCGCGGCGGTATTCGGCAAGGACATCTTTAAAGCGGGCGACTTCGCCCAAAGCGTTGTTGACGCGTTCCGTGGCGTAGCCTTCTGCGACTTGTATCATCTGCTGAGCCTCACCAGCGGCTTTGGGAATTTCTTGATTGTAGGTCTGCTGGCCCTCGTTGATCAGCCGATTCATGTCCTGAAATGCCACATTGACGTCTTCGAAAGCGGCTTTAACCGACCCAGAAGGCGGCATAATGTCTTTGAGCTGAACGTTAGTTACCAGAACTCCGATTTTGTAACCGCGGAAGAGGGCATTGATTTTTTCAACGGCCTTGGATTCGATCGCTAACCGTTCGGTGCCTAAGATATCCAGAATAGCCCTATCACCAACCAATTGGTTGACGACAGATTGGGTAATATCTCGGATAGTTTTTTCTTTGGCGTCAAGGTTAAACAGCCACTGACGGGCATCCGTAATGCGGTACTGAATAATCCACGTAATATCAACAATGTTGAGGTCTCCCGTCAGCATGGTTGATTCACTCTTGTAAGACGTCTTTTGATCAGTATCGCCTAAACCAAAAACCCCGGGATTGTTGGGACGAAATCCAAAATCCATGGTCTGAACGATTCGAGTAACGACATTGTAATTTTCTTCAACGAAGGGAATTTTGAAATGAAGGCCAGGTCCTTCCGTTCGGCTGTATTTCCCGAAGGTAAGAACAACGGATTCTTCTGTCTGATCGACCAAAAAGACAGCGTTAAAGGCCAGAAATCCCGCCACAGCCAATACGATTAAGACAATGATGAAGCGCGGGGTCAATGTCAAACGCGATGAGCGTTCTGCCATGGGAGCTCCTTTGTCGGCAGAGAGAATACTTTGCCTTGTGTGCTACGGTCAAGGAACTCCCCTACGGAACGCCTTTGCTTCTGATTGACCGTAAGCCCGCCTTTCTGGTAACCTCACTGTATGAACTTCAACCGATCTACGACGTTGGGCATCCTGGCTTGCCCGGGTGGCAAGGCGTTCGCCGGAGAAGTGATTTCCCACCTCAAATATATTTATCACCGACGGTTTGAAAAAAAGACCGCCTCTTTGTCGCGGGTGTATAACCTTACGAAAGAAGAAATCACTCGGCAGATGAATTTTGACTATGACTTGCATTCCAACGAGGCGGAACACGACGGCTCAGTGTATGCTTACCGTCAACCGCATTTTGTGGTACCTGCAAATTTTACCCGGTTTGCCAACGGCGAGTTCAAAACCGAAATAGGCATTTCCATTCGCGGAATGGATTTGTTCATCGTTCAAGATATCGCTAATACCTACCCTGTTAAGTTTCACAACTCCGAAGAACGGTACCAACTCAGTATTAACGACCACATGGTATGCTTGATGACTGCCGTCGATGCGGCCATTCAGGCAGGCGCGGTGAGCGTGACTGTGGTTTTGCCAGCCTATCCTTATGCCCGTCAACATAAGAAAAAAGGTCGCGAAGGTCTAACTGCCGCCCGCTTTGGGCAAATTCTTGAGAATATGGGGGTGGAACGCATTCTCACTCTCGATATTCATTCCAAAGAAATTGAAAACACCTTTATTAAATTAAATCTTGAAAATCTTCACGCTAGCTATCAGATTTTGACGAGATTGCACGGACTGATCGATTTAAAAGACCCCAATTTAGTGATTGTGTCTCCAGACACTGGGGCCGTGGACCGTAACAAATTTTATGCATCGTGTTTGTCGCGATCGTTGGCCATGCTCTATAAAGAGCGAGACTATTCAAAACTCAGTGTTAGCGCCGGTGAGTCCAATATTACTGACACCAAGTTGCTCGGAGATGTCCGAGGAAAGAATGTCTTTATGGCTGATGACCTTTTAGGAACTGGTGGCACCCTCATTAAAGCCTTTAAGTTATTAACCGAAATGGGCGCAAAAAAAATCATTGCCGGTATAAGTCTGCCGCTTTTTACCGGTGACGCGATTAAGTTTTTTGATGACGCTTTTGAGCAAGGGCTTTTTCACCGCATCATTGGCACCAATGCCGTTTATCATGATGAACGTCTTCTTGATCGACCATGGTACACATCGGCCAATGTCTCTAACCTTTTTGCCCGTGCGATCAGCCGATTACATGACAACCGTAGCCTTTCTTCGTTGTTGGATAACGCTCAGATTATCCGAAAACTGATGGAATCCTGAAAAAGGGTTGAAAACTTAAAGCCCCACGCGCGGATTGTCTCAAAGAGGTGCCTTATCGAAGGTTGCCCGTTATTTTTCCCATTTCGAACGAATAGCCCGAATAATGTCGTAGATTTCAAAAAAGATCTCTACGATTTCCGGGTCAAAGTGTTTTCCGGCTTGACCACGAATATGGTGGAGAACTCTGTCTTCTTCCCAAGGATCTTTATACGGTCGTTTGCTGATTAAGGCGTCATAAACATCGGCAAGTGCAACAATCCTGGCCGAAAGTGGTATGGAATTGCCTTTCTTACCGGCGCGGTTATCTATGGTAAGAGGATCATTACGGCCTATTCCTGGATATCCAGTGCCATCCCACTTTTCGTGGTGGTTGAGGGTAATTTCGTAGGCCAGGCTATCCCATTCGGAGTGGGGGTTGCGAAAAAACTCTGCCCCATAAATGACGTGCCACTTCATTTGCTCATATTCTTCTTCGGAAAGGGGCCCGTTTTTTTGTAGAATACGGTCAGCAATACCCACTTTGCCAATATCATGAAGCATCGCGGCCGTACTCAGAACGTCGCGGAAAGTCACAATTTCATCGTGAGGAACCTTGTGCCGTTCTGCCCAACGTTGGTAAATCTCAACCGCATAGGCACCAACTCGCTCGACATGGGGCTGGGTTTCTTCAGGGTCACGGATTTGTGTCATCTTGAGCATTTTGTGGACGACGTTACGTAATAAAAGTGCTCGTTCGATAGCAACACTGGCGTAAAAAGCAAAAAGTGCCACCAAATTTTTTTCGTATTCACTAAACGGAATGGCTTCCCCTTGGTCATTGATTCTATTGATGAGTTCCAATACACCCAAACGTTCATTTTTGCTTGTCGTCAGGGGAACAATCAGCATCGAGGTAGTGCGATACTGAGAAATATCATCAAAGGTGGCGTTGAAGGTGTAAGGTTTTTGCGAGTCGATCGCATAAGCGTCATCAATTAAAAGGGATTCCCCTGTCTTGGCCACGTAGCCAGCCAGCGAAGTAAGGTCGATGGAAACGGTCTGATTCGAGTAGATGTACTTGTTGGAAAGAAAATCATTGCGGAATAGGGTGTCGTTTTGTACATAACTGAACTTCAGGAATTCCCCTTCTGCTAAAAAAATTGAGCCTGCATCCGCGTGAGCCATGTGGCGTGATTCCGTCAGTAGCGCGTCCAAAAGGGTGTTAAGATCTCGCACATGATGAAGTTGTTCCAGTTTTGCTAGAATAATGTGTAAGTCTTCGGCACTCACCTCAAACTTTTTTCGTGTGGGCACGCCAACCTCCTCAGTCCCAAGGCTCTAATTTTGTAGTCTATGGTATATAGTAAGGAAAAATCGTCAGAAAACAAGTTGCTGTAAGGAGATTGGTGTGGCGGACAAGCGAATTGACTTCTTAAAAAAAGAACCCCTACTGGCGAGTCTTGGTGATCAAGTGTTAGAACTCATTCTCGAGCAGATGCGTTCGATAACCTTGGAGGATGGGCAAATCCTGTGTCGGGAGAACGAACCGGGCGATTGTATGTATGTGGTTTTAGAAGGTGAGCTTTCTGTGCTCAAAAAGGCTGCCGAGCATGAGAATATCGAAATCGCTCGTCTGAAAGCTGGTGAATTAGCGGGAATGATGAGCCTTTTAAGACAGGAGCCTCGCTCGGCGACTCTAGCCGCTCGGGGAAAAGTGCTTTTAGGCGAAATCTCACGACAGATGTTCTTGCAACTGCTCACTGAGCAGCCCCTTTTTGCCCAGCACCTTATCGCAGAATTGTCGCAGTATCTGCGGGTTCAAACAGCCCGTTTAGCCGATCTGCAGGCGACAAAAGCTGATTCGCGACCCCGGTTGGCCGTTTTTGATTCGAAACCTTATATGGAAGAGGCTTTAAGAAAACAAAATCGGGAACGTTTTGCGTTAACCTTTTTTGAGGCGAAGCTCACACCCGAAACCGTGTCTCTTGCTGGCGGTTTTCAGGCGGTCTGCGTTTTTGTCAATGACCGCGTCACCGAAGACGTGGTGATGGCTCTTCACCAACTGGGGGTAGGGCATATTGCCTTACGGTGTGCAGGATACAACAATGTTGACTTATCGACCTGCCAGCGGTTAGGAATCGCAGTAACTCGAGTTCCTGCCTATTCCCCATTCGCCGTTGCAGAGCACTCCGTGGCCTTGATGATGGCACTCAACCGCCATACCCACCAAGCCTATAACCGTATCCGAGACGGTAACTTTTCGTTAAATCACCTGGTAGGTTTTGATATGCATGGCAAGACCGTAGGCCTTGCTGGGACCGGAAAAATCGGACGCTGTGCTTTTGATATTCTCAAGGGTTTTGGCTGTGAGGTTCTCTTATATAACCGTTCCCACGACCCTGAGCTAGTGTCCCGGGGCGGACGCTTCACGGATTTGACCACGCTTTTTCGCGAGTCAGATATTATCTCGCTATACCTGCCATTAACTCCCGAGACACACCATTTGATCAATGATGAAACAATCCGTCAGATGAAACCTGGTGTGATGGTCATCAATACCAGCCGGGGCGCGCTGATTGATACTCAGGCGCTCATTCGAGGCTTGATTGCGGGGCAAGTGGGTGCGGCTGGTCTCGACGTTTACGAAGAGGAAAGTCAGTATTTCTTTGAGGATTATTCGGCCTCGATGGTAACCGACGACGTTCTAGCGCGACTTATGACGTTTCCCAACGTCTTGGTCACCAGTCACATGGCCTTTTTGACGAGGGAGGCTCTGGACAATATCGCCGAGACAACCCTAGAGAATATGGCGGAATGGGTGGCCCGTGGGCGTGATGGGCTAACAAACCAGGTGACGCCGTAATCAGAAGGTTAGGCCCGGACGATGAAGGGTTAGGCTCTGACGGGCATAACAACAAAAGGAAGCCCTTCGCGGGCACAGCGACGCTGAATTTCTTCTACCAAGTTGTTAAAGAGCCAATGCGAAAGTACAGGTTCTGGGTCAAAAACGAGCTTACCGGCAAAGTAGACGGCTTCGGGGTTCGCCGATTGAATTGTCGGCAACAGCCTTTCAAAGGCTTCGAGCACATCAGTAGAAAAGCCAGAGTAGGATTCCGTTTCCCAGCCATGCCGTTGGGCGTAAGTAACATAGCGAGTCAGACTGTCGGCGGTAGATGCCTTAAGGTGGTCAATTTCTGCCATTCCTTTGAAGTTTCCTGCATCGATCAGACCGATTTGCACAAAGACGATTTTATGAAAGGCCCCTGGAAAAAGCCTGGGAATTTGAAAAAAAGTGTGGAGGCCCATCCCGTTAAACCCGCTGACTAACAAAACTGCTGTTCGCCCTTCACCTGGTCGGGCGCGGCCTTCACGGTTAGTTGGTGCCTCAGGTTCAGATTCCAACTCCTTAAGGACTGCTTGTGGGAGGACATTTAACCGGGCGAGCCGCCGTTCAGTTTTTTGATAATAGTGGCGGATGGACCAAGCCCCGATGATGGCCAACGCAGTAACCAGAAGGGTAACCCAACCCCCTTCTTGAAACTTGAGTATCACGACCGAAATGAGGATAAACGAGCTGACTAGGAGACCCACGGTGTTGATTAAGATCTTTCTCAGCCAATGTCGGGTTGTTTTTCGTTGATTTTTCCAGTGGATAATCATGCCAGACTGTGACAGCACAAACGTGATGAAAACGTTGATGCTGTACAGAATGACCAAAATATCGACGGAACCTTGGGTGAGGAACAAAACAACGCCAGCGCCTATGGCCATTAAAAACAATCCGTTTTTGGAGACAAGACGATCACTCAGCGCCGCAAAGCGGGTAGGAAGCCATCGATCCTTGGCCATGTTGGCTACTACTTGAGGACCGCCAATGAAACCGGTCTGAGCCGCCACAAATAAAAGAACAGCCTCAGATCCCAGGGTGAGGATACTGAAAATTTTACCCCATTGTCCCCAGTTGCCGGACATTGCAGCTACCAGTACGGCATTGAGAGTAAGATTTTCTTGAGGTTTAAGGTCAAATAAAATGTAGGCAGAGAAAAGTCCCAAAACGGTGACGGCGAGCGAAAGCGCCATGTAAAACATGGTTCGTTTGCCTGTCTTTACCTTGGGTTCTCGTAAAACCGACATTCCGTTACTAACGGCCTCGATTCCGGTAAAGGTACCCGCTCCCATGGTAAAGGCTTTGAGAACAAGCAAAAGAGCACCAAAGAGACCCAAGCTCTGGATTGATTGATTGAGGTCCGTACCAGCCATGTGGCTGAGTCGACCTACATCACTCGCGTGCATCGCAAACGCACTGCCAATAAGAATCGCATGAGTGATCACAAAGGTGCCAAAAATCGGTATCAGGGGAAGGATTGACTCTTTGACGCCTCGGAGATTCATCCACAAGAGAAGGCCCAGAACAAAGAACTCGAAAACGAGTTTATAGGGCATCCACACGGCAGGAAGGGCGCTGAAGAGGGCATCAGCGCCGCTGGCGATCGAGACAGCAATCGTCAGAACATAGTCAATCACCAGCGCTGTTCCAGAAACCATACCGGCTGTGGGCGACAGTAGTTTACTGGCAACGAGGTAGCCACCACCGCCGGTGGGAAACGCCTCAAGAACTTGCGAATAGCTTAGACTGATGGTGAAAATGGTAAATGCGGCAGCTAAGGCGACAAACAAGCCCAGCGAGGTATGTGTTCCCAGCGCCCGGAACGCTTCATCAGGACCATAACACGAAGATGTTAAACCATCAGCACCCAGTCCCACCCAGGCAAAGAACGCAATGAGTGCCATCGAGTGAAAAGTTTTTTGATCAATCGTTTTTTCGGGGCCGAAGAACAGGCGCCGAATACGCTTGGCTAAAGATGAATCTGACATAAAAACCGCTAAATCGGCGAGGTTACATTAGGACTTCGGTCGACCTTCGTCAAGCGACTCGATGAACCTCCTCTCGCTTATTCTTGATTCCAGGCCAGCTCGTGACTATGGTTAGAGTATGGCAAAAACGGAACTAGACTACTTCCAGCGTCCTGTAAAGAATTTTATTCATCATGATTTTTTAACCTTGCCAGAGAGCTTGACCTGTGCCGAGGCCTTAGAAACGGTACGAAAACTGGGGGATGATTTAAAAATCTTTTACTTTTACACGGTTGACGAAGCACATCGACTAACGGGTGTTGTTCCAGTTAGGCGGTTTTTGGTTTCTCCACCTGAGCGACTTTTGAAAGACATGGCCCAAGGGTCCCTAGTAACAGTGAATGAATCGTTGCCACTTTTTGAAGCCGCTAAGCAATTTTCACGACATAAGTACTTGTCTTTGCCTGTGGTGGATGACTTAGATCGGGTTCAGGGTGTTATTGACCTTAAGGTTATCACCGGGCAAGAAGTGGACTTTACCGACAAGCTCCGGGTCGAAGAAATCTTTCAAACCATTGGTGTGCGGCTAGAATCACTGGGGCAGCATCGCTGGGGGGCCGTATTTTGGGGACGCTTCCCTTGGCTTTTGGCTACGGTGACCAGTGGATTTGTCTGTGCGTGGCTTTCAAGTTTGTATGCCGCTTCGCTTGAAAAGAATATCCTTTTGTCCTTTTTTATCGCCCTTGTCCTTGCCTTGGGGGAAAGTGTGGCGATTCAGTCCATGACTTTAGGGTTTCAAGAAACACATAAACCCGCGCTTGAAAGGCGGTCCTACCGGGTGATGATTCTCCGCGAAGCACTTATGGGTAGTTTTTTGGGAATCCCATTAGGCCTTTTGGTGGGATTGTTGGCCAGCTTTTTAGAGCCAGGAAGCTGGGGTCCGGTGCTCATAGGTGCAGCAGTGGCTCTGGCGGTTTTTAATGCTGGTATAATTGGCTTGTCGTTTCCTTATCTTGTTCGTGTCTTGAAACTCGAACTACGCGTCGCGGCGGGGCCCCTGGTGCTTGCCTTTACCGATATAGCATCCATGTTAGTTTATTTAACGGGTGCGGCACTTTTTTTAAGATAATTAGGCCTTGCCAGATTAAACACACGTGTGTATAATGATTTTCAACGCCCTCACGAAGTCTCTTTATGGCCTCTTTTCTTTTTGGAGCAGTGAAGGGTAGAGTAGGCCAGGAGTTTGTTCATGGAAAAGTGTCCTTGTGATTCTGGTCTTACTTACGAAAGCTGTTGTCAGCCGATTCTTCAAGGCAAAGTTGAGGCCCCCACGGCTGAAGCTTTGATGCGGGCCCGTTATACGGCTTACGCCAAAGGTGAAATTGAATTTATCGAGTCGACGCACGAGCGAGATCAGCGTGACGAAGTGTCGATTGAAGAGACACGGAAGTGGAGTCGAGAATCGAATTGGCTAGGGTTAAAGATCCTTTCTAAAGATAAAGGCGGAGTTTCAGACGATTGGGGAAAAGTAGAGTTTATTGCCTCGTACTCCCAAAGAGGTCTGAAAGATTCTTATCACGAAATTGCTGAGTTCAAGAAAGTTAATGGCCGCTGGTTTTATGATAAAGGCGTAGTGGTCCCGACCACTATTACGCGCGAAGGCCCCAAATTAGGACGAAATGAACCCTGCTTTTGTGGCAGTGGAAAAAAATATAAACATTGTCACGGCCAAGTATAGCGGCTGGCAGAGAGGAGTTTCGCATGGGGAATCAACGGCGCAGCGGGGTACTTTTACATCCTACTTCCTTGCCGGGACCGTACGGGATTGGGGATTTAGGCTCATCAGCCTATGAATTTGTTGATTTCCTTGAGAAGTCGGGACAAACCCTTTGGCAAGTTTTACCTCTGGGGCCCACCGGCTATGGGGATTCCCCTTATGCCTCTTTTTCTACCTTTGCCGGGAATCCTCTCTTGATTAGTTTAGACTCGTTGGTAAGCGAAGGCTGGCTGTCTGCTGAAAATCTCGGCGAGGTTCCGGCCTTTGATCCCGCCAAGATTGATTACGGCTGGGTCATTTGGTGGAAGATGCCCTTACTCGACTTGGCGGCGAAGAACTTTCTCAGTCATGCCTCGGGTAGCGTCCGTGAGGACTATGAACGCTTCTTAAAGGAGGAGGCGTCTTGGCTGGACGATTTTGCGCTTTTCATGGCTGTGAAAGAAGAGTTCCAGAAAAAAGCTGAGGCTGAAGGGGCCTGGGGAAAAATGTGGTCGAACTTTTGGGACCGCGACATCCGCTTGAAAGAAGCCAAAGCCGAGGCGGTGTGGCGAAAAAAGTTGTCCCCGACCATAGAAATCAAAAAAGTCCTGCAATTTTGGTTTTTTCGCCAATGGCTAGCGTTGCGAACCTATGCTAACCAAAAGGGCGTTCAAATTGTTGGTGACATTCCGATATTTGTTGCTGCTGACTCTGTCGATGTCTGGGCCAATCGGGAAGCTTTTCTCTTGAACGAGGAGGGTGAGCCCCGCTTTGTGGCGGGTGTTCCCCCCGACTATTTTTCGGCGACGGGGCAGCTTTGGGGAAACCCGCTGTACAATTGGGACTATTTGCGAGCCACAGGCTTTGCCTGGTGGATCAAACGTATTCAAGCGATCTTAAAGCTAGTGGATATCATCCGCATTGACCATTTTCGTGGTTTTGAAGCCTACTGGGAAATCCCTTTTGGCGCACCCAATGCGATTAAAGGCCGCTGGGTTAAAGCCCCAGGGATGGAATTGTTTGCCGAGGTTAAGCGTCAGTTGGGCCAATTGCCAATTTTGGCCGAAGATCTGGGCGTGATCACCCCCGAAGTGGAGCAGATGCGGGATGCTTTTGCCTTTCCCGGGATGAAAATTCTTCAATTTGCCTTTGACTCTAATGAAGCCGGAGCTTCGGGCAATAACCCCTTTTTGCCTCACAACTACAGTTCCAACTGTGTGGTTTATACCGGAAGTCACGATAATGACACGATTCGAGGTTGGTGGGAAGCGGCAACACCCGACGATCAAAAGTATTCACGTGACTATATTCACGACCATTCTTCTCAGGTCGCCTGGGGTTTTATCCGTGCGGCATTGGCATCGACCGCTGTTTATGCGGTAATTCCGGCGCAGGACTTGCTAGATTTGCCGTCCTGGGCCAGAATGAATACACCGTCGACGCTTGGAGGCAATTGGGCCTGGCGTCTGACAGATGGCCAGCTGAGTGAGGCCTTGGCGAAAACTTTTAAAGATCTGACGAGGTTATACGGAAGATGACATTGTACTTGGTTCGTCATGCCAAGGCGCAGAACTACCACCCGGTGGGGGACGCTTTTCGCGAACTCACTGGGACGGGAATTTTGACGGCCCAGGCAATGGCGGATCAAGCCCGTCAGCGGGGGATGTCTCCTGACGTTTTTCTTTCTAGCCCTTACGCTCGGGCCCGTGACACCGCGCGGATTTTTATGGGCTCGACCAGCGGAGAACTTCAACTAAGTACGGCATTAACACCCGATGCTGAGCTCACGGACGCCTTCGAAGAGCTTTCTTCCTGGGTCAAGAACGGCGCAGATCGATTGGCAGTGTTTAGCCACAACCCCTTTATCGCTCTTTTTGCCGCTTATTTGACTCCTCCCTCGACTCATCGTGAGCTAACCTTTCATACTGCTACAGTAGTGGCCTTAGGCTTTAACCAAGAGTTTCTGCCGGGGAGCGGTCGGCTTTTGTGGATAGAGCATCCTCTTAATGACTGAACGTGGAGAAGTATGAGCGAAAGCTTTGACATCTCTCAAATTGAGCGCTGGGTCGCCCGGCTTTTGGACTGGTGGCAGGCCAATCAAAAAAGTTACCCCTGGTCCGAGACGAAAAATCCTTATGAGGTTTGGATTTCTGAAGTGATGCTCCAACAAACGGTGGTTTCTGCTGTGCCACCCCGGTACGAGAGGTGGTTACAGCGTTGGCCCACCGTCGATGCTTTAGCAAGGGCCCAAGAAGCCGAGGTTCTTCGAGAATGGGAGGGTTTAGGCTATTATAGTCGAGGGGCGAATCTGTGGAAGGCCGCTCAGGTTTTGGCCCTTCAAGGGGCCTCTTGCTTCCCTTCAAACGCAGAGGAACTTCGAAAGTTGCCAGGGGTAGGCTTGTACACGGCCGCTGCCATAGCCAGTTTTGCTTTTGGTCAACCTAGTTTGACCCTTGATGCCAATCTGAAACGAGTTTTTCAACGCCTCAACGCTTGGCCGCAATGGACCGCTGAGTCTGAAAAAGTAACAGGAAGTTTGGCCAATGAGGCTTTTAAGCTGTATCCCAGCCGCTCGTTCAATTTGGCGTTGATGCATTTAGGGCAACAGGTTTGTCGCTCTCGTGGACCGGAATGTAGGGCTTGTCCTCTGGTACCAGTTTGTTTGGCCTACCAGAAAAACCAAACGGACATCATCCCTGCCCGCTTAGAGAGGCAAGTCCAAGAGAAATCTACTCCCCTCTTGGTGGGGTGGCGGCAAACACCTCCCTCGATTCAGTTTTTTCTTGCACAGCCTCTAACGGGTCGTTTTTCGCACTTGTGGTCCTTTCCTCCTCGCGTTTCTGAGCTTCTCGAAGTCTCGGAAACTGAAAATAGCCTCAGCTTGGGTACCTTTCTTCATACTTATACCAAGTATAAAGACACCTTGTACCCTGTGTTATGCGCCATAGACGAACCAGAATTACCCTTAGGGTGGCGGGGTCGCTGGTACACTATGGACGAAGTAGAAAGACTCGCCATGCCAGCAGTGCATCGCCGCATTTGGCTGGCGGCAAAAAAGGCCTTGACTGTAACCTTACCCTTGTCAATTTGATAGAACCAAGCCTAATATGAATGGGATCAAGCTTAATATAAAAATTGTTTTTCCTAAGGAGTTCTGTGGTGCTGAATCCAGAAAATCAGGGTAAGAAAATTCTCGCCATTGACGATAGTGTGCTCAATCTGAAGTTGCTCAAAGGAATTTTAGAAAATGAAGGCTTTGAAGTTCTCACTTCCACCAACAGTCTTGATACCATTCCCATGGCGATTCAGCACACGCCGGATCTGATCTTGCTCGATGTCATGATGCCAGGAATTGATGGCCTCGGGGTTTTGAAACTTTTAAAGCAAAATGCCTTAACCAGTACAATATCCGTCCTCATGGTGACGGCCCGCACCAAAGGGGAAGACGTTCGTGTGGCCTTAGAGGCGGGAGCCTTTGATTATGTCAAAAAACCGCTTGATGAAGTCGAAATTATTGCCCGTGTTCGTTCTGCTCTGCGCTACAAAGACTACCATGACCGTCTTTTGGCGATGGCCATGCAAGATAGCCTTACGGGCTTATACAACCATGCCCTTTTGATTGAACTTCTTGACAAGGAAATTTACAATGCCGGTCGCAAGGGCCTCCCTGTGGCTTTTGCGATGATGGATATCGACCACTTTAAACGGGTGAACGACCAATATGGGCATTTGGCCGGCGATTATGTTTTGAAAGAAATTGCGCGCATTCTTACCGTCAGCCTCCGTAAAGGGGACCCTATTGGACGGTATGGCGGGGAAGAATTTGGGTTTATTCTCACGGGAATTGCACTGGAACAGGCCATAGCTCTGTGTGAACGTGTCAGGCAAAGCATCGCAGAATTTTCATTTTCGTATGAAGGTCATGATATTCCGGTCACCGTTAGTTTTGGTTTAGCACAACTGCTCCCAGAAAAATCAGAGCGTCCGAATGATGTTATTCGACGAGCGGACGACGCTTTGTACCGTGCCAAAGAAGGCGGGCGGAATCGGCTCGTCCTAGCTCAAGACTAGTTTTCGCGATCTTGAGGTTCTGATTGAAACGGGACGGGTGAATTTTTGGCTCGAACCCGAGCCTGCTGAGCCCTTAGCGCCTCTTGTTGCTGGCCTCGGTCTTTTAACAGAGCTTGGGCCGATTTTTCTAACTTTTCTAGCCTTGAACGCCCTCGTTGAGTTTCGTCCATCGGCGTTTCTACGCGGCTTGCCACAACTTTAACCTTGGTCGGCGAAAGCTTGGTATTGGTCAGTGTGGCGTTTTGGAGTCTAGCCCCGTGCAAGCTCGCATGCGACAGATCTGCTCCTGTCAAATCCGCCTCAGAAAGGTTGGCGTTATCTAAGTGGGCCCCCACCAAACGAAACCCAACCAACCAAAAGCCTTGAAGGTCGGCACCGCGCAAATCTGCACGGAAGCGCGGTCCCATGGTTGCCATAAAATCGTGCCAAAGCGAGGCGTTGTGGGCTAGGGATGCTTGACGAAGGACCTTTAAATGTTTGTCATTGCCAATAAATTGCTCTTGTTCAGAGGACGGAGAACTCATCCAGGTATACTACTGGCTCAGCCTGTCTTGTTCAAGACAAGCCTCCTGCTCAAGAGATAATCAACAACGATTGAAGCTTGAGCTTGTCGGTTGTATGATAAGTCTTATGAACGAAAACGTGATCGTACCGCCACCATATATCCGGTTTGATAAACGTCAGAGGGAAGAATTGCTTTCGCAATTTGGTGTAACGGCTCCTGCTCAGCGGGATCTTTTTCATCAGTTGTGTGATTCCTGGCGACCATTTGTGGATTTTGATAGCTTTGTGGGAGCCCGACTTGGTCAGTTCCCTCACGTTGAAACGGAAATGGTCAATTTGCTTGCTCGTCTTAAAGCAGCAAAGTTGGGAATGTTAACCTATAAAAAAAATAGCAAGGGCGATCGTTCACCGGACAAAATTCTCCTTTGCTCCGAAGGTGAAAAACGCTTTTGGTTTGCCTTTTTGCAAGACCTCATTCAAACGGCCTGCGAAAACCCGAACAATCCTTTTTTAACGTTGTCACTACTAAAATCTCGCGAGCTGACGCTCCCCGTGGAATTTCTTCAAGATTTGTCCCCCGAAAACGTTTCTAAGTCGGGTTTTGAAGAGTCGGCGAAGTCAGAAACCCTGTTCTTGCTGACCTTGCAGGAAGAAAAGATTTTAGCGACCAGCCAGACGTTGAACTTGTTAATGAGTTTCTCAGTGTCAAAGTTACGCCTCTCGCTGAAAAACCCCGAGGTTTTGACCATGATCTCGAGGTGGCACAATATACCGTTGAGCGAACTAACACGAAAAGTTGACGAGAAAGATTTAGGCTTTTGGAAAACACTGACGGAAACCGTCATTAAGCAAAGAGAGGATTTATCCGCTGATCGAAAACTACACTTAGAAAAATCTTTTTTCCAAGCGGCAGAATTTTTTCGAATCTATACGGGAAATCAGCTCGAGGAGCTTAGGCGACAAAAAGAAGAACAACAGGATAGGCAGACCGATTTGCGGCAAATGGAACAATTGATCCTGAAGGACAAAGAGGTTCTTATGCCCGAAAACGACCTAGATGGGCATGTTCGTCTGTTGTTTGCTGAAAAGTACGGCGAAAAGTTTGCCGGTTTACAGGAAGAATTTCGTCAGCAATTCATGACAAACTCTCAAAAAACAGGCCTTTCGCCGATTGTCGTGCTCAAAGCCGGTTTAGTGCATCGGGATAATTTGTACCAGTTTTTTGTCAAGCGATTTGAGATTCTTCAAAACTTAGTTTGGCAAGATTTCGCGAATCGCATGGAACGTCTCGTGCGTACCTCCAACCGGACAGGCGACCTCACTTTTGTCAATAAAGATAACTTAGAACACGCTCTTTCGGATTGGGTCGGAAAGAATGACACCTTAGTGGCAGAACTTTTAGATCATCCCAAACTTTTGGCCGAAGCTCTAATTCACTTTGGAAAAAACTCTTTGCAGCTTGGTTCTGTCGAGGAGATGCAAGCGCTCATGGAACAGTTGTTTCGCCCTGGTACGATGAAAATCCGCCCCCTGCAAGAAATCTTCGGGATTGACGTGCTTCAGTTGTATGAGGCGGCCTTTCGACACCTCAACGTCGTTACACAGTTCTGGAAACGCTTGACGGGGCAATACAAAGCCCAAGAGGAAACCTTTGCCACCTTAAGGCTCGGCTCGGTCAAACCCCTATCGATTCGTGTGGCTTTGGGGGCCGGTCTTAAGGCCGAGGGGGCCCGACCGAAAGATCCCTCTGCAGATAAACCTTTAGAGTCTTTAACACCCGAAGAGCGAAAAGTTCGTCAAAAAGACTGGCAAGAGCGACGCCGAGCGACCGCTCGGTCTGCCGACAAAGGTTCTGAAAAGCCAGAAAAAGCGCCTCCCGTGCGGGTGAACTCACGGCACTACAGTGAAAAAGAACAGGATTCCGCTTGGACAAGCTTTCGCGATACCCTAACCAAAGAATAAGGCACGGTGCTTTCGTTAAAGCTGAAAAACCTTCATTGCCGTTTTGAGTTCTTGAGCAAGCTCGGTGTTTTTGGCACTAAAACCTTCGACTTGCTCTACGGTCTGCCGAATAGCCCGAGAGTCTTGTGCAATGATCTCAATATTGGTCCTGAGTTGTTCAGTCGCCTCTAAAAGTTTTTGCATTTCACTGGTGATTGTTCGACTGCCTTCGAGCATTTCCGAAGAGTTACCACGAACTTTGGCTGTGACAGCGTTAATTTGGCCAGTAGCTTCGAGAATTTGCCGGGAACCTTCGTTCTGCTCGCTCATGGCGCTCGTAATCTCTTGTTCAAAGCGACCCAAGATATCCAGTTGTTCCAGAATCGCTTTGAACGATTGATCGGCCGCTGTTGAAACATCTTTGGCGGCTTGAATACGGGCTTGGATGGTTTTAATATCACTAGCGATTTCGTGGGACTCCTGCGATGATGATTCAGCAAGTTTCCGGATCTCATCCGCAACCACAGCAAACCCTCGCCCGGCATCGCCAGCATGAGCGGCCTCGATGGCGGCATTCATAGCCAAAAGATTAGTTTGCGCCGCGATACTGGTGATAGCGGTGTTTGCTTCGCGGAGCTTTTCGGAATGGCCTGCCACGTCGCCAATGGCGCTGACTACGCCGTCAATTTTTTTTCGCCCTTCGTCCGAGACTTCAACGAGCTGTCTAAAAGCTTGTCCCAGCTTTTCCATATTGGCGTTGACGGCGGCAATGTTGGCCATCATTTGTTCAATTGAAGCGGACGATTGAGTAACACTGGCGGCTTGGTCGGCTATCAGGCCATCCAGGTTTTCGAGGTTACGAACAATCTGTTCTGAAGTTGCCGTTGTCTCAGTGACACTGGCGCTTTGATCCATGACCAGTTCCGACGTCTGTTCAACTTTGTGGCTGATGTTGTCGGCGGCGTTGTTGGTGTCTTTGACACTGCCTTGAAGACCATGACTGGTATCAGAAAGGTTGTCCGAGGCCGTCAAAACCAGCGAGACGTTCTGCCTCAGAGAACTCACCATAGATTCCATTGAACGGCCCAGTAGCCCAAGTTCATCCTTACGCTTAACCAAGCCTGGTGTGAGTTGACTTTTTAGTTTTCCAGCGGCGATATCCTGTGCGGTCTGCCCCAGCGCTTTGACCGGTTGTACAATGGATCGGGCAAAAAATACGCCCAATAGTACGGCCAAAAGCACGACAGCGCTTAAAAGTCCGGCTAAGACATCCTTGAGCAAGCTAGCCAAAGCTTGGTTGTCGGCAGAATTCTTTTGGGCTGAGGCTCGATTTTTAGCGACCAGCTCATCAAGCAGGTTGTTGATTTTTTGACTAAGTGGTTCTCCGACGGTGTAATAGGCCTCACGGGCCGCTTGCCTATTTCCATGCAGGATTTCCGATGTAAACTCAGTGTCGAGAGCTTGGTAGCGCAAAAAGTGTTCATTAAGCTGGCTAAAGAGTCCTGCGTCTTGGGCGTTTTCGTCATAGGCCTGATAAGCGGCCAAGGCGTTTTTTACAACAATTTCAGCGGTTAAAAGGTTGTCTTTATCTTCTTGACGTTCTTGGGGGGTAACGGCATCAATCAAGGTCATTCCGGCAATACGAAGTTTCAAAAAGCCAGCGGTAAGATCGTGAGAGGCTGCAAGACTTTGGACATCGTGTTGAAAAAGCTGTTGATCGGCCTGGGTGATGCGATTTACACCCAGCCAGGCGGCTAAGCCAATCAAGGCGCCCAGAATCATCACTGACAAAAAGGCTATCGTTAGTTTTGTGCCCAGCTTCATAAAAGTCTCCTTCACCGTACCCTTTTCTAAGCATAAGGAATCTCGTCTTACTGTCAAGTTTGTAGATGGTGAGGCCTTTTTGATGGGCTTCGTTGTCTTAGGGTTGCTTGTGCAATAAAGTCCCTACCATAACAGAGATTTGGAATTGGTTTTCGCGGGCGCTAAGGATGCCTACGCCTTGGGCACGGGCGGCCTCAAGCATATCAGGCGGGGCTGTATGATTGCCAGTAAGCAGAATCACCGCAATTCCCGCCAACGAGGCACAGGCCACGGTGTTTTTGTGCGCTTGCAAAGTGATCAGTACACTGTTGTCGGGAGCATTGGCCATTACATCACTTAAGAGGTCGCTGGTATAGGCGGCTTCGATAATTTGCCAGGGGTTTTTGGCGTTGACAAGCACCGTCACATTCGGCAAATCTGCCAAATCTTGAAAGGTCATATTACCTCCCCGGTCAAGTAGATCACCGCTTTGACGTGCGTTCCTTCACCGACTTGCGATTGAATATCGAACTCGTCGGCGACTCGTTTGGTATTGGGTAGCCCCATACCGGCGCCAAAGCCCAAAGACCTGATCCAGTCGTTTGCCGTCGAAAAACCTTCGGTCATTGCTTTGTCGAGGTCGGGAATGCCAGGCCCCTTGTCAAAGGTCTCGATGACCGCTTGGTTGGGGGTAACAGAAAAAACCATTTGGCCACCGATGGAGTGGTTTACTAGGTTCATCTCCAGCTCATACCCTGCAACGGCAATTCGCCTCAGCGTCGGTTTGTCGACACCTCGGTCATGCAAAAGTTTTTTGATTTCGGTGGAGGCCCGCCCAGCGTTTTCATAATCAAACTGACGCACCAGATAGACCTTTTCGAGCTGGTCGGCGGGGGCGGGTACCTTTTGGCGGTTGACTTCGTTCTCCATTTCGGTAACCGTCTTGTTCATCTCCAATAACAGGCAAGACATAATGTCTCGGCTGGTCACAATCCCTACCAGGGCGTGATCACGGTTGATGACGGGAAAGCGCCCGTAACGGTATTTTTCAAAATAGCTGATCGCAAAGCTGATCGGCATATCGTCTTCGAGTACCACCAGCTTTTTGGACATGTGAAGGCTGGCCGGTGAATCAATGTAGCCTTGGTCAAGGGCACGGATGATGTCATCCACGCTGATGATACCTACCAGCCGCTCGTCGTCGACGATCGGGACACCCGAAATGCGATTTTCGCGCATCATACCTTGGATGGCCCGCAAAGGGGTGTCCCTTTGCGCCCGCCACACTTGCGTGGTCATCACATCCTTGACTTTTAGTCGGTAGATGAGCTCCAAAACCGACGAAGGCGAAAGCAGGGTGTTGATGGGGATCATACCTGCGGGGAGTGTTTGTCTCCCAACCTCCAACAGGTATCGAAACAGGGCAGGGCTGTCCTGAGCAAGGTCAAGTCCAACTTGTGGCACAGTTCAATGAGACCTGCCTGGGGCAATTTGCCATTCACCAGGACGATACCGCAGGCTCCCACCATATCCGCTGTTCGGGCGGTCTGTTCAGAAGGAAGTGAAGTAATCAAAAGAAGTTCTTCTTCTTCGGTGACGAGCACATCGCTCATGAGGTCGCAGGCTAAAAAATGGCGGATCTGTTGCGTGTGAAAGTTTTTTCCTTGATGCAGGATTTCGGCATCGATGGCGTCAGCGACGTCAGAAAAGGTCATGGAAGGGCCTCCAAAGGCAATCAGACTATCGTTCGCAGATTATCTAATTATACCGAGGGAACTCAGAAGCGCAAGAGGAAAGCTCATCGGTTCGGGGGAACGCTTTTCCTAATTGAGTCCTGGTGTTAGGATAGCGGCATGCTACCGCAAACCAATGAAAGCCAGATAACAGAACTCAGAGAGCTTGACCGCCGCGTAATGCGACTTGCTCGTATCAAAGCCGTTTTAGAATGGGATCAAGAAACCAACCTACCGCCTGAGGGGGTTCTTGAGCGTTCAGAACAACTGGCGCTGTTAGAAGGTCTGATCCATGAGGCAAAAACGTCGCATCACTTGGGGGCGTTAACGACAGGTCTCCATGACGCCACTCTGCCCAGCGATGGTGATCGGGCCCTCGTAGACCGCCTTTACCGTGACTATCAACGTTCCTCGAAATTGTCTCAGGAATTTGCCGAACGGAAGGCCCGCCTTGTAGGGCTTGCCCAAAGCGCGTGGGCCCAGGCTCGCCGTGACTCGGACTTTCAGCAATTTGCCCCTTACCTGCGTCAACTGGTCGAACTGGCCCGCGAGACGGCCGATCGAGTCGGCTACACCGAAGAGCCATACGATGCGCTTTTAGTGGAATATGAGCCTTTTACTACCACAAAAGAACTGCGCCGGGTCTTTGACGAGCTCGAGCCGGGGGTAAGCCGCCTGACCGCACGCATCAAAGAGGCTCCGCCTCAGGATACCTCGTTTTTGTACCGTAGGTATCCTCGTGAGCATCAAGAAGCTGTTGTCCACGAAATGATGACCTTGCTGGGGTTTGACAGTCGAGCGGGGCGGCTGGATACCACCGCCCATCCGTTTTGTACCACCTTGGGGTGTCACGATGTGCGAATTACGACCCGCTGGGACGAAAACTTTTTCAACATGGCGTTTTTTGGGGCTATCCACGAAACAGGCCATGCCCTCTACGAACAGGGCTTTGACCCTCGGCTGGCGGAAACTTCGTTAGCCTCGGGGACCTCGTTGGGGCTACACGAAAGTCAGTCACGTTTCTGGGAAAATATGGTGGCTCGTTCTCGTCCTTTTGCCGAGTTCTACTTTCCTCTTTTGAGACGACATTTTCCTGAGGCGTTGGCCGGCGTGGACGCCGAAAAGTTTTATCGAGCCGTCAACCGAGTTGAACCGTCGTTGATTCGCGTCGAGGCGGACGAAGTGACATATACGTTGCATATCTTGCTGCGCTTTCGCCTCGAGACTGCTTTGCTCGACGGTAGCTTAAGCTCTGATGAGGTGCCCGCGGCTTGGAATGAGCTTTCGCAGAAACTTTTGGGGGTACGTCCCGAAAATGACGCCGAAGGGTGTTTGCAAGATATTCACTGGGCAATGGG
>JABEVK010000088.1 GCA_013044245.1 Spirochaetales bacterium | reverse complement strand
GGTCGATGTAGGGTTTGTTGTGGGAATGACCCCAGCCAAGATCCCCACCGGTTCAACGCTCTTTGTCCACCCCGCGGCCTCGTCGCTATCGATAACCCCACAGGTTTTTTCGTTACGGTACTTGTTGTAAATAAACTCTGCGGCAAAATGATTTTTGATGACTTTATCTTCGACCAGCCCCATGCCCGTTTCCTCTACAGCCAGCTGAGCTAGAGGAATTCGTGCCTGGTTGGCGGCCATGGCGGCGGCACGAAAGATTTCATCCACCTTTGTTTGCGAAAAATGGGCATACTCTTGCTGAGCGCCTTTGACCTGAAGAATTAAGGCTTCAAGATCAAAAGTGTCTTGGCTTGATGATGAGTCCATAGAGCTTCTCCTTCTTTAATAAGTATTTTATCGATATATCTTGAACTTATTATGAAGAAGCAAAAGAACACTGGCAAGACAACCTGTTAAATTTGCAACAGGTTTATCTATATTTAATTATCATTAACTTCCATTCCGATCTTCTATCGCTGTGATCTTGCGCAGTACCCCGAACTCTGCCGTGATTCGTTGACGGATGAACCCTGCGATTTCATCAGCTTTTCGGGCATCGTGTTCAATTTGATCCGCAGAATCGCGCAAGGCAATGGCAGCCGTTTGATTACCTTGAGCCACACCCTGAACGGCCGATAGGGCTTGGCGAAGAACATCGGTTTCTTCCTGAAGAGGTTCCACAGCCCCGGCAATTCGTCTAATGGCTTGATGGGCGTCGTCGGCCTTTCTTTGAATCTCTTCAAAGACTTTCTCGGTTGCTTGCCCTGCTTTTTGTGCACCATCTAACCGAGTGACACCACTTTGAATTTGTTGGGTCACGGCGTCAATTTCTTTTTGCAAGGCAGATACCCTAGACTGAATGTCATTAACAGCTTTTTG
The DNA here is from genome assembly GCA_013044245.1 of Spirochaetales bacterium. Classification (GTDB taxonomy): domain Bacteria; phylum Spirochaetota; class Spirochaetia; order JABEVK01; family JABEVK01; genus JABEVK01. Next base: position 7,303 of record JABEVK010000088.1, on the reverse strand, counting down.
ACTATTCTCGGCCAACCGGCGTACCTCAAGGGCAACGACCGCAAAGCCGTGGCCTTGTATTCCCGCCCTTGCCGCCTGGATGGATGCGTTAATTGAAAGAACATTGGTTTGATCGGCAAAATCTTTGATCATTTGAACGACCTCATCGATTTGCCGAGAACGTTCTTGTAGTTCCTCCCCTGTTTGAGCAACGAAGTCCATCGTTTGCGTTACGGCCTGGAGCGCTTCCGTGATCTCGGTCAACGAAGTTTTCCCCACGCTCACTGCCTGTACAGCCGTTTGAACCTGCGCCAGACTTTGCTGTGACTCTTCACGGATACTTGTCACCGCACCATGAAAATTCTGCAAAACCTGTGTGGTCTCATCTACTCGTTGGTGTTCCGCTTGGGCCCCCGAGGCGACAGACTCCCCCTGCTCTTTGACCGAGTTAAGTTCTTGCAAGGTTTTTCCCGAAATCTCAGTTAAACTCCCGATATACGGAAGGAGCTTGGTCAAACTCGACGAAATATCGGCAATATTTGATCTCAAGCAGTTAAGTTCCCCATTGTAAGTTATGATAATTACTCCGCGCTGGGCCGCCTCATTGATCAAGGTGACAAGGTCGGGAGTGAAGCAGTACGTAGCAATTCCTGTATAACCCTCTTGAATCAGAGATTCAAAAAGGGGCCTCATCGTCCTTTCAGAAAGGTCAATTTGAGGGTTACCCTGGGCGTCGGGGACGCGCGGTGGAATAATCAGTTTCACCTCGCCTCCCCAAGGCTTAAGCTCTTGGTTTGCCGCTTTGGCTCCTTCGTTGATTTGAAACCAGAAATCATTGACATCCAAACTAATAACCGCGATTTTGAGCGGGCGCTCAGCCTTTTTTTTGGGTTTCACACGACGGGCTGAGCGCGCTTCGGACTCAACCCAGCCCCGGCCTTGTTGCCAAAACTCGGATAAATTGTTTGCGTCAATGAACTCCATGGGGGGGATTAGCTGAATAGTTTCAGGAACCCAGTCTTCAACAATATGCTGAAAAATCCGTATTGCTGGGTCTCGTCCTTGGGCAAAGGGGTCTTGGTGAAGCACCGCCGACACAAAGTTTGCCGACACAAAGGATGTCATCTCGGGAGTCAGGTCATGCACGACGATTTTGACCTTTCCAGCCACGTTTTTGAGCTTTAATTGGGGAACAAGCACACTAATATGTGTAGGCTCAGTTAGATATAAGCCTTGTAAATCGGGCACGGAATCCAGAATTTCTTTCAGTGCCGTCGTGGCAAGCGCCGAATCTTCGTTGACCTGAGCTACTTTTACAACCACAAGGCCGGGGTAATGCTCGGTCAGTTCTTCTAAAAAACCCTTGGTGCGCATTCCCGACACCCCATTTGCTATGGGATTATCACTAATCACCGCGATTTTGCCTTTTCCGACCAGTTGGCCCATTTTTTGAGCGCAGGCCATTCCTTCTTTTGTAGAATCTGGTCCAAAAAACGCTATTCTTTTGAGCGGGTCACGGGTTAGGGCTCGATAATCAAGCAAACAGGTGTCTAGAGCATTTTGTAACAACGAAAATTCTTCTTGGTTTTCAGCATCGGGACGCGACCACACTCGTTGGTCGGCGGGTGGAGCCGCATGAAAGGTCAGGTCCCCCTGCCCCATTCGCAAAATGCCGTAACGAAGGGAATCCATCTTAACGAGAATTTCTTGGCGAAGGCCCTTGGTGATACGCTGATTGTTTTTTGCCAAGAGCAGTGAAAGGCCCATCGAGGACAATATCCCCAAGAAAAAGACTGCCCACAAAATTGTCAACGAACCTTCGAAAAGTAAAATTCCAAAAAGAATAAGGTTAATCACACCAAGAATGACAGCGTAAACAAAGTAGTTTTTTTTAAAAACTTTTGGTTTTTCCATAGCAAGCGCCTCGTTCCAAGTTATGCTAGTTATCAGCAACAGAGTGCAATTATCGCACGAAAACTGTCAAGTTGATAGGCAGAGATGCGTTACTCAGTCTGCATTACTCAGTCTGCCTTGCCTTGGATTATTCTGGCTTGTTCCTCTCCCGCAACCATGACGCCGTTTTTACCCAAGCGTTTCACGCGGTAGAGTGCCTCATCGGCTTTGCTGAGAAGTTCATCGGCCCGTAATACAGCGTCGGGATGGTTGATTGCGATACCGACTGAACACGTTAACGAGGGTTGCGGAGGTGTGATGGGGTGCCCTAAAAACTCTTCCAGTTGGTGATGCAGGCCTAGACCCTGCGCAAAAACCGAGAAAAACCTTTCAACAACTCGGAGTGCTCCGTCTTCGGTGGTTTCTGGAAGAAGAAGGACAAATTCATCACCACCAAAGCGGGACGCTACATCGCAGTTTCGGACTAAAGACAAAAGCATTGTTCCGACGGACTTTAAAATTACATCACCAGCCGCATGACCGAAAAGGTCATTGTAAGACTTAAAGTGGTCAAGATCCCAAAATAATAACGCTAGACCATTGCCCACCGTGGGATAGCGTTGAAGCCTGTGGATTTCGGCCTCAAGTTTATGCAAAAGAAATTGACGGTTATATAACCCAGTCAAACTGTCATGGTTGGCCTGCTCATAGAGCTTCAAGTTTTTTTCTTCAACTTTCCGTGCAAATTCAGCCAATTCGCGTTCCTGTTCGCTCTTATCCAAGGCAGTAGCCAGTAAACGGCAGGCCAGCCCCAAGGTTGTAAAATCCTTGATGGTAATGGCTCTCCTGCTCCCTCCAAAAAAGAATTGCCACCGGGATGATCGAGGGGCAAAGGTAATAATTTGTATGAGATGGGTAAAACGAACACTCGGTTGAGCTTTGTCTAAACTTTCGTGCCGCCAAAAATCCCCTTGAACTAAAAGCGTATCTAAGGTTTCGGTCAGCCACTGCTGATCTAGCTCCGTCCACAAATCTGGTTGGCGTTGTGCCCAGACCTTGCCCCTACGAAAGACTCTACGAACACAAGAAAGATCAAAGGGAAAACTGAGGTGTATGAGGTCTAAAGCTTGATTCAAAAGCTCTCTCTCGGAGCGTTTTTGCTGAAACAAATCCTGCACTGCGCTCAAGAAGTCCAATTCTTGTACCCGCTGTTGCCAATCCCTTAAGACTCGTGTTAGGTCAAAAGCCTCATGGATGAGATTAAAATCAACGACTGGACGTGGCCGAGGCATCAGGCTAACAGCCGGTTTGATTTCACTGAGAAACAACTCAGCATATTCCCTTGAAAAAAAGGTCAACAAGAAACTTAGTCCTTTCGGAAGTTCCCTCACAACGCGTTGCGCTTCGTCCATTGCCTGTTTGACCAAGGGTATTTCTTCACGAAAATGAGCCTCATGTGCCCTGACGATAAGCAAGTAAAACCTCTCTTCGAGCGAAATCTGCCGACTCCCGAATGGTTCAACAGCTACCGATGACAGGTGGTGAAAGAGGCTTAAAAAACGAGATCTGTTGACATGGGCGTATGCTAAAGCCAATAAAACATCGACTCCCTCTTCGGTATGATACGACAGAGATTCTAAGCCAAATTCTTCAACGATGATTTTGAGCTCTTCGAGGTATGGGATGGCTTGTGAAAAATAACCACAAACAATGTACAGCACCCCTAAATTTCTAAGAGCCATGGCACTTTCGTGAACATTTCTTATTCGAGTCGCCGTTCCATAAGCGCGTCTAAAATAGGTTTCCGCCAACCAATATCGCCCTACTTGAAGGCAAAAGTAGCCAAAACCATTTTGCAACTGCGACAGCTTGAGATTGCTACCAAGGTTTTGAAACAAACGTTCTGCTTTTCGATAAAAAGGTGTGACCGAAGAATTCTCACCATGCGCCATATGAACCATGGCCTGAGCGTGATAAACCTCCGCCAAACGAAAAGTGTTATCTTGGGCTTGTGCCAAAACCGCGGCTTGGTCGAGGTATTGCTTCACCGCTGACCAGTCTGCCTGAGGACTAAAACGATCTGGACGCGAAAACCAGTAGGACAAGGTGTTAATCCAACCCAGATCTTGAGCCCCACTTAAAACGGCTTGGTAAGTTTGCTTCCAAAGATCCGCTTCTAAACAAAAATCTTCCTGATCAATCAAAAGGAGCACTTCACGCGCCTGGAGCTGAAACCCCCTATTCTGCCCCCGAGCCAGGGACAGAGCCAACAGGGCATACGATTTGGCTTTTTCCCACTGTGCACGATGAAAACAAGCTTGTGCGATTCGTAATGCCAAAACCAGTAACGTTTGGTCCTTCCGATTTTCAATCGAATCCTTTTGATACCGTGAAAATAACGATTGAAAATTGAACAAAGCTTGATCGATTACTCCCTCCCCCCAATTTAGCTCGGCTTTAAGGCATTGCCAAAAAAAATGTTGGTCGGCAGTCCATGTCTCTTGTTGAACCCGTTCGATACTCTCGATGATTCGACGAGCATCGGGCCATAATCTCCAGGCTAAAAACCGTTGAACATCTTCAAGGCTATTTTTTTGGGGGACATTATTATCATTGGGCTCAGGGGCAAATTCGGTCGTTTGTTCTTCAAGCGAAAAGCTTTTTACAAAAGCCTTTCGCTTAAGTTTAGCAAGAAAGGGCGCCCTTATTTCCGCTTCAAGGTCCGAAGGCCCGCGTCCAGAAGGGATAACAAAAACGGTACCGGCAGGTTCATCTTTTCTTCGAATCAGGACACTTAACGTTGAAAACGGCAAAGTCACGGCATCGGGAAACAAAATCCAGCGCTCTTGCCGATTTTGGCTCAAAGACAACTTGAGGAATTCTTCGACAGAGGACTCCTGACGAATGGCATGATAATCTTGTTCTTCAAAAGGAGGAGTCTCTAACGAGTGCCAAAGTGGCAGGGGTTGATGAAGCGGCAATTGAAAAAGCGGTAAAAGAGGAGGATAAATCGATGCCCGTAAAATAGCGTCGCGTTGCCCCTCGGACAGCTGTTCAACGCATAAATGAGCCAAACTCAACAAAGGCTCGTAGGGTTCATCCGTTTTATCAGAAAGTGAAAGATCCCACCACTTCACACCACAGTTGTGTGCCAAAAGGGCAAGGTCACCACGAACATCACGGGAAGAAACCCCACTGAGGTAGAGTGTGGACAAGTGCGAAGCTCTGACTTGTTCACAGAGTTCTTCTGTCCAAGCTCCCCGGCGATCTCGGTGCATACAAAGATTTTCGCACGGAGAGCTTTAAACGTCAATTTCTACCGATTCGAGAAGGTCACCTTACCCGTCATGAAGCCGTCGGTTACCATAGATCCCTCCCAACCAGATTTACCCGTACCGCAGGCGGCATAGCACTGCCAGGTTTGAGTCCCAGAAACGGGAGTATGAAACTCGGCCACGACAACCACAGGAACGACAGGCCCTTTGTGGTGCTGAACGGCAGGGATAGGCAGGTTTAGCTTAAGCGCATCGATCGAAAAAGTGTGCGCTATTTGCTTCAACGGTACAGAGCTCACGGCTTGTCCATTGACTAACTCCTGCCCGTCTTTCGTACCCATAACCTTGTCATAAGGGGCCGAAACCATGGCACTATCATCTCCATAACTGGTAATAGTTAAGACGACGTCGGAATCCGCTGGTAAGGTAAAATCCGCAGGTTGAAGTTGCGGCCAACCAGGTTTTCCTGTCATTTGTCCCGTCAACAGGGTCAGGTACGCATGGTAGACTGGTTTTACAACAGGCTGAGATTTCGGTTTCGGGGCCTGGGAACACGAAACCGCCAAGAGAACAACGAGAACGCCAGCAGTGATTCCGAAGATACTTTTCATAAGAACTCCTTACCTCAAAGGTCTGCACACAAAATCGGGTTGTCAAGTTTTTTTGTCAGCATTAGACTGCGGTTAAGGCCCGCCGTAGTGGTGAAGCAAGCTTAGCTGTGATGTTTTCTACGACGAAACCCCTTGCCCCGGTATGCGCTGTTGTGTTAGAGCGGTTAGAAAATCCTGCTCACTAACCACGCTCACGCCTAAACTCTGAGCTTTCTGCAATTTACTTCCCGCTCCGCTTCCAGCTAGTAGGTGAGTGGTCGCTCCGCTCACCGCCGATACTACTCTGCCCGACCTTTTGAGAATTTCTTCTTCCGCGAGAGCCCGAGGCTGAAACTTTTCAAAAGAACCCGTCACGCACCACACTGTACCGGCAAAGGCGGTATTTTCGGGACCGCGAGGAGACTGAGCTTCCATCACCAAACCGGCTCGCGTCAGTTTTTCGATAAGCCTGTTGACGCTGGGTTTCAATAAACCGAGTTTGAGACTCTCAACGGTTCGCTCGCCCACTCCTGGTAAATTTATCAGCTCTTCGGCTCGATTCTCAAGAGCATCCCGCAAAGCGAGATAGTTTTTTAGCCCCGATTCGATGAGCAGCTGGGCGAGCTTGGGGCCCAGGTCGGGAATACCCAGTGACGTCAAAACTCGTACAAAAGGTTGCTTTCGCGCTTTTTCGACCCCAGCCCGAATCAGATCCACTTTTTTGGGGCCAAAACCTGGAACGTCAAGAAGCTTATCGTAGTCGCAGGTAAAAAAGTCAGCAGGATCGTTTACTAAGCCCAACGAGATCAGAGTATCAACCGTTTCGGGACCAAGATTTTCAATATCCATTTGATCCTTGCCAGCAAAAAAGATTAGCCGGAAACGCTTTTGGTCGGGGCAATCCGGCTGCGGGCAAAAGGCATGGGCCCCTTCTTTTCGCAAGCAAGAACCGCACGCCGGACAAAAATCAGGAAATTGCCAGGTGCCCGGCGTTAGCTTCTCGACCACCCGTTCAACGGCAGGAATCACGTCCCCCCGTCGAGAAATGGACACGACGTCGCCAATATTAAGTTCTAAGCCTTCAATGAACCCTTGGTTGTGCAAGGTCACAAAAGTGATGGTACTGCCCCCCACCACGACCGGGGCAACCCTTGCCACTGGGGTCACCCTTCCCGTCCTTCCGACCTGCACCGTAATCTCTTCTACCTTGGTTTCCCCTTGAGGCGATTCAAACTTATAGGCCACCGCCCAACGGGGATGATGTTCTGTGGCGCCCAGCTCCTCCCGAAGGGCTAAAGCATCCACTTTAAACACCAAACCATCGATATCCCAGTCAAGGGTTGGTCGCTGAAGGGTTTGCTCCTCGACCAGAGGCGCTAACGTTGCATAGCTGACTCCCCGACAATTCAGCATTTCGAGAGCGTGGCGCTGGACAGGCGTAAACTGTCCATCCGGCGACAGCGCCGCCACCGGAGCGTTTACCGGGAACCCCAACGCTTTCAACGATGCTAACGCTTCGAGAGGACCAGAAGGCAGCGGCTGACCCGGCCAAGACAAAAAAAAGGC
>JABEVK010000087.1 GCA_013044245.1 Spirochaetales bacterium | reverse complement strand
CTTGAGGCCAGTGTTGGTAATTTGAAGGTCGAGGTCATTTTCTTGCTTGGCGAACAGCGGCCTCCAAACGTCCCTGGTAAGGACACCACTAAGGTTTATTCCGGGAATATCGCCTTGAAGAGTTACAGGTTCCGGATGGGGAGAGGCGGCGGTGGAAGGAATCAGGAGGGTAGTTTTGATAAAAACTTCAGCAGCGGGCTTTGTCCACGCCTGCGCGTCGAATTGCTCAAAGATAGTCACCGGCTGCCCGGGGGGAAGAATTCCGTTGCGACCTTGGTCCCAAAGGACGACGGAACGTTCGGCTAACACAGTTTTGTCGGAGCTTAAGACTTCAATTTTGGCCTCCCAGCGTTGTAAAGGAAACTTGGGAAAGCGGACAGTTGTTAAAATTTCTACGACACTGGTTTCTTGAAAAAATGCTTCTCGAGAGCGTTGGACCTGCATCTGATACGGATACCCCTGGGTGTCTAGCGTTAAGCGAAGGTCCGAGGTGCTTTGACGGTAGGATCCGCCCAAAACGGCACCAGGATTGAACGGACGAAATACACGCGAGGTATTCAACCCAATAATAAGTAAAAGGGCGACACCGACGAGTCCCCCCACGAGAAAAGGAAGAGGAAGCTTCTTTCGAGAACGCGAAGGCGATTTTCGGCTCGCTAAAAGTTTTCGTAGGGCAACAAAACTAGGTTCTGGCCTATCTTTCAATTTTTCCCGCAACTCTTCTTCGGCTTGGGGCTGGCGAGGGCCAATCCTTAAGACCTCTTGCCATTCTTCGGCGGCGGCTTCGGCATCATTTTGGGCGAGGAGCCTTTGTGCTCGCTGTAGGTGCCCTTGACGCAACAAATCGAGTTGATGGGCATCTTCGGGGGTTAAATCGGCCTCTTCCCAGCGTTTTCGCCACGTTTCTTCAGTAAACGGAGTTTCTAGGGGGATCTGAGATAGGTCTTGGAGAAACGCCCTGAGACGATCTAAGCGGGCACTCATGATGCTACCCGAAGATTTTGCCGATACTCTAGGTAAAAAGTGATTTCTTTATCCACGATCCTAGGTTACCATAGGCCCTAGTGCGGATCAAGAATCAGGGAGTTAGCGGTTGAACGTTCTTGTATTGTATTCTGAAGATAAAAAAGGAGATATCCTGTCGCTAGGAACTCTTTTATATGAGAAAAATATTACTTTCAAAGCTCTGCCCCTGCCTGAAGAGTGGTCGATCTTTGATTCCGAAGACCTCTTGTTTGACCTGCACAACTATACGCATTCTTTGTTTTTAGTGTCTCGTGACCATATTCAAAACAGCTATTTTATTTTTGCCGTCGCTTATTGTCTGGGGGCGCACGAAAAAACCTACCTTTTGGATACCGAAGGAGGAGTCTACCCCTCCTTTTGGCAAACTCGTTGTTCCCTTTCGCGAAGTTTTGGCGAGTTTATTCAGTTATTGTGGACCGAAAAAGAGCGATGGGAACGTTTTCTTAAACGCCTTGCAGCTAAAGATGCCTTAGCGGAACGCGACGTCGAGGTTTCAAATTCCGGGTTTTTAGAAGCTGTGGCCGCTGGGGATACGGGTTCGGTAGAATTGTACCTAGAGGCAGGGTTTTCTCCTGACCTGCGCAATAAAAAAGGGGTACCAGCCCTTGTCTGTGCGATTCGTAACTCACACTTTCTAACCATGAGAGCACTCTTGGATCATGGTGCCGCTCTGGATCTCAAAGCCTCGGACCGGGATACCACCGCGTTGATGGACGCGGCGTCTCTTGGCGAAGCGGCCGCAGTCCAAGAGTTGGTGGAACGTGGTGCTCAACTGGACCAGCAAAGTAAAGATGGGCAGACCGCGTTAATCTTGGCTCTCGGAAAGGGCGACGATCAGTGCGCCATTATACTTTTGCAGGCAGGAGCCAATCCGGATATCGAAGATAAATTGGGAATGAGTGCCCGAAAGTACGCCCAGCTGTTTGGACGTACGAAAGTCTTAGCCTATTTAGGCTAAGACAAAATTTAATGAACTCTCTGCAGGCGTTCCATTTCCTTTTGAAGTGCTGTGGTTTTGCTGGCAGTATTGATCATGTTTTGAGCGGGTGTAAAGGAAGGTTCAAAATCAAGGGCTTGCTTCCAGTCAAAGATCGCTTCTTCGACATTTCCCCTGGCATAGGCCTCCAAGCCTTTGAGATAAAAACTTCGGGCTCGATCATGGGCGGCTCCCCGGCCTAGATCCCCTAAGTTGATTTTGGCTTCAATACTGATGCGGTCAAAGGGTTGCAAGGTGGTCATTAAGTCCACAGTGTAATTCACGTTCATAACCAGCTTGTCTATGGCAAACGAGGTTCCTGCGGTAAAGCGCGGTCGCCCCGGTACGAGATCCAAGCCGCTTTGAACAGCCCAGAAGTTGGTTAAGGCCAGATCCATCCCCACCGCGTAGTTGATTTCTTGGGGAGGTAGGTTAACGCCAATAAAAAAAGGAATATTTGTATCAAACGATACCGTCAGGGGGCGTATAGGCGAGTAGGCTATGCCCACAGAGGTTTCTGAGGGTAGAGGGTCTCCCATGACGGGCGGGCCTACGTTTTTTACAGCTACTCCAAAAGAAAAGTTACGATCTAAAGACGGGTAAAATTTTAAAAAATTAAACCGGGTGAGCATACCAAAATCTCCCATCATGTCAAAAGCGGATTGCCCTTGGGCAATCGAGATGGGAACTCCGCGGTAAGCAAATTTGAGGTTGGCACCTAAGGTAATACCCGAAAAATAAAAGCTTTTCAGAAAGTTGTACGAGGCATTTAGAGTGCCGACATATTCAGTGTAGTACCCTTTTGCGTAATCCGAGGACCAGGAATTTTGATAGCGTGTACCCCAGTTATTGATCGCCGTAAAAGGCAAATACAGCAGTTTACTACCAAAACCCATGCCCAAGTTGTCGTGCCGGATAGTGTACACTACCGATTCCATACGAGAATCGCCAATCCAATCGTTGTGAAACACCGAAAGTTCGGTATCTTTCAACAGGGCACTACCTGCGGGGTTTGCTTCAAGGTATCCGGAGTCTTTGACGACAGCGGTATAGGCGGTTCCCATGGCTTCGTACATACCGCCGGAAGGTATGTCGAGGGTCCAAAAGGTCGCCAAACCAGCGTTGGGGTCAACCCCGGCGAATTGACTAATGACAGCATACCAGTCCTCGAGGCCCTGTGACCACGCGTGCAGAGGTGCGCACAAAAAAAGGAGAACTAGCAATCTTTTCATTACCTTTACATTATAATACCATAGCTCTCTAAAGTCTGAAAAGAATGGGAAATAACCTTTGAGATTTTGCAAATGGCTAGTCCTCATCATCTTCCTATTCTCGGCAGGCGGCGTCGTTTTCGGAAACGGTGTTCAAGAGGACCGTATCGCGAAAGCGAAAGAGCTGATTGCGCAAAAAGACTACAACGAAGCCATCCTCCTGTTAGCGAAGGTCGTCAAAGAGGAACCCGATCGTCTTGATCAAGCTCAAGAATTACTTGACCAAATCCGGCGAGCCCGCGATTCGTTTAACAATGATTTTTCACGATTACTGACAGCCTTGTATACCGATCAGGACGAGGGCAAGGCTTTGCGAATTATCAAAGAAATGGAGTCAACGGATAAAAGCCCCAATATCGCGATGCAACGCGAAATTGCGCAGGCCAAAAGGTCCGCCCGCTTAATTTATTACCAAAAACAATTTGCATTGATTATGGCCAAAGGGCTAGCCGCCCTGAATCAAAATGATTATAGCGGCGCCACTTCGGTGTATCTGTCGGGTTATTCGCTAGCACGGGACGAGTTTGACGAAAATAACTTTAACGCCATGTTGCGCGATCGTGTCTTTCGCGCTTTAGGAGATCTCAAAACAGCAGCATCTCAGTTCGCTCAAAATTCTGCCGCCTTTCAAGCACTCCAAGCAACAGGGGTACAGATTTTTGAAGGAAATCCCGAGCAAATTTCAACGCGCCTTGCCATCGTTACTGATAAGATCCGAGAATTGGCAAACCTAAGAAGACGGATTTACCAAGATTCTGCCGTATTTGCGCAAGAAAACAACCTGATAAAAAAGACTATCCCTGACCTGGCTAGCGGAGATTTTTTTCTGTCCTACGCGTATTTGATCACACGAGGGCGCTCTGATGTGCCTCAACGAGAGGGAATTATTGGGTCGATTGACAGACTTTGGAACGCCGATGCTCAGGCTTGGTCGCAGACCATTCAGCAACGTATCGATCGGTTATTTACACAGGCGACACAAAGCCTCGACCAGCAAGCATGGCCTCAAGCTCAACAGGTTTACCAACAAGCCTACGTCGTTTCAAAAGCCGCTCTTTCGTTGGCGACGTTGTGGAATTTGACGGCCTATCCTCAGGCCAACGGCGCCTTTTCGTCAGAATATGTCAGTCTGTTGAATACGTTACTTCCGCAACTTTTATACCTCAACAGCCGTCGATCCTTGGCACTTCAAGGGGAACAGAGCGCCCGCATTCAGGTTCAAGAGGCAGAAATTCACCCCGAGCAGATTTCTGACAGCACGGCGATTGATGCCCTTAAACAAAAAGTTGACGAAGATCGACAAACGTTAGCGGCTTTTGCCTCGCAGGCCCAGAGTAATGTTGATCGCATGTCTGCCTTAACTTCGGCGGGTTGGACCTTTCAACAGGAACAGCAGTTTTGGGCAAGTTGGCTTACTCGGTGGCAGCGTTATCTGACTCAAACGACGAATCTCGAAAGTTCTTTGATAGACAGAAAAGGCTTTTTAGAATACGCCAGTTTACAGCAACGGTACCAAACCTTTCACCAGGCGACACTGCACATCCAGACCTTGGTTGACGGTCAGCTCATTAACCAGGGTACAGCTACCTTTTTGTCTCATGATCCCCGGCAGGCCCTTGTACTTTTGCGCCAAGATCAACCTGCAGAAGTTGCTCTTCGGCAGGATTTACGGTCGTACATTGACCGTTTTCAAGCGGTACCTGCTGTGCTAGCCACGCCAGCGGTTCAGAACTGGCCAGTGAAAGGACAATCCCTTCTTGACGAACTCGATCGTTCGACCCGACAACGTTCCCAACTTCTGGCGACGGCTACGGCCAATTGGGAACGAGCTCAACAGCTTCAACGAGAAGGCGAACGACTGCTTCGTGATGTTCAGCCACAAGTCGATAACGCAGACTTTCCGGCAGCTCGCCGGGTGTTGAACGAAGCAACAGGACGTTTTTCGGCTTCTTTAAATCTCGAAGATGATGCCCAGCTGAGAAAATCCAGCGATGCTGAAACAAAACGCCTCTTCGCGCTGATCCTTAAAGGCGAAAATGAACTGGTGGTTCGCGAGGTTCGTCGTCTCATTACAGCAGGGAGCACGGCGTATTTAACGGGACAATTCCCTCAAGCAGAACAAACTCTGCTTCGGGCTCAAGCCCGGTGGGCAACGACCAATGCTGTACCGAACCAGGAAGTAACCTATTGGCTGGGTTTGGCTCAAAATGCCCTTTCAATCAATACGGGCCGGACGATCAACCCCACGGATCCTTTGTACAACGAGATTCAGGCTTTACTCAACTTTGCTCGTGCCGACTACGAAAAAGCCCGACAGCACGAAACGGATGGTGATCAAGCGGGAGCAAAACGCCTGCTGGATGAAGCGCAAACGACGCTGGGCAAAGTTCTGCTCCCGTTCCCCTTAAACCAAGAAGCTCGGGTTCTGAACTTAAGAATTCAACAGAGCCGTGACCCTGCCATCTTCCCCACCTTGTTCCGAGATGATTTTAATGCCGCTGTAGCAAAGTTGGATAACAAACCGCAAGAGGGGTATAACGACTTACTCGACTTAAAAAGTATTCAAGCCGATTATCCGGGGTTGGCCTCGGCAATCAAATCGGCTCGTCTGATTCTCGGAATTGATCGCAGGCCTCCGAACCCGGCCGATTTACGAGAATCACGAAACTTGACCGACTTAGCACAGCGCATATACGATTCGAACAATGTGGGGCAGTTTTCAACGGCTCTAGCTCAGATCAATAAAGCATTGAGGTTAGACCCCACCAATAGCCGTGCTCAGGAGCTGAAGGATAAATTGAGTGTCTTTAATCCCACAGCTACCTTTATGACACCGTCGCAGCTCAATGAATTTAATGCGATTGTTAACCTCTTTGCCAGCGGTCGTCGGCTCGAGGCGCAAAGCCAGTTGAACCTTTTTCTTATTCACTATCCCGGCTTGGCTCAAGACCCAAGAGTCAAAGAGTTGCAAGGCCGTATGCAGGCGGCTAGCTAGTGCGGCGGTTGTTATGGAGTTTGCTCTGGGTGAGCCTTGGTGTATTTTCACCCGCTCTTCTAGGGGCCCAAACACTCTGGTGGGATAACCCTGCTTACCTCATTCGTTCGGGGGCGGCTTTTCCTCAGACAGTCACAAGTCCCACTTGGGCCGCAGCTATTTGGCAAGAATCTCGTTCCACAGGCTCTTGGCCCCAAGTCTACCTTAGCATTGCTGAAAAATCTAAAGACGCCACTCAATGGATTATGCATCGTCACGTTCTAGGCCCTTTTACCGTAACCGGGCAACTGGTACAAATTTCGTCGGCGGTAATTGATGCTTCGGGGACGTTATGGGTGGCTGTTCTGGCTCGGGATAAGCTCATACAAGTTTACAAATCGAGCGACCACGGCGGTCATTTTCAACTCGATCACACCTTCACAACGAAGGGAGATCTTTTGGCTCCTAAACTATTTCTTGATGGACTAGGCCGCCCATTGTTGTTTGCCAACCTAGGACAAGATTCAAGCTTTCGAATTGCGTTTTCGAGTGAGGCGCGGGGCTGGTCACCGTTTCAGATTATTACCGATGACCCTGAACAGAGGTTAAACTTTTTACCTGACCTTCTGACCCAGGGCTCAAAACTCACCTTGGTGTATCAGGCACTCCTGGCCAATTCTCGTCCCACCTATCAGATCTACGAAAAGGTCTCGCTTGATAACGGTAAAACTTGGTCTTCAGCCCAGCGGCTTAGCGATTTTACCGAAGACCCGACCTTGCAGCCTCATGATTACGACAACCAGCGCCCTCATATCACAAGCTTTGATGGGCGGACGTTTGTCTCTTGGGAACGGCGAACGCGGCTCAACCAAGCTGTTATCATCGTGGCCAACTATAATGCCTCCGGGCACCGCCTTGACGTACAACGTCTCACCTCAGGCGACTACACCTCCGGCGACCCCGTGCTGTTTAGCTTTCAAAAACAACTCTATGTCACTTGGCATGATAACCGCCGTCAATCCTGGCAGCAGTACCTTTCCCGTTGGGATCCTGAGGCGGGTTGGACAGAGGGTGAATTATTATCCAACATGGCGGGAGACTCCTACGGCGGTCAGCCACTCTCCCTGGGAAATGATATCTATATTCTGTGGCAAACTGATTTTGATCACCTTTCCGGGGTGGTCATGCTCAGCCCGCTACGGCACGTCGACGCCCCTGTGATTTACCCTGCCAACTTTAAAGTGGGTGAAATTCTTAACCGCCCGAGGCTAACCTTTACCTTACAAATGCCCGAAGACCGGTCGGGGATTCAGGGGTACAACTTTACTTGGGACCAGAATCCTCTCGGTGTGCCTCCCCAAAAACTTGTCTATCATACTGGCGATTCGCCGTTACCTTTTACCCCGACAAAAGAAGGCTCGTGGTTTCTGCATGTGATTGTTCATGACCGGGCTGGAAACTGGTCTGCACCCGCCACGGTTTCTGTTGTTTTCAAAACCACTCCCCCTGGTCCTGTGAGGATCTTACCTCCGCCTTTGGATGAAAACGGTTGGGCGGTCTCAAATACTTTTACGATGTCTTGGCAACCATCTACTCCCGATGCCCGCTACTATGCGTGGAAGTTGATTCGTCTTGCGGGACCGCACCAGACGGTTAACCCCCAAACAGTTCACTTACCGGCACCTCCGAGCACCCCGACCACGAGTTCGACTCAGGTAAGCTTTCAGAACTTAGAAAATGGCACCTATGCCCTGATGGTTGAACCCTTTGACGAAGCCGGTAACCGGGGGCAAGCTTACAGCTATTTTTTCCATCTCAACAAGTTCAAGCCCTACACCAAGATCACTTATGTTGATGCCACCACGGATAACCTGGGCCGCATCCATTTAGAGATAGGCGGTGAGGGCTTTACCAGCGAGGGGTCAATTGATGAGATCTTCTTAGATCATGGGGGACCTCCCGAAAGCTACCGCCTTGGGCCCCAAGATTTTCACCTAGCCTCTGACCGTCGTATTGACGGGATTGTCTTAAATTATATTGCACCAGGTCTTTACCGTGTGGGGGTTCACCATTCTCGTCGTGGAAATCTCTTCACTGGGCTTATTCTTAAGGTAGAGCCTTCGGGTGTCGTTAAGATTGGTGATTACCACCACCTCAACCAAGAGCAATGGAGTTTCCCAGGGACCATTCGTCTCTTCTTTTCTGTTGCGACGCTACCGTATTGGGGGACTTTGCTTCTTCTTCTCGTCTCGCTCGTGGTAGCCGGTCGCTTTGTCTTACAGTACGGACGAGAAATCCTGGTTCTTGACCGTCAGGCGGCGGACATTTTCACCGATAGGTATTACCAAAGACCAAGCACGAGGAGGCTGTCCGTGAAGCGTAAAGGGCTCAGCTTGAGGGTGAAATTTACAGTCTCGATTTTGGTGTTGACGATTTCGGTGGTGGGAGCCCTTTCGACCACGTTGGGCTTTTTTATTACCCAAAATTCTCAGCTGAGCTTGGGTGAAGGGTTAAGACAGCGGGCGGAGGTTCTTTTGAATGGCCTTGCTGCGTCGGCGAGAACATACTTACCGTCTGGCAACAACTTGGAACTTTCATTTTTGCCGGGGCAGATCTCGGCTATGCAGGATGCCGAATACACCACCATTACTGGTCGGAGTTCCCAGCAAAAACCCGGCTATTCGTATGTTTGGGCCTCGAATGACCCCAACATTGGTAAAAAAATCGATACACCGACGCTCATCCCCGGAGTTTCCGTCATTCATGATGGAATTGAAAAAACCTTCTTAGTCTTACAAAAAGAACTCAACAAAGAAGCCGATGCCTCAGTCGGTGCGTTGGCTAGGCGGATTGATGAACTCAATGCGAAAGCCCAGCCGTATGCTCTGCGCACTGATGCCGAGTCTCAACGCATTTTGGCCGCCTATCAGTCTCAGATTGTTAGGCTTGAAAAGCAGGTGAATGACCGGTTGGCAGAAATTAGTCGAAAAACAGAAAGTTTTCCGCCCTTTCAACCTGCCCACCTGTTTAGCGCACCAACCGAGTACGTCTTCTACAAGCCCATTATCTACCGCACCGCAGGTGATAACGATTACGTTAAGGGCCTGATTCGCTTGGCGGTGACGACGAAACCCATTTTGAAGCAGATCACCGAAGCTCGGGATCAGCTGGTCTTCTTGACCGAGCTTATTGCTTTAGTGTCCCTGTTTTTAGGTCTCGTCGGAGCCATCGTTTTGTCGACCATTACTGTTAACCCCATTAAAAAGCTGGTCAAAGGGGTAGAAAAAATCCGCGATACGGAGGACAAATCTGAACTTTCTGATCATGTGATTCAGATTCGTACCAAGGACGAAATCGCTGACCTTGCTGAAACCATCAACCAGATGACCCAAGGCCTCGTGCATGCTGCCGAGGCCAATAAAGACCTCCTGCTCGGTAAGGACATTCAAAAGACCTTCATACCCCTCGATAAAAACCAGGCGGGGCGAAAGATGACCACCGGTTACCAAGATTTGCCAACCATTGAAAAGTTCGGCTATTACGAGGGAGCCAAAGGTGTTTCAGGCGATTACTATGGGTTTCAACAGTTAGACAACAATGATGGTATGAATGCTGCCAGTCCCTGGTACGGGTATATCAAGTGCGACGTTTCGGGAAAGGGCATACCTGCGGCACTCATCATGTTCAACGTTGCCACTTTGGTGGTTAAATTTTTCCGCTCATGGACCGCCAAAAAAGAGGGCCGTAACCCTACCGTTCATGAGACCGTAGCCGAGATCAATGACCTTTTGGAATCACTGGGCTACAAAGGCCGGTTTGCTGCCCTTAACATGGGCATTCTGAATGTCCAAACTGGCAAAATTCGTTTCTGCCATGCTGGTGACAATATCGTTCATGTTTGGCGTCATCAGCGGCATAAGTTCGAAACGCTAACGTTTGGTCAGTCTCCGGCGACGGGGCAAATCGCTGACTTCATGGCACGCCCCCTCTACAAAGATTATGACATTGCCTTGGAACCAGGCGATACTGTGTTTTTGTATACGGACGGTATTGAAGAAGCAAAACGCTATTTTCGGGGAGCAAACGGTGAACTTATTGCATTTCAAGATCCCGACGATCCGTCAACGAGGGTGTCAGTGTCAGAGCCAGGCTGTATCGACGGCGAAGATCTTAACCCCGAAAGGATAGAAACCATTGTTACGGCCTTTTACAATCGTGGTACCTACACGTTAGTTAAACGTTACGATCCCTGGAATGCTACGGGTCTTACCTTTGACTTTAGTTCCTGTGACGGAAGTGCCCGTCAAGCAGTTTTAGCTTTAGCGGCGGTTGAAAAAATCTTCCGTTTGGTACCTGATCCCACCGCCACCAAAGAGGACCGAATCAAAGTCGATATTCAAATTGACGAATTTTTAAAAAAGCATTTTGTGGAATACTCAAGGTTTTTTCATGACCCTCAACCCGACCCCCAATTTAATGAATATCTAGAGTTCTCTTACCTTAAAGAAGACGACCAGTTTGACGATTTGACGCTGTTAGCGATCCGGCGAAAGGATAAAATATGATCACGCAGATTCGGGCCCTGGCGTTGGCCACCTTAGTAACTTTCGGCGGGGTACTAGCCGCTCAAACCGAGTTTGGGTTAGCCAATCAAACAAAAGACGAGGTATTTGCGTACTGGAAGGTTCCTTTAAACGCCCCTCAAGCAGGAAAAGATGTTTTGCAAACTCTGGCCAAGGTTTCGGGTGAACGGCATCAACTAGCCCCCGGCGAACAGCGGCGTCAGACGCTTAAGCCCGGTGAAGCTATAGTGGGAGGATTCGTTCCCTGGAGCCAAGATCTCAATTTTCGTAGTCCTGTTTTCTGCGGGTATTTATTTGCTTCAGAAGCCCCCTCGGGAAAAACCCTGTTATTGACACCAGAAACTTGGCTAAAGTTTAACCAAGGGAGAATCTTTTCAGCAGCTCTCCAAGATCTAGGGATTTTGGTTCCTCAATACGATTTTTCGGGCCAAGCTTCGGACTGGGATAAAGTTTTGCCCATCGTCAGCTTTAGCGAGGCATTTCGCCCCCGCCTGGTCGGTGGCAGTACTCAGGCTCCCAGCTTTACGCCGATCGAGAGTCTTCAGGCTGTGATTTTTGATCAAACTTTGTGGATGAGGGTAAAGTTATTCCGGTCACCGAAGTCTTCGGGCGCTTTTTTATGGACGTTTCATGAAACCTCAGGGTCAGTCTTGAAGCTTGAAGTGCCTTGGCAAAGCGAAAGGGGGGTAGGTTACCTGTTTAAAGGCGACCAGGCCGGCATTCCCAGTGCTTTTTGGCACCGTAAAGGGAATACCTGGGTCGTGTGGTGGCCCCTCAATCGGTTAGAAGCGGTCGATCAAACGCAACTGCCGCAAGCTTCGGTTGCGTTTTCTGAGATTTTGGAGTTAAATGGAAAACAAGGAGAATACGCCTTTGCGGATTACTCCTTGGCTGAACTGCCATAATCTGCTGTGCAAGGTTAATCATTGTGAGCAAAACGTTTGTGCCCACCGAAGAAAAATCACGGTTTTATTGTGAGAACTGTCATCATGAGGTTCCCTTCAACGCAGCCGTTTGTCCCCATTGCAAAAAAAACTTTACGTCGGTTAAATGCCCGATTTGTGGATTTTCAGGACATCCGGATAAGTTTCTTAATGGTTGTCCTCAATGTGGGTACCTTTCGACTACCAGTGCACTAGGAATTCGCAGGGGGAGCAACGTCAGCCGCGAAACTCGTCAACGAAGCCGCCACAAAAAGGACCTGTTTATTCCGTTGATGGTACTCTTTCTGGTCCTTTTCGCCTTAGGGGTTGTCTGGTATTATCTGACAAGGAATTCGTAAAGAAGATAGTTTGATGAAACGCTTACTAGGCATTTTAGGGGGGCTTGTACTCACCGTTACCCTTTCAGCGCAAACACCCCTCTCCACAGGTTTTGATACCATCCATTTAGGCATGACACTCGATCAAGTCAAGCAAGAGCTGTCAAAGTCAGGATATTTTCAATGGGATGGCGGACCCCAAGTCACCCTGCTGGCTAAACCCAATAACTCCCTGATTGACGTGCCGGGAATTACCTACTTTCACCGCGGGGTTTTTCAGTTTCATAAAGGAATCCTTTTTGTCGCAACGTATGATTTAAACCCCCAAGAGTTTGACTACTACGGGCTGTATACAGCCTTGGTCAAGAAATATGGCCAACCAAAAGAACTTGACCCAAGTATGGCCGCGTGGTCCGATGGAAAAACACGCCTTTCTCTAGAAAGGCCCCTCACGATTAAGTATGTTGACTTGACCATTGAAGCCAAGCTACGGCAAAGTTCTCAGGCTGGTAAGGCGTATCAGCAAATTTCACGGGAGAAATTTCTTGAACTTTTTTAAAACTCTTTCTCTTTTGGCCTTGGTTTTTACGGTGGGGTGTACTGACTCGCTTCCAGTGGTCAGCCTTAAAGTCGGGCCTGCTGTCTTTCACGTGGAACTCGCGACGACTGTGGCACAACGGGAAAAAGGCCTCATGTTTCGTACACACATGAAGGAGAATCACGGCATGCTCTTTGTCTTTGCTCGTGAGGTTCCCCAAGTCTTTTGGATGAAAAATACTCACCTCCCGCTGTCGGTAGCTTTTGCTGATAGAAACGGGGTTATCAAAAAAATTCTTGATATGCAGCCGTTCTCGTTAGAACCGCGCTCTTCCGAGTATTCGGTGCTGTACGCTCTCGAAGTCAATCAAGGCGCCTTTACCAAGGCTGGCGTTAAAGTAGGGGACGTTATTGATGTAAAGAGTCTGCCCCCACTTCACCCTGAATTGTCACCCGGTGAACATTAAAAGACTACGTGATTTAATCTAAGAAAGAGAGGAACAGCATGAGTGATCTCTATACGGGCTCATTTGAGGCCACCTGGGAAAGAAGTCAAAAGCTAGAAGCCGATCTTCCCCAACATCCTGAAAAATACCGAGTTTTAACGGGCGACCGTCCCACCGGCAGACTTCACATAGGCCATCTTTTCGGGTCTCTCGACAATCGCCGCCGTCTTCAGGCCCTAGGTGTCTCTACCTATATTGTGATTGCGGATTATCAAGTCCTCACTGACAGGGAGACCTTTGAAGCCATTGCCGAGAATACCCTGCAATTGGTGATAGATTATTTGTCCGTGGGAATTGACCCTGAAAATTCACGAACGTGGATTTTTCCGCACAGCCATGTTCCTGAACTCAACCAGCTTCTTTTGCCGTTTTTAACTCTGGTTACCATGGCGGAGCTGGATCGTAACCCCACTGTCAAAGAAGAAATTCAGGCGGCGGGACTCACTCGAATCAACGCGGGAATGTATACCTATCCGATTCATCAGGCAGCTGACATTCTGTTTTGTAAGGGCAACGTCGTTCCCGTGGGAAAGGATCAACTGCCTCACTTGGAAATTACCCGAACGGTAGCTCGGCGCTTTAATGAACGTTATGGACGCGGGCAAACGGTTTTTCCTGAACCTAGTCCTTTACTCAGTCCCGCTCCTGTGATTCTGGGCCTCGACGGTTCGCAAAAGATGAGCAAAAGCCGCAATAACGCCATTATGCTGAGCGCTAGTCCCGAAGAAACCGCTTCGTTAATCAAAAAGGCTAAAACCGATGCTGATCGTCAGATTACTTATGACCCTGTGGGGCGTCCTGAAGTGTCTAATCTTTTGTTGTTGGCCTCGCTTGCTTCAGGGGAATCCCCTCAAAGTTTAGCCCAGACGATCGGCGATGGCGGAGCAGGAAAATTAAAAGCTGTAGTCACCGAAGCTCTCAACACCTATCTGGCCCCGATTCGAGAAAAACGAAAAGCTCTGGAACAAGATTTGGCCTATGTGCGCAGTGTTCTTCGCAAAGGAATTGCGGGAGCTAGAGAAGAAGCCGTCAAAACACTTGAGGAAGTACGCGGCGTGATGAATATGAATCTATAGATTCAGCATATTCCAAAAAAACTATATTGACATTAATTTATGTTAAACGATACTCTTTCAGGGAAAGGACGATTTTACTACCGTCTTTTCCAAGGAGTACGTATGGTGCAAGAGACGTTGGCAAAAGCGGTAAATCTCCGCTACACCCAGCTGGCGGATCAGTGTTGCAGCCTTTCCTGTGGGGGAGCTCTCGGTCACGCAGCACCGCAACCGGGTGAGTGGGCGTTGGATCTAGGTTGCGGCCGTGGAAACGACGTTATCCGTCTTGCTGAAGCTGTAGGGGACTCAGGCTTTGCCTGGGGTGTAGATCTCTCCGAAGGAATGGTCGAGAAAGCCAAAAAAAATCTTGAGAAGTTCCAAGTGCTTCGTGCCGAAATACGGCAAGGCGATCTAGAAAACCTGCCGCTACCCGAAAATAGCGTCGATTTGGTGATCTCAAATTGTGTTCTAAATCACGCATCCCACAAAGAGCTTGTTTGGAAAGAAATTTACCGCGTCCTCAAACCCGGGGGAAGGTTTGTGGTTTCGGACATTTATTCTCTTTCTCCGGTACCTGAAGAATACCGTAATGATCCTGCCGCAGTCGCCGAATGTTGGGCCGGCAGTGAGACTCGCGATCAGTACTTGAATCATGTTCGTCAAGCCGGATTCTTAGATTTAGAAATTCTTGAAGAATCTGCCCCGTATCAAAAAGCAAAAATTGAAGTAGTGAGTTGGACGCTGAGAGCTTTCAAAGCGCGCTAGCTTACTGTTTCAGAGGAGGTCTTATGAAGAATGGGTTCCAAACCTTGATCCGCCCTGTGCCGGTACAAGGAAAACCCTTGGCACAGTGCTGTGCCAAGACGTCGACGGCGGTTGCTGGCTGCCACGACTAAGATTTTAACCGCGGGGGGAAACCTTCGCGGTTTTTTTGAAGGTGACTATGATTGCATCACGACACAATATTTTTGGAAAATTTTCTCACTCAGAACGCTGGTACCTTGTCAATTTGCTCAACCGTCAAGCGGATATTCTCGATGCCGAGACGGCCGAGGCGTACCAGCGCGGTATCTGGGGGGATAATCCTGCCTGGGCCGAAAAAGGTTACATTGTCGATCCTCAGGATGAAACCAAACGCTACAAAGGTGCTTACCTCGACTTTCTTGACCGTCGCGAAAACGACGAAATTCAGTTATTTTTTGTACCCACCTATGCGTGCAATTTTGCTTGTTCGTACTGTTATCAAGCTGCTTATGACCAAAATCAGACCTATCCTAGTTCTGCCGTACTCGAAGCCTGGTTTTCGTATATTGATCAACACTTCGCTGGAAAAAGAAAGTATTTGACGCTGTTTGGGGGAGAACCTTTGCTGAATTCTGCGGGGCAACGCGAATTTGTCGAAGCTTTTCTCCGGTTGGCCGATCAGCGTCAATTAGAAACCGCTATCGTTACCAATGGGTATACCCTTGTCGATTATGTGCCGTTGCTTTCAAGGTACCGCATTCGCGAAATTCAAGTAACGTTAGACGGACTTGCCGAGGTCCATAACCGGCGACGTCCTCTTAAAGGAGGAGGGTCTTCGTTTGAACGAATCGTAGAGGGTATTAGCGCGGCCCTTCAGTCGGGGATTGCTATCAATTTAAGGATGGTTCTGGACCGAGATAATATAGGAGAATTGCCCCAGGTGGCTTCATTAGCCATCGAAAAAGGTTGGACGTCGCATTCACTTTTTAAAACTCAACTGGGACGAAATTACGAACTGCATACGTGTCAGTCTCAAGCTCAAGTGTTGTATTCACGGGTAGAGATGTATGAGGACTTGGCCAGGCTCATTTCTGACGCCCCGCAAATTCTTGAATTTCATCGACCGGCATTTTCGCTTTCAAAGTTTCTTTGGGAACAAGGGGAACTACCAGCACCGCTCTATGATTCATGTCCTGGTACGAAAACGGAATGGGCGTTTGATGCTTCAGGAAAGATTTTTTCTTGCACGGCCACGGTCGGAAAATCAGGCGAAGAGCTGGGAACATTTTACCCTACCGTTACACTGAAACAGGACAAGATTGACGATTGGGAAGAACGTGACGTGACCAGTATTCCTGAATGCCAAGAGTGCGCCTTGGCCTTGGCTTGTGGCGGCGGCTGTGCGTCCGTGGCCAAAAATCAGACGGGAAGGGTGCATTCTCCTGACTGTCGACCAGTACGAGAACTTTTATCGTTGGGTCTAGAACTGTACTTTTCTGAAAACCCTAAAACAAAAAACGAGGAAACCTATGTCGCTAAATATTAGAGAATCTGACACCGCGAACTTTGAGACTGATGTTCTTCAACAGGAGCTGGCTGTTGTCGATTTTTATTCCAGTGAATGTCCGCCCTGCGAAGCCTTGGCTAGCAAGTACGAGGCATTAAGTGAAATCTACGGACACAAAATTCGTTTTGTCAAAGTTTTTCGTCAGGCGAACCGAGAGCTCGCTAAAAGTTTGGATGTGACTGGCAGTCCTTCTGTTCTGTTTTTTAAAAACGGTAAACAAGTGGGCTCCAAATTGACGGGGGGAATTCGTCGAAAAGAATTAGAAGCACAATTTGAAGCCATGATACCCCACGAGGTTCCCGCTTTAAAAGCCAAGGTACAGCCTCAAGAAACCAGGGTGGATGTGCTGGTTTTAGGAGGCGGCCCGGCGGGACTGACAGCAAGCATTTACCTGGCTCAAGCTCATCAAAAGGTTCTTGTGGTCGATACCGCACTTCCCGGTGGATTTGTTGCCACGACGCATCAAGTTTCGAATTACCCGGGCTTTATTCAACCACAAGACGGCTACCTGTTAAGTCACAACATTGCTGAGCAAGCAAAAGCCAACGGAGTTGAATTTCGTTCTGCCGTTGATGTCGACGAGGTTGATTTAGAGAATCACACGGTTCGTCTAGACGGTTGGGAAACTATTTTCGCACGAAAGGTTATTATTGCTACAGGTTCCAAACCCAAACTTTTAGGCGTTCCCGGGGAGCTGGAATACCGTGGCCACGGGGTAAGTTATTGTGCGACTTGTGATGGTAAGTACTATCAAGACAAAGAGATCGTCGTGATTGGTGGAGGGAACTCTGCGGTGGAAGAGTCTCTTTTCTTGGCAAAATTCGCATCAAAAATCACTTTAGTTCATCGTTCATCTCACCTTCGGGCAAACAAAGAAGCTCAGGCGAAAGCCCTTGCAGAACCCAAGATGAATTTTCTCTTTGAGCATCAAGTTCGCGAGATCCGCAAGCGAGCTCCGTTTGATATGTCCGTTATCGTCCAGGATCTTAAGACAGGTGCCGTTAAAGAGCTGGATAGCGCGGGAGTTTTCATTTTTATAGGGTTTGAACCTAATGTTGAGATGTTTGGGGGAAAGCTAAAACTTGACCCTTGGGGCTATGTGGAAGTTGATGCGGAAATGCGAACGAATATTCCCGGGGTTTTCTCGGCCGGTGATGTCAATGCCAAACCTTTTCGCCAAATTACGACGGCTGTAGCCGATGGAACCATTGCGGCTATAGCGGCAACCAAAGAGTTAGAATGAACTGTACGGTCTGTGCCCAACATTCTTGTCGTCAACAACAATCCTGTAAAGCCGAAAGCTTTGATCGTCAAGAAACGCTGTCGGACTACCACCAAGGCCAGACTCAAGCGATCATTCAAGCGGCGGCACAATTAGTAGATGATCGTGCAGGAGAATTGTCGAGGCTAGAAGAAATCTTTGAGTTTGTTCAGGTACGGGGTTACCGTAAAGTGGGATTGGCCTATTGCTGGGGACTTGAAGCCTGGGCTCGCCGGCTGACG
>JABEVK010000086.1 GCA_013044245.1 Spirochaetales bacterium | reverse complement strand
CGGCCGGGGTGGCGGCAAAGAGTGTAAAGGCGTGAAGCGAGGCGTGTCGGCTCATCAAATCGCGGGGCAGAACTTTAGCTTCGCCCCGACTCCCCACCACGACAATGCGGCCCCGGGGGGCTACCAGCCGAAAATCGGCTTCAAGGTTTAAGTCGGCTCGCATTTCAACGATGATGTCAGCCCCGCGGTTTTGGGTGATGCGGAGAATTTCTTCGCGATACCCCTCTGCTCCATGATTCAACACCTGGTGGGCCCCTTCACGACGGACCATTTCTCGCCCCGGCTCAGAGCCGGCCGTTCCTAAAACGATGAGTCCGAAGGCCTTGGCCATTTGTACCAAGGCTATACCCACGCCGCCCGAGGCGCCGTGAATTAGCAACGTTTCACCAGCTTTGACTTGGGCTACCTGAAACAAGGCGTGATAAGCTGTCGCGTAGGGGACACCTAAGGCCGCTCCCTGCGAAAACGTAAGATGCTCAGATAAGGGGTGTACAAGATTTTCGGTCACAGCCATAAACTCCGCGTAGGCGGAATGGGCGTTGCCGATCCAGACTCTCTGGCCGGGAATAAACTGCGAACCAGGACCGACCGCTTCGATCACTCCGGCGGCGTCACCCCCGGGGATATAGGGTAGGGCTGGTTGAATGCTATAGTTCCCTGACCGCATATAGGTGTCGAAGGGATTCACGCCGATGGCTGCCACTCGGACTAAAACACGGGGCACGGGGCCTGGTGTGGCGAATTCGGGTTTGGGAACCTCTTCGTACTGCATCACCTCGGGGCCGCCCCACTGTCGTACCAAGATTGCTTTCATTTTGCCATCCTTCGCTTACTTACTCTGAGCGTAGCCCTTTTATAACAGCTTAGACCGCACAAAGGCCTGATTCAAGATCAAACTACCGGTTCAAGGTCAGAGGCCTGCAATTTCACCCAAGGAGAGTTCCCAATAGCCGATGGCTAGCCAGCGGCCAAACTTAAACCCAACTTCAGAAAATGTCGCCACTTGTTTAAAACCAAATTTTTCATGGAGCCTTTGACTGTCTTCGTTGGGAAGGGCGAGGCACGCCACTGCCCTGTGGAACCCCTGAGCTTGTAAAGTCGGCAAAAGCGTATGGTACAACGCCGAGCCACAACCTCGGCCCCGTGCGTCGGGGTGAACATAAACCGTGGTTTCGACGGTGAAACGGTAGGCGCTCCGCTCCTTCCAGGACGATGCGTAGGCGTAGGCTAAAACACTTTTCTGTTCTTCAAAAACGAGCCAAGGGAACTGGTTGCCCTGCGCACGTATTCGGTCCCGCATTTGGTCTTCGCTAACCGGTGTTTCTTCGAAGGTGACGATGGTGTTTTGAACATAGGGGTTGTAGATGGCGCAAAGATCGCTGGCATCCTGGGGGTTAACCTTACGAATCATGAATACCTCACGTTAAAGATAACTTTTTACCTGCACGCCGACAACTGTAAGGAATTCTTTGAAAATTATCGATTTGCCAAATGAGGATCTTGGCCAAGATCAAGAGAGGTTGTAACCTTATGCCATGAGGCTCTGTGAGGACGATTTTAGGCAGATTTTCCAAAACCTCCCCGGTTTGGCCGCTGTCGTCGATCAGAGTGGTCATCTTTTGGGTGCGAACCTCCGCTTTTCCTCATTATGTGGTTGTGACCCTGTGGGTAAAACCTGGGGCAAATTAGGAATCATCAACGTTGAAGACCTTACCCGTCTTGAAGAAAACATCACTCAAGAACGGTGGGAAAACCTTGAGCTTCGGTTGCAGTTCGACAGTCAGGCCAATTGGTTTTTAGCTTCGTTTTCTCGCATGCCGACCCGCGCCGGGAGTGCATACCTCGCGGTGTTTACGGACCTAGCGTTGTGTCTCCGTCACAGTACTGAAACTCACCAGCGTCTGTCTTTGCTGGATTACATCTTTAATAACTCCGAATCGGCGATTTACGCCAAGGACCGAAAAGGTCGTTACCTGCTAATTAACGACGCCGGGGCTCGTGACTTAGGGGCAGAACGCGGGCAAGATCTGATTGGCCGAACCCCCGAAGAAGCTTCCAAGAATGTGGATTTTCGTCAAATGCATTTGGCTGACAATTGGGTCATGAGTACTGGCAAAATCATGGAGTACGAGCAAACTATCCAAATAAACGGACAAAACAAAATTTTGAAGGCTCGAAAAGGACCACTGCGTGACGAAGGGGGCCAGGTGGTGGGGCTCGTGGGTATGTCTCATGACATTACGGAACTGCGTTTGCTTCAACGAGAACTCCAAGTGCAACGAGACCAACTCAAAGCCGCTAACGAGGTGCGAAATCGCCTATTTACCATTTTAGCCCATGATTTACGGGGGCCGGTGGGAACCTTAACGCATCTGCTGGGGTTAGCGCTCGAAACCCAAGCAGACCACGAAACTCTTTTGGAGGTGGTCGAAGAGTCGCACAAGGCGGCCGCGCAAACCTATGATTTGCTCGAGAATGTCCTGGGCTGGGTATCCGGTCAGTTAGAACAAGCTCAGCGCGAACCGGTCTGGGTCAATCTTTTGAACCTATTTCGCGGGGTTGCCGCCTGGCTTGAGGCTACCTGTCGGGCTAAAGAAATTTCGCTAGAACTGCAATCAGACCCTCTCCTCATGGCACTCTCGGATGAACGGTCGCTCGAAACTGTGCTTCGTAACCTCGTTTCGAATGCCATCAAGTTTTCGCCTCGAGGGGCAGTTGTCCACTTGCGGGCGCAAGCCCTGCCTGATGGGCTAAGTCTCGAGGTTCAGGATGAAGGAACCGGCATTGAGCCTGAGCGCTTAAAACAGTTGTTCACGGACGGTAAAAAGAACACCCGTGCTGGAACTGCCGGCGAAAAAGGAAATGGCTTGGGGCTGATGTTTTGCGCCGATATTGCCCGCTCTCTGGGAGGGCGTCTGACCGCCACCAGTGAGGTGGGCAAGGGCAGTGTCTTTAGGTTGACCTTGCCCCTTCCCACACCCGAGGATTTGTGATCTCGTCACAAAATTGATGACGAGTTCGGCCGAGTGCGTGTTTAAGTCGCCAGGATCTTACGCAGAACATAGGGGAGTATTCCCCGGTTGCGATAGTACTGTACTTCTACCTCGGTATCCAGGCGGCACTTGGCCTGAAAACTCCTGACCATACCGCGTTCGTCTTTGGCTTCGACGGTCACTAACTGACCTGGGCTGAGCGAGTCCAATCCATGAAGGTAGAATTGCTCAGTACCCGTCAAACCCAAGGAGGCCGGGCTTTGTCCTTCGAGAAAGACCAAAGGAAGAACTCCCATTCCCACGAGGTTAGACCGGTGGATGCGTTCAAAGCTTTGCGCAATTACCGCACGAACGCCGAGGAGCATGGTTCCCTTGGCGGCCCAGTCTCGGCTTGAGCCCGTACCGTATTCTTTGCCGCCCAGGACGACGAGATCCTTGCTCTCGGCTTTGTAGGCCATGGCGGCATCATAGACAAACATTTCCGTGCCTTCGGGAAGTTTGATCGTAAAGGAACCCTCTTTGGGATCAACCATTTTGTTTTTTATACGGATGTTGGCGAAAGTTCCCCGCATCATGACCTCATGGTTGCCCCGACGAGCGCCATAGCTATTAAAATCGGCAGGGCCGACGCCTTGGCTTTCTAGGTACTTGCCTGCGGGGTAGGCGGCGCGGATGTTGCCGGCGGGTGAAATATGGTCGGTGGTGATGCTGTCACCTAACGAGAGCAAACAACGCCCAGCGACAATATCTCGCAAGCGGTCCGTTTTTAGCTGAAACGCGTCAAAGTAGGGAGGACATTGCAGGTAGGTGGACGCTTTGTTCCATTGATAGACAGGGTTATTCGAGACACTGAGGTTCTTCCAATAACTGTCTCCGTCAAAAATGGTTTTATAGCGTTTTTGATACGACTCTTTGGTGACAAAGCGCCGAATCAAATCGGCGGTTTCTTCGTTACTGGGCCAGACATCCTTTAAAAAGACCGGTTGGCCGTTGTGTCCAATTCCTAGAGGTTGTGTGGTCAAATCGAGGTCTACCCGGCCAGCTAACGCAAAGGCGACCACCAAAAGAGGTGAGGCTAAGAATGAGGCTTTAACATTGGGGTGAATGCGACCTTCAAAGTTGCGGTTCCCTGAAAGTACAGCCGCAAGGCACAAATTATGGTCGATTTGTGCCTTTTCGATTGCCGGGTGTAGGGGGCCTGAGTTACCGATACAGGTGACACAGCCAAACGCCGCTAGATGAAAGCCCAACGCCTCGAGGCTGGCCATTAAGCCTGACTGTTCCAGGTAATCTTGCACAGCCTTAGACCCCGGGGCCAACGAGGTTTTTACCCACGAAGGAACGGTGAGTCCAGCCTCCACCGCTTTTTTGGCTAATAGCGCACTACCTAGCATGAGAGCAGGGTTGGCCGTGTTAGTACAGCTTGTAATCGAGGCAATGGCCACCATACCATCGGTGATCTCGACTGATTTTCCGCCTAAATCAACTCTGACGGGAGTTCGGCCTGCGGCTTCACTGGGAAGCACTTTGGCGAGTGCCGCTTTCGTGTCACTCAGTTTAAGTCTGTCTTGAGGGCGGTTGGGACCAGCGAGTGAGGTAATGACCTCTCCAAGGTCCAACTCAAGCACGGCGCGGTATTCCGGATGCGCGTCTTCGGTGTAAAAAAGTTCATTGGCGCGGCAGTAGGCTTCGGCCAAGTCGGCTTCTTTATCGCGGCCGGTAAACCTGAGGTAATCGATCGTGACTTCATCTACGGGAAAGAACCCCATCGTGGCACCGTATTCAGGGCTCATGTTGGCAATTGTGGCCCTGTCCGGCAGGGTGAGGGATTTGAGCCCCGGGCCAAAGAACTCGACGAACTTTTCGACAACCCCAAATTTACGGAGACGTTCGGTGACGGTAAGGACGAGGTCGGTGGCGGTGGTCCCCGGCTTTAGCCGACCTGTCAGCTTCATCCCGATCACTTCGGGAATGCCCATTGAATAGGGTTGTCCCAGCATCACTGCTTCGGCTTCTATCCCGCCTACTCCCCACCCGACAACGCCCAAGCCGTTGATCATCGTGGTGTGGCTGTCGGTCCCTACCACGGTATCGGGGTGCAAAAGGCCTGCTGTTTTGGGGCTTTCAACGACCAATTTTGCCAGGTATTCGAGGTTGACCTGGTGGCAGATACCACTATTGGGGGGAACAACGCGAAAGTTTTGAAAGGATTTTTGTGCCCACTTTAAAAATTCGTAGCGTTCTTGGTTGCGTTCATACTCTTTTTCGACGTTTTTGCTCAGGGCGTTTTGTTGGCCGAAGTAGTCAATTTGCACAGAATGGTCGATGACTAAGTCAACGGGGACAAGGGGGTTGATTTTTTGAGGATCACCACCAACTTTGACGACGGCGTCGCGCATAGCGGCGAGGTCTACTACGGCGGGGACGCCCGTAAAGTCCTGCATCAGCACCCGTGCAGGGTAAAACGGAATCTCATAAACGGCGTCGGACTGATGTTTGTTGGCCAAAAGCTCCTCGGCTCCCGGTAAGTTATCGTTGCGAAGGAGATTTTCTAACAAAACACGCAACGAAAAGGGGAGTCTGGCCACTTTTTCTTTGCCCAATTCGGTAATGTCGTAGAATTTCCACTCATGATCCGCTGTTTTGAGGATCTTGATCAAATCCGCCTTTTTCATCCCTGTCCATCCTTGGGGTTAAGTTCATGCTTTAACGTCGCATTATGCCGAAAATCCGGCTAGAAAACAACAGTCCTTCTCCCGAGGTTTTCGTTAGGATTTTTTGACAGTTGTCCGATAGGCAAACTATGAAGGTAATGATTTTAGCGGCTGTAGCACTTTTGCTGTCAGCTATGTCCGCTTTTGCTCAAAGCAGTGAGACCGGCATCGCCAGTTACTACGGCGATCAATTTGATGGTCATTTGACAGCCTCGGGGCAACCCTACGATCCCAATGCTTTTACCGCCGCGCACCGGACCTTGCGGCTAGGAGTGCGTCTTGAGGTAGTAAACCTGGACAACGGAAAATGGACGGTAGTAACCGTGAACGACCGAGGCCCCTACGTAAAGGGACGCTTGATTGACGTATCGAAAGCGGCCGCCGAAAAGCTGGGAATGATTGCGGCAGGCACGGCTCGGGTACGTATTTGGCCCATTCCTTTGGATGAAACTCCCGAACCCCCGGCCGATTTGGCTCAGATTATCAAAGCCGCACAAGCTCGCGAGCACAAAAAAGAGAAGGCGGTTGCCAGTGTGCCCACCGCCACAGTAACGCCCACCGCCACAGCAACTCCGGTATCGACACTACCACCTGCCCGTTTTATCCAGGTTGGTGCTTTTCAGTCGACGGATAACGCAAAAGTCTTTTTCAAGTTGCTCGTCCAAGAGGGGTTTACGCCCAAGGCCCGTGTGCAAAACGGAATGAATCGAATTTACCTCGAAGCCGCCTCGGACGACGCCGTGAAAAGTTTGGTGCAGTCGCTTGAGCAGCAAGGACATCCTCAGGTTTTGGTGATGCATGAAGCCCCTCCCGGCAACGACGAGAATTTCTCTTCGAATTGAACACTTTGTGGACGTTCGCCCTTGGCATGCTAGCTAGACTGTGTTAGGATCATGCCTATGGCGAACTTAATGAAAATTGTCTTGGTCGATGACGACGAAGTAAATTTGACTTTTTTAACACAGGTTTTACAGGACTATGAGACATTCCCGTTTCGGGATCCTAAAAAAGCCTTGAAGTTTTGCGCCGATAATTCGTTTGATCTTGTCATCACCGATATGCGGATGCCTGGCATAACCGGGCTTGGTTTGATTAAAGAGGTTCGTAAGACCACCACCGACTTTGTTTCGTTGGTTTTGTCGGCGTATTCCGATGCCGAATACCTGATGGAATCGGTGAACGCCAATTTACTCTTTGCGTATTTGTTGAAGCCTGCTGAGTCACAAGTGCTGGTGCAGACAGTAGCTGAGGCCCTTAAGCACCTTCAGTATCAGCGTGAAAAAAACGCTGAGGAACAACAGTTAGTCGAAACTGCCCAGCGCCTTCGGGAAGAAAACACGCAACTGCGCTTTTATGCCAAATCACCGCTCGAAGGTCTGATTGGTACTAATCCTTTAATCCTCAAGATTAAAGAGCAAATCAAAGCTTTTGCGATTTCTGATCACCCTATTTTGATCATGGGCGAAGAGGGCACCGGAAAAAAGACGGTTGCCCGCATCCTTCACGAGCTGTCGCCTCGCCGGCAAAAGCCGTATGTGGGGGTCAGCTGTACAACAATTCCCTCGGAACTTTTAGAATTAGAACTCTTTGGCGCGGTGAAAAACCCTTCTTTGGGGCAAAGACAGCCCAAGGATGGCTTTTTGGATGCCGCCCGGGAGGGGACGTTGGTTATTGAGGACGTCCAAGAACTTTCGAAACCTCTGCAAGCCAAGGTTTTAAAGTTTTTGCAGTATGGTACCTACTACCCGGTGGGTGGTACTGAAGAACGCTCAGCAGATGTCCGTGTACTGTTTACTAGCAGAACGACCTTGCTTCCTGAAATGGAAAAGGGTGACTTTCGCAAAGAGTTGTATTACAAGATTGCCAACCTTCAGATCAAAATGCCACCCTTACGCGAACGGCGCGAGGATATCCTGGCGATTTTCGAGGCCTTGGCCCAGCGCAAGAGTACTCCAGTACCAGAATTGGGTCGAAAAGAACGCGAGCTTTTGTCAAAGTATGCCTACCCGGGCAACATTCAAGAGCTGGCTGGCCTGCTTGAAAAACTTAATTTGCTGGCTCGTTCCTCGGGCGGCGTGACTGCCGAGGATATCGAACAAGTTCTGAAAGAAAACGCACAGATGTATGCGTTGGTTCAGGGTGATAAAGCGGTGGTACGCACTATTCAGCTCCCCTCAGGACAAGAACCGCTCGATCTACGGCTGTTTATTGATGATATTGAACGCGAAATCATCCTTTCAACCCTGCGGTACGCCGACTATAATATTTCGCAGACTTCTCGGAACCTGCAGATCAGTCGCCAGGGTCTTAAGAATAAAATTAAGCGGCTTGAGATTCCTGTAGATTTCGCCGGCGACGAAGAAGGCGACGAGTCAAATTAGTGGCTGATCAGCTTTTGAGCTTGATCAGTCAGCGCTCTCGTCCAGTTACTCATCATCGCCTGAATTTGGCCCCAAGAAACGCCGTTTTGTGCCATGAGCTTAGAAATTGTTCCTAAGACTTCGGCTTTTTTATCCGCACCGACTTTAGCAATAGTCCCCAACGCCTCACGAATCACGGCATCTGTTTGGCCGTGATTGATACGGTTGTTGATTTGTTTGAGGTAGTCTTGCGCCGACTGCGTCGTATCGGTCCAACCTGACTTCATATTGGCAAGAATACCGTTAAGTTCACCCTGTGTGACCTTACCGTCGAGTCCTGCCGCCCAAATTTGCAAGGCTCCCCAGGCTTTGGTAAAGTTCAAGGTAGAGACTGCTGAATCAGCATTGTTCAGAGACGGAGCGCCAGGCAGAGCAGGCACGGCAGGGAGTGCGGGAATACTAGGAGAGTTATTTCCCAGGGCACGATTGATACTTTGAGCTCCCCCCGAGACGGCGGCCAAAAGAGGGGTCGATACGCCGCGCTCCTGTTCGGCTCGCGCTTGCAGAGTAATAAACGCCACGGCGCCCAGAATCAGAATATTGAGAATCAGCTCAAGGAACCAGTTTCCAGATTTGTCGGCCATACACCAGGTATCGGCAAAAACAATATGTTTCTCAAGCAAGCCCTAAGTGCTTGAACATGGCCGTGTACTCACCGGGACGTCCCACAAGAGTAGGATCATCACCCTCGACCCTATGGTAAAAATCGCCCAAACTTTGCCAGGTTACATCGATAACTTCGCCCGGTTGAAGGGTCAGATTTGTAAGATCCACGTCTTTACGGCACAGAAAGTTATGATGAAACTCACGATCAAAGAACTGCTGAGCAGTATCCAGGTATTCGCGGGGCGCAATAAAGATTAGTTCCAGCTCGTCAGGATTCAGAGTAAGTCCCAACTCCTCTTGGGTTTCGCGCACAGCCGCTTCGAGGACAGTTTGCCCCGCCGAAACGTGACCAGCTACCGAAATATCCCATTTGCCGGGGTCAGTTTGCTTTCGTTCGTCTCTCCGTTGCAAAAGGAGGCGGCCACGGCTGTCAATGATCCACAGTTGAGCACTTTTGTGCCAAAGGCCTCGGGCGTGGACGACGCTTCGGGGCAGACTTTCACCGGTGAGTTTGCCCGAGGAGTCGCAGATATCAAAAAGTTCTTCCATGGCTTTATTGTAACGACACTTGTCTCGACGCGCCAGAAGGGTGACGTTGTGATGCCGTGTCGTTATGATGCCGATATGACGCTCCGCCCGGAACCTGGCTACGATTTATACGCGCCGTCTTATAAAGACGATCATCCTCACCTTGACAGTTTTGATTGGGAACAGGCCCGCACCTGGCTCAGACAAGCGCTCGAAGCTCCGACTTGCAAACCAACCCTGCTCGACGCCGGTTGTGGAGATGGCCGAACCCTGGCTCGTGTCGCTCGCTGGGAGCTCACCACACAGCTTTTTGGCGTGGACATTAGTCGTGCCATGTTAGCGCGTGCGGCAAAGCGCGTCGCTGGGGCCCAATTTGACCGCTTAGACCTTACCAACACCGACGACTGTCGTCGTTGGGCCGAGCGCCGGACACGGGTCAACATCGTCACCGCGTTTTTTGTGTTGGTGCACTTTTCGCGTCCTGAAGTGTTTTTTGAGTCGCTGGGCGCCTTGGTTCAGCCAGGGGGCGAGGTGTTGATGAACTCGATTCCGCAACGTGAAGCCCCGACCTTAAAAGCGGGAACCCGAAGATTTCAGATTCAGGCCTACCACCACGACCCGGACAACATTCAAGACTACGGCTTGGCGGCAGGCTGGCAAATAGTTCGCCGACAAGATCTTGCCGAGAACGGGCAGCTTGTTTCGACGCTCTTTTGGTGGCGCGTGCCCTCAGTGAGATCCCCCTAAGCGGCTGACTTGAATAGCTTTTACCCCTAGTCCGCCCTGGGCAAAGAAAAGCTTGAGGTAACCTGAAGGGTTTTTGAAAAGGCCGAGGGGGTACACGTACTCGGTCCATTCTGTTTGGCGTCCGGGTACCGTTATTGTCGTGGTGTGTTTTCCGCTCAGCGAAAACGTTAGCGGCAATTGCGCAAGGGGGCTGGCCTCTGAGCGTAGCGTCAAGCGTATTTCGTACTCGCCAATTTCGTCAAATAAGAGGCCCAGCACGTTGACCGCACCTTTTGCTGTCTTGAGGCCGCTCAAGTCCAGCAGTCCCGCCTTTTGATAGACAAGATCGCCGGTGGGAAGTTCAGTATCCTCGCTGGGTTCGGCTACTGTGTGTGTGAGTCGGTTAAGCGCCGGTAGTTCTTGCAAAACCTGGCAAATATTTCGAGCGCCGCGAAAGAGCTGACCCCGTGTTAGGCGGCCCGAGTCGATCGCTTGACGCAGGTCGGTTAGTTGGGGGTTGTCCCGCGCATCGGGAACGACCATATACACATCATTTTGGGCTCGTACCATATACGCCGCCGCATTCAGGGAGGCTTCGTCTTGGTCGTTATTCATTGCCGCCCACCAATCGGTCATCACCAAGCCGTCAAAGCCCCATTCGTCCCTTAAAATTACCGTTAAGAGGTCGTAGTTCGAGGCTGTCCAGATACCGTTGATGGCGCCATAAGTTGTCATGAGCATCCGGGCTTTACCTTCGCGGACAGCGATCTCGAAGCCCTTGAGGTAGATTTCACGCAACGCGCGTTCCGAAACAACACTGTCGCAAGTTTTTCGCCCTGATTCTTGGTTGTTGGCTGCGAAGTGCTTGAGAACTCCCGTCACGCCTTGGCGATGCAGACCTGCCAAACAGGCGCAGGCCATCTTGCCGGTGAGAAGGGGGTCTTCAGAAAAGTATTCAAAATTGCGACCGTTCAGGGGATGTCGGTGCAGATTCATGCCTGGGCCCAAGATTGCGTCGATGTGGTTACGTTGAAGTTCCTGGCCCAAATGCTGGTGAAGTTCTTCAACAAGGACGGTATTAAAAGTGCTGGCCAGGCAGGTTCCATTGGGTAAGCTGAAAGCTATCTGCCCGTTGTCCATGCGGATACCCGAAGGTCCGTCAGCACAGCAAGCCAGGGGAATACCAAACGTTAACAGCCGCTCGGTAACACCGCCAAAAGCGGCCGCGGTTCCAGGGGTGACCTTGGGGGAACACATCCCTTCGCCCAAGGCTAAATGGGCCATGTCTTCGTCAGTAAGTTGGGACAAAAACGTCTCAAGACTAACCTTACCCTCGGCAACGTCGTTAAGGAGCCACCCTTGTACCCCCATGTAGGAAGGAGCATAGGAGACCTCTCTTAGACGATCGGCCAGGTCTTGCGTTCGTTCGGGAGTAGACTCACTCACCAGCACCGGTGTTCCCGCCTGCGCATGTAGACGAGTGAATGAAGTCTTCG
Organism: Spirochaetales bacterium; assembly: GCA_013044245.1. Classification (GTDB taxonomy): domain Bacteria; phylum Spirochaetota; class Spirochaetia; order JABEVK01; family JABEVK01; genus JABEVK01. The sequence continues at coordinate 9,187 of JABEVK010000086.1, read as the reverse complement.
GGGCGAGAGCTTCGCGACAAACACGGATAACCTTGAGTTGGTCGAGGGTCAGGGCTTCGAGAAACTTGGCTTGGCGTACATCGGTACCGACATAAAATCGGTAAGTCCCTGCCTCGAGCACATACGAAGAAGGGTAACCGGTCCGGCCGTCATCATCATAGCCGGCGGCATCAGCCAGGTTAAAGGACAAGTTCACGGTACAAGTTTCGCCGGGCGCTAAAAGGGGAGTTTTAGCAAAGTCCGAAAGCTCGCGTGCGGGGCGACCTAACAGTCCTTGAGGAGCTTCGCGGTACAACTGGACGACTTCTTTACCAGGGCGTTTACCGGTATTGGTGACCGATACAGAAACGCGAAGTGTCAAGTCCTGGGAGAAGGCGGTTGCCGCAAGACTGAAGGTCGTGTATGAAAGGCCAAAGCCAAAAGGGTAGAGGACCTTGTGAGGAGCTGCTGTTTCAAAAAAACGGTAGCCCACAAAAATATCTTCATGGTAGACGTTGCGTAGGCGATCGCCAAAAAAGGCGTGGGCCGGGTAATCAGAGATGTCGTCAGCGATGGTGTCGGTGAGTTTACCGCTGGGAGTAACTGCCCCGGTCAAGACGTCGGCAACGGCATTACCACCCTCTTGACCACCATGCCAGACCAGTAAAACCCCAGCCGGGTCAAACTCTTTCACCCACTTCATATCGAGGATGTTGCCTACGTTGAGCACAACGATACTGCGAGTAAAAAAACGACTGACAAGCGCCAGCATTTCTGTCTCAGTCTCCGAAAGGAGGTAACTACCTGGTTGCGCTTCATTGTCATGATCTTCACCGGCGGTACGCCCAATGATGATTACGGCGGCATCCGCTTCTTGTGCGACTTGTTGAACCAATTCGGCGGTGAGCGGCATTTCTTTTTGTGACCAGGGTTCTTGTGCCCAGCCAGCCCCCTCATCAAAGGGGTTTTGCACTTCCCAGTCCTGGTAGACCTTTTGTAACCCTTGGTGCAACGACACCTGTTGAGCGGCGAGCCCTTCAAGGATTCCTACGGTATAGGCGGTGTTGACCAGACCACCTGAACCTGTTCCGCTTTTATAGTAAGAGTTTTGGATGCGACCAAAAACAGCCACACGATCAGCGGGCCTCAGCGGCAAGGCTTGGCGGTCGTTTTTTAACAAAACGGCTCCCTCGGCACCGGCTTGGCGGGCAATTTTGGCATAATCCGCCATCGTTAGCGGTGAATTCATAGCACTCCTCCTGAAAAAGTGACGGGGGGATATTGTTCCAGACGAGCTTGAAGACGAAACGCCAAGTGGGGCGACGCCCAGCCTAGCTCTTGTAAGATCTGTTGGCCTTCGTCTCGGTAGTGAGCAATTTTTTCAGCACTCCACGTAGTGGGGGGGGCTTGAAGGTTGACTAGCCGGTCTGCCAGTTTTACAGCAGCAGGTAAGGGACCTGCCCGGCGGAGGCGATCAAGACATTCTCTCATTCGGTGTTGTGCGGGTAGGTCTGGGTTCTTGGTTAAGGCCTGGACTGCTTCAGTGACGGTGCTTCCGGCAAAGGCTTCAAGCTCGGCCACCGTGACCGGAGTATCTTCAAGAACATCATGAAGAAGGGCCACTGGGAGAGCTAAAGTTAAAGGGAGTGGTTCCTGATGAGCCGTGAGCATGATTTCTTGAGCAACCTGGACCAGGTGTGTCACGTAGGGCAACGAGCTTCCGGGTAGTCTCTGGTGGGCGTGGGCCCGCGAGGCAAAGTACAAGGTGCGGCTGTATAAGTCCGAAAGGTCGAGAGCGGAGGCGCCCTGGCCTTTTGCCGAGGCAAAACAAAAAGAAGCTAACCGCTGACTGGTTTCATCAACCGTCTGAAAAAGAATGGTTTGGCCCCCGGCTGACTCCCAGCTTTGGCACAAAGGTTGGCTAGAAGAAACCAAGAGGGCACCCCCCAACGCCAGCAGGGAAAAGCGCGACGAGGGGAGAACAAGACGTTCTAGGGGGAGTTCAGAAAAGAGTAAATCCAGCCACCGGCTGGTTTCGGTCAATAGCCCTGTGGCCATGGTTGACGGAAGAAGAACGCTAACTTTGGTGAAGTCGTGGCACGCCTGGCGCAAAAGCTCACGGGTGGCGCTTGCTTCGGCGGTCAGGATGCTTTCAGAAGAAAAGTAAACCGGGAGAGAAAGCATGACACCTCTTTGCGCGGGTTTTGGCATAGCGCAATCGTTTGCTACTGAAATTTAGAGGTTAATAAAAGTGGTGTCAAGGGGGAAGAGGGCGGAAAAACTTGACAATCCTGACCGTATGTTTCGTCTGAAGGCTGGCACTCTTGATCGAATTGGTGCGGTCAGTACCATCTACTATCCTCAAGACCAAGTGCAACAGGCTGGACACCCTTTTCATCGACGTGATGGGAACATTGTTGAAGATGTTTCGCCCAATGGAACACCGAGAATCATAGCGTTGGGAGGTGTCTTTCGCCCAGGGATCATTGGAGCTTATGTTCAACCGATCACGATTAACGCGGATGGTGCCTATCACGTGGATACCAACTTCAGTCAGAAGTTCAGCCAATATGAATGTCCGGTCCTTCGTTTCTGGTCACCTTCGACACAAACTATTTACCGCTGTCTGGTGGGGGGCATTGGTCATTATTGGATGCATCAATCAGCGGTGCATGCCGCGGCATATCAGCGGGTCTCAAAAGAAAAACGGAATGATGGTTTTCCTTTTGTCGAAGATGTTGCCTTCCAAGTAGAAACCACAGCTGGTACATCGGAATATGTGGCTACCAATCCCCTCCCTGGACACAGGCTGTTAGGCGCATCAGCGGATTTTCTTGAGTTGCCCTCTTTGCGAACCTCGGGTTTGGCCTTGCCTAACGGTGTTCTTAACCTTGATCAGTTTCCTCAGGGGAAAGGCATCTTAATCGGTTACATTTATGGCGGCATCGAAGCGGATAACCCCTTACCACTCGTTCCTAATACTGGTACTCATGCAACTAATGAGGTGATGCAGGTGATTCTGACAAAAGAACCCACCCCTGTTATTTCGGCGAACGAAGGGCACGAAGCCCTCCCTACAGGGCAGCCTCACGGCTGAACGCCAGACTCTTTCCAACGCTTCAGTTGGCTTAAGAAGTCGTGGCTGGCGAGGACGCCTGAAGCGTCAGCGGAGTATTCGGCACGAACACGGTCCAGGTAATACATGGGCAAGTCGCCGCGGTTCTTGGCAGCGATGAGGCCTCGAGCTTCGGCTTCGAAATACCGGGAGACTTGTTCCCATAAAACCCCCGAAACGTTGACACGCCCCGGTGAGCCGGCGGATTCCATGCGAGAGGCAATATTTACCGTATCGCCCCAAATATCGTAAGCAAATTTATTCGTACCCACCACGCCGGCAACTACTTCACCGGAATGGAGTCCAATCCTGATACTCCAGGGACGGTCTTCGTTTTGCTGGGCTTGGACATACGCTGACATTTCTAGGGCAGCAAGGCAGGAGCTCACCGCGTGAGTCGGATTATCGAGGGGAAGTCCGCAAACGGCCATATAGGCATCACCAATCGTTTTGAGTTTCTCGAGTCCATACCGGGAACAAATTTCGTCAAAGGTCGAGAAGTATTGTCCTAAAGTATTGATAAGCTCCAGGGGAGTCATACGACTAGCCAACGTTGTGAAGTTGCTAAAGTCAGTAAATAAGACGGTTGCATTTTTGTGAATACGTGGGACGACTTTTCCAAACTGTTTTAATTCGTCGGCTATGCTAATCGGAAGAATGTTTAACAGGAGGCGATTGCTCGTTTCTTGTGCAATCTTGAGGTCTTTTGTCCGTACAGCTACCTTTTTTTCCATCTGCTCATAGTTACGGGCGTTTTCAATAGAAATCGCAGCTTGCGCAGAAAGCATAGTAAGGACAGCAAGACTAGCCGGAGTGAAGGCACCGTCTGAGAGGTTGTTCACGAGATAGATCAGGGCAATGACCTGACCCTGATGCAGTACAGGCGTGCACAGTAAGGATTTTGTCGAGGCTAGGGCTGTACTTTGGTCGGTGAAGGGTAAAAATTTAGTCGTCTGGTCAAGGATAAAAGTTTCTTTGGTCATCCTGACATAGCGCAGGACCGCTTCAGAAATTTCTTGTGTTGTGTTCGCTTCCGTATGCAGGATTTGCGGTGGCTGACCTAGCTCGCCTCGCACCTCAATTTTGAAGGTATTCGATGCTGGCGTTAAGATAAATCCTTTTTGTGCACCAGCGCTTTCGAGAATGATGCCAATCAATTTACCCAAAAGACCATCGTATTGAATTTCTTGGCTGATGGCTTGCGTCGCTTTTAAGATGCTACCCAAGTCGAGATCGAGGTTATGATCCGTACTTAACGAGTGGCGTTTCGTTTTTCGTCGTGAGGTAGTCAGAGAGCTTTCCTGCAGCGAAAGTTGTAAATCAAATGCCGGAAAAGCCTCCACTAACGCGTCGGCCTTAGCGGTCGCCCCCCAATACTCGTAACCAGCTTTGGCTGAACGGAGTAGGCGCGATGCCAAGTCAGTGTGCCCGTCATTGAGCAAAAAGAGCGCACAACGTTCTTCCGCAAGGGCTTTGTTTTGGTAGGATTTTTGTTGTTGGGCGGCTTGAATAGCCGCTTGGTAAAGAAAAAGAGCTTTTTGTTTTTTTCTTTTCAGGCGGGCTTCTTCTGCGGCCAACAAATAGCGTTTGTGCTCAAAGTTCTCGGGGTTTTCAGAGGCCCATGCTGTAAAGCGTTTTACAACACTATGAACGATAGCTTTCTTTCGGGCTAGTGAAAATTGGGGGTGAACGGCGGCTATCAATCCTTGATAAAAGTAGTGTTCCGTAGTGTGGAGCATGCCGACTGAATACTTGAGGTAGCTTCGGGATTCCTCGCAGATTCTCCAAGCCTCAGCGTATTCCTGCCAGAGATACAAGGTCTGCATCTTATTGATGAAGTAAAAATGAGAGAAGTGCCGTAAATCATACTGAGCAATCTGGGTTTTGTAGGCAGATTCAGCAAACTCCTCACTGTCCCAGCGGAGGGGTGATTGGGTCTTTCCTTGAAGGTTGGCGATGGCTTGCGTTACCGCTTGAATCGCACCCGAAGCTTCGTGGCGGTCAATTTTTTTCAAAAGTGTCTGGTAGGCTTGTGCTAGACTAGTTAGTTCATCAAAGTTTTCGCCGCGGATCCATGCGCTTTCGACGAGGGTGCAAGCCGCGCATGAAAGATGAAAATGGTCTCCGGTTTGTTGTGCCGAGTCGTAAGCTGTATGAAAGTATCTCTCGGCATCAGCGGCGGACTTCTTCCAAAAATGCACAAAATAGCCATAGATAAAGTTGACCTCTGGTTTTTGTTTTTCGTTTTGATACTTTTCGATTACCGCTAAGGCGAGCTGACCAAAATCCCATCCTACTTGGTGCTTGCCGATGATACTGCCTAAAAAAATTCCTCCCGCCGCCATAAAGGCCACAGGAAGATCACGGATCAGCCCAAATTTTAGCGCCATGTTGATGAGTTTAAAAGCGTTAGCGACGCAGAGTTCGGGGCGGATCTGGTAACAGGCCTTGAGTACGGCAGCTACAAGTCGCATGGCGGTGGCCCGCTCCTCGTTGGTGCATTCAGGCAATTGGAGTAGATCCTCAGCACGGCGTTTTCCCCAAAGTATTTTGCAAGTGACTAGATCCTTGATAAATACAGGTGGCAAAAAACCTGGAGGTAAACTAACAGCAAAGGGTTTAAGTGCCTGCCTCGAGACTTGATAGGCCTCTTGAAACTGCCCAAGGTTCGTATAAAAGTGAATGAGATTTTCGTGCACAAGGGCGCGGTCTTGACGTGTCATCGCTTTACTCAGGGCTTCTTGGTAAAGCCCCAAAGCACCAGAGTTATCACCAAGAAAGGACAAGCATTCGGCTAGATCAAGTTGGAGGCGCAAGCGGTTTTGGTAATACGTTTGCCAAGGATCAAACGGTTCCAAAATTGCTCTACCGAGTTCTAAGTATACTTTAGCTTCCCGGAAGGCTCCCGAACTTTTCGCTTTTTGTCCGGCTTGAAGGTTATAGCCGGCCAAAGCAACGCGTTGTTCCGTGTCAGTGTCCGACGTCTCCAGTACTGCAATTCCCACATTGAGGTGATCAACAATATGAAAAAGGTTTTCGTTGAACTGCTTGGGGGAGTGGGCCTCTTGAAGCCAATAGTTTCCCAATCGCCAGTGAACCATTGCCTTCTCGAGATCTGACAACAAATGGCCAGCCGCTTGTTGAATGCGGTCGTGCATGAACCGATAGCCGTCATCGAAGGGGTAAATGAGTTCTTCATGCAAGGCCGGCGGGAGCCAACTTAACAACTCTTCAGCGCTTAGCCCTCTCGCCGATGAAACGGCGTTAAGGGCGAAGTTAGGCCCAATACATGAGGCAATAGCCAATATTTGCGCGGTTTCCGGGGGGAGTTTTTTTAGTTTGGCCACAAGGTAATCGACAACATTTTCAGCAACTTCAAGACGCTTGATTGCTGGAATATCCCACGTCCACTTTTGTTCTTCGGGGGAGTAACGTAACAGCCGTTGTTCAAAAAGGTGGCGTAACATTTGCGTAAAAAAGAAAGGGTTGCCCTGTGTTTTTTCGAACAAAATGCTGGTCAGGGATTGCACGTCCTCAGGTGTTAGTGAAAGGGAATCGGCGACTAAATGAATTAAGGGGGAAGCCGTTAGGGGACTGAGAGAAATTTGTTGAAACACAAAGAGTTCGGTATTAAGCCTTCGCAACAACAGCCTTAACGGATGCGCATCGTCGACCTCTTGGTCGCGATAGGCTCCGAGAATCAGCAGGCCCCGAAGTGCCTGTTCGCTCAATAGGCGCTCAAGCAGGTCCAGCGAAGCCGAGTCCGCCCATTGCAAGTCATCGATAAAAAGAACTAGAGGGTGTTCTGGGGACGCGAAGACCCGGACCAGCCCCTCCATGAGGTGTAAAAAGCGGTTGTGCGCTTCTTGCGGTTCAAGGACAGGAGCAGGGGGTTGCTCCCCCACCAGCCAGGCGATTTCAGGAAGTACCTCAAACAGAGCTGAAATAGCACTGTTGGCCATTTCAAGAACCAAAGATTTCCAGGTTTGGACGCGGTCGTCTGGCTCTGAAATAAGTCGGCGGAACAGGGGGATAAAAGCCGTTAAAAATGCGGAATAGGGGACGCTACGGCCAAACTGATCGAACTTGCCTGACAAAAAAAAGCCTCTTCCTGCCGAAAGCGGCTTATGAAGCTCCTGAATTAGGGACGATTTACCAACTCCCGCACCTCCGTTTACCAGCACAAGTGCTGTTTGTCCTGAGGCTACTTGAGCGTAGGTGTCAAAGAGTGTTTGGGTCTCGGTTTCACGTCCATAAAGTTTTGAAGGGATTAGAAGCAGATGGGATTGATCGTGTCGTCCAGGAGAAAAATCGGCTAAGGCTGACGCATCGTTACTGTTTGAAAGAAGAAAATTAAGGTCGGCAACTAGGCCATACGCACTGCAATAACGGTTTTCGGGGGCCTTGGCTAAAAGTTTAAGGACAACTGCCGAGACGCAGCGTTCATATTCTGACGAGGCTACTAGGGGCGGTTCGGGAACAAGGGCAATATGGCGATGGATAAGTTCATTTTTGTCCTCGGCGGAAAAGGGAAGCTGACCAGCTAAGCTCTCGTAAAACATAACGCCCAAGGAATACAGGTCAGTTCTGAGATCCACAGGACAGTTCATCCGCCCCGTCTGTTCGGGCGAAATATACGCTAGTGTTCCCTCGATCAGTTCTGGTGGCTTAATTTGTTGAGTCTCGCGCGGTAAGTTAATAGCAAGCTCAAAGTCGATGAGCCTAAGGTTGTTCCCGGTGCCATCGACAACGATATTTGATGGATTGAGGTCCTTGTGGATGACGCCTCGATCATGGATAGCTGCCAGGACTTGCGCGATCTGTAGTGTGGTTTCGATTACCGTAGTAATATGCGGTTGAAAGGTTTGAAAGAATTCCCGTAGCGGCATTCCGTCGATATCTTCCAGAACGATAACAAAGCCGATTTCAGAATCGAGGAGGTCAAGATACTTGATGACCCCGGGTATATCCTTAAGACTGATACCTATCTCGTATTCATGACGAAGTCGTGAGTTACGTGAGGTTGTGGGAAGCTCGCCGGCACCGCATTTTAAAATGACGGTGGACTGGTCGCGTTCGCGGACAGCGCGAAAAACGGTTGAACCTGCCCCTCGATAGATCTCACGGAGAGAGTGGAAGCCCTTCAGAGTCATGAATTCTCCTATAAACCTAAGTGAACTAATAATAATTTACGAGAAGTTCTAATACAAGAAGAAACAGAGTTGCTGCGGGATTTTAGGTCAACCTGTTAAATGTTTAACAGGTTGCGACCGGACTCGAAGGTGCTGTAGAAGCGAAAATCGAATCATCCCGACGCTTAGAACGTGAATTTTGCTCAGCGTAATCACGTTTCTTACGAGAACAAGACTCAAACGCGTTGTGATTGTGACTTGAAACGCGTGAGATTGTGCTTATATGTTGGTGAATTTAAGTCTCAATCATGATTGTGAGCAGTCCTGGATTCAAAATAAGGCGGAAAAGCTGAAAATCGAGCAGTGTCAGGATGTTTGTCCGATGAACCTGTTAAAGTTTTAACAGGTCGAAAGAAGCCGCAGGGGTAGAAAGGAGTTGCCGGTGGAGTGCTCTGCCGATCACGAAAATTTCTTACCCGAATTGGACCAACGGTGGAAGGTCTTGAAAAAGGGCAACCCCATTCCCGGGTTGTATCAGCCTTCGGGGGTAGACCTCGTCAAGGTTCGAGGTACGTCCAACCGTTTGGGCAATCTTATCGTGACGGAGTACGAGATCGTTGTGACGGACGACGGCGTCGTGGTAGGAACCTACAGGGTGGTGTTCCTTCCCGCCGAAGAATTAGCACAGGCCGTTGAGCGCAGTTTTGAAGAGGGCTAAACCGAGGAACGGGCCGCTCGAAGCTCCGGACGCCAAAGTGAGCAATTGTCCGAAGGTAAACTGAAATGCCTCACCGCGAACCTTTCTGACAAGTCGGCTGAGAGGGGCGGCCACAGTTACCCAATGCGGGGGAAGTGATTTTGCCCTGCGTTTGACCTTACCGGGATCAGGTGATGAAGAGATTTGGTGAGCATAATTGACCACCTTGATGAGCAAGGAAGAAGATCTAAGAGAAATTTGGGT
>JABEVK010000085.1 GCA_013044245.1 Spirochaetales bacterium | reverse complement strand
TTGGTCCTACGGGAATAGGGGTTTTGTATGGCAAAAGGGCACGTTTGGAGGCTCTACCTCCCTTTGCCGGCGGCGGAGAAATGATTCGTTCGGTAACCCTAGAGGGGTTCGAACCCAATGTTTTACCGTATAAGTTTGAAGCAGGGACTCCTAATATGGAGGGGGCGGTTGGTCTCGGCGTCGCAATGGATTACCTTGAAGCAGCCGATCTAGCCTGGGTACACGAGTATGAGCAAGCGTTGACGCAATATGCACTGACGCAGGTGGTTAAGGTGCCAGGCCTGACGGTTTTTGGGCACGCCAAGAACCGTGGCGGGGTAATTGCCTTTACCCTCGAGGGTGTGCATTCGCACGATTTGGCCGCCTTTCTTGATCAGAAAGGCATTGCCGTTAGGGCTGGCCACCACTGTGCCCACCCCTTAGCCCGCAAACTCGGTGTGGTTTCTACTGCCAGAGCGAGCTTTTATCTCTATAATACGGTCGAAGAGGTCGACCTGTGGATTCAAGCCCTGCAAGACGCAGCCCGTCTTTTATAAAATCGATAGAAACGCTCGGAAAACTCGGTTGCAGTCTGGTATGCTTGGTTTTCACCTTAAGCTCCTGCCAGCCGTCAACTCCCGCCATCATTCAAACATTTACTCAGCTCAATCACCGTTTTAACCCGGCTACTAAAGAGTGGGGTGAGCGATTGTCAGTTTGGGCCCAAGTCCAAAACAAAGATGGCTGGACGGACATCAAAAAAATCATAATCCGACACCCCGCCTCGGAGGTCTGGTGGAAGCTCGATAAAACGAATTGGGCCTACCGGCAAGACGGAGAGGCCATCTGGTTAGGGACTAATAACCTGGAGTCCACCGAGGGCAGTGCTCTGCCGACGGGGACCTGGACAGTTACTGTGGTGACAAATGCGGGTCAAACCTCTGAATCAGAGTTTACCTTACCAGCTCCTTTGGGTGTCACAAAACCGTCTCCGCTGTCCAAACCGGTGTTTCAGGCAAAAGCGCCGTATGAGATCGAGCATTTCCCGCTCCCCTGCTTGGCATGGGTATACGATTCTCAGGGGAATTTTATAGGCTCGTTGCAGTTGACCGACCACGTTGTATCCTCTCCGCTATTGAACCCCCCCCCTGTTCAAGGGCCACCGCAAGCACGCTGGCTGATGTTTTATACCAAAGATTCCCAGGGACAGGGACTTGAAGCAGGGCCGTATTTTGTTCGTTGAGGCCGCTTGTTGTATTTCGTTGTAAGCCAAGCTAAGGAATGAAGAAAGATTTGTCGAAACACTAGGGTGGAGGAAAATATGAAGCATGCTTTTGGCATCCTACTGGCCTTTCTCTGTTTCAGCACGCCTGTTTGGGCTCAGACCAGTTGGAAGGGGCAAGCCGAAGTTTGGTCAGACCCCTCGCTTCCTCTTGACGGATATTTTGCCGCCACCGATCAGTTTCCTCGCAACACGATTTTGATCGTCGAAAGCTACCAGACCCATAAAACCGTACAAGTACGAGTCACCTCTAGTCTGCCGCTGGGGTCACCCAGCCTCGTGGTACTTTCGCCTAAGGCCGCTGCGGCTTTGGGTATGGAAAAGGGCGAAAGCGTGCCAGTTTCTGTTCAAATTGATAATTCTTTAGAAGGCTACCTGGCCTCGGGGAACGACAAGACGTGGAATCCCGACTCCGACGTGTCACCTTCGCCGTCGACGGCTAGCCCTGCGCCAGCGGCAACTAAGGCGCCACCTTTGCCTTCTCCCACGCCAATTACACCTCCCGTGATGAAGTCTAGCAAACCAGCGACGCCACCGATAGCATTATCGCCCTCACCATCGCCGGTACCCACAGCAGCCCCAGCACCATTACCTACCTCTAATAGCTTACCCGCTGTTTCTGCTCCTTTGCCCTTACCCGTACCGCTTCCTTTGCCACCTCCCGCACCGGCTCCTGCGATAGCCCCTCCGGCTCCAGCCCCTGTTGCCGAAGCTCCTGTACCCGTGCCAACTCCGGTACCTGTACCAACTCCGGTACCAACTCCCGCCCCAGTAACAAGCGCACCAGCTCCCGCACCGGTTCCGTCAGAAACACCGGCAGTGGCTGCTCCCGCACTGGCTTTGGCGCCACCTCTGCCACCAGCTTCAGCGGTAGCAGTTCCCGGTCTATTAAAGGGGCCCATTTTGGGTAATGTGACCCATGTGACGTCTCTGAAAGGGAAAAGTTATGTGCAGTTGGCAGCCTTTGTCAAAGAAACAGATTTACTTCGTGCCCTGAGTACGATTAAATCATACGTTCCTTTGACGGTAATGACCAAAACTATAGGCAAATTGAGCTACTTTATTTTGGTAGCTACCGCACCGAGATCACAGTTAGGAGTTCTGCTCCTTGTATTTCAACAGGAAGGTTACCTGACAGCCTTCGCAGTTCAGGGCTAAAACCCCTTGCGTACCCCGGGTGACCAAGACTGGCCACTCTGAGGCACCTTGAGGCGCAGGGGGTACATTAGTTGCTACCCATGTTAGCAAACGGTCTGCGCTTCCGGAATAGCCTTACTTATACCCAAGAGTGTTGAGTTAACACTTTGTACCCCAGTGCGGGGCGAGCGGTTTCAACAGCCCGTTGTAAGGCTCGTTCAGCCTCGTCGAGCAGAGTTTCGGCGAAAGTAGCGCGTCCGGAAAGGGCACTGACACCAGCAACGACACCAGGAAGTGCTAGCGAAGCGGCTTTTGCTTTTTGCAGAGCGGTTTCTAGCCCTATTCCGGGGAGAATCACAGCATAAAAGCTGGGAGTTTCAAAACCTTCTTGGCTTCCTACCGCATCAAAGAGACGACGTGCGGTTTCTTGCGGATTTCCCAACGGCAAGCGAGCAAACGCAATCACGCTGAGGTCTTGGTCGGGTAAGGCTTGGGATAGTTCCCGAAGCCGTGCTTTTACATCGTTTTGACGCTGTTCGCCTCGATTCCCAGAATGCTGATCCACCGGCGTGCCAGCCGGCGACGAAAAATCGAGTTCTTCGAGTGTAAGCTCAGCCCACGGTGTATCAACGTTGTTCTTTGATACCGAAGGCGAAGCGTCCTCCTGTTTGGGTTCTTCAAAGGTCTCTATATCAGGTAAATCGTAGTCCCAGTCCCAGGTTTTGGCGTGAGCGGAACTCGGATATTGCGCCCGGTTTTGTGTAGGGTCAAGGTCCAGTGCGACAGGTGTGTCGACCGAGGAGGAATCAGCGGAAGCTTTCAACGTTGCGATTAGCAAAAAGATTCCTGTAATCAATGTCAAAACCGTCAAAAAGACAGCAAAAGCCCGCATAGCATTAAAGAGGTCGACTTCTCCAAAAAATTGCCGGATTCCTGTCAGTTGCTGAGAGGCTGCGGTATGGGGAATGAGAACAGAGGATTCTACTTGGGTAAAGAAATCAGGTTTCCAGGAGGGCAGGGGAACATACGATGAATTCTCAGACGTAGAGCGGGGTGCAGGGGGCGGCCCCCAATAAAACTCTGTGCCGATTTGCGGGGAGCTGATGAAAACCACCTTCCAACGAGGGTCGTTCAGCAAGGTTTTTTGTAAAAGTGTCGACGTGTTGACTTGTGCATCTGGTTGAGTGACAGTCGCCGCTACCTGCCGAGCGGTCTGTAGAAGTGCCACTTGCGAATGTTCTTGGGCGAAGTGCTTCTTGCCCCGCCAATCCTGTACCAGCCACAAGCTGAAGATGATCAGGCCTACAAAGACCACCACGGCGTAGATCCGCCACAACATTGAGTTCATAGTATTATTATATGCCAGGTCTTATCGGGTTAATCAAATATCCCGAAGAATTTCTAGCGCTTTTTGGCGAGAATCTGCAAAAATTTCCTGCCAAGAAGACGTGAGAGAAGCGGGACCACTCCCAGTATGACCATTCGACCAAGCGGCGAGGGGCCAAAGAGCTAGCCAGGCTTCCACTTGTGCGCTTGAAAGAGTCTGCGCATAGGTTCGCCAAGTTTGCTCAGGTGCTGGTTTTGGTAGAGAGGACCACAAACGTTGCAGATCTCTTTGAAACTCTTTCCATTGTTCGGGGTTCGTTAAAATTGACAAGAAAGTAGCCCCTTTGTGGGGGGACGTTCTGCCTGTAACGGGTAGTTGCAAAGGTAGCCCCTTGCCATCCCATGACTCAAAGTTCATCGACCAGGTTGCGACCCCGGTTTGTAGTTGCGTGCGATAACCCTGCAAAACGGCGTTGGTGTAGCTCAACCCTTGTGGTGTTTGCCAGTGTTGAACCGATGACGTGCGGAACGCAAAACCGACCATGTTGCTGTCAAGGGGCTGTAATCGGTTCGCCCGCTGGTCAAAGTACGGGTAAATATATGTTCCTCGGGCGTATGTTTTGGCTTGGGGGTAGGCAAAATCTAGTCCCCATAAAAGGGCTTTTTGAGCTCCCCATTGGTAGGCGGCTTCGAGGGCTGAGCCGGCAACTTGGCCAAACGGTGTCAACAGCTGGGGCAAATCCGGATACCGAGAGGCTATCCAGCGATGCAAGGGCTGGGCACTGAGGAAGCGTAACAGCGGATTCGTCAGGCGATTCAAAAGCGGCAGGGAGGCAAGGTCAGCTAAAATGGGAATATGGGGCGGAAACGCCGGTAAAAAATGCTGATACGACACCATTTGCCCATCTAGACTCACAATAAGGTCGGGTTCGATCCCCCGGCAGATCAAGGCGGGTAAGGCTGTATCGACGGCAAAAAGTTTAACGTTTGCGGGACGGTCAAATAATAGTTTGCGGTTTGATGGGGACTCTAAGGCTGATTCCAAACCTGGCCCTGCCCCAGCGATGATCACCGTGTCCCAGGGCTCCCAGACCAAACGAAACGGTTTAAGCCGTGCCAGGTTCGTTAACGATTGGCGGAGCCAGAGGCGCCCCATCCTTGCCTGTGTCGATAAATCCCCTTTCCATGAATCTTGCACCTGTTGCCAAGCGTGGTTCCAGGCATCCCGCTCAAAATCGGCGGTAGCTCGCCATTCCACGACAGAGAGAGTGCGATCCCACAACGGAAGATGGCGGGTTTGCAAAAGATGATTAAACTCTTGCGGAGTTGAGGGAATAAAAATCGACGGGTGAGTCAAAATTTCTGACCAGTCTGCCGAGCTTAGCGTAGCCTGCCAAAAAGCCAGCCGAGGTTCGATGATCACGATCAGGGGAACCGAGCGTTCTAATAGTCCTAGTATGGCCTGGGGCGAAGGGCCTCCCCAAAGGACGAGTGAACTTGTGGGGATGCCTTCAAGCCACCTTTGCGCCTCTTTTGTCCGATCATAGGTTGAAAAGCATGCCGTTAGGGGTTGTTTTTCGGGAACGGGAGCTAGCAAACTCCCATCACGAGCTTGCACCCAGGGACCAGGCCAGGGCTGTAACAAAAGCAGTTCTTGCAATCCCGAAAGCTCTTGGGGTGGACGGGTTTTTATTGCTTCGAGATTGCGGCGCCAGAGTACGGCGGTTGTTAAAGTGGGCTCGTTTTTCGAAGCCGATTCACTCAACAAAGCAATCTCTCCCAATGGTCAAGCTCATCTTCTTCAAACAGAGGCTGACGTCCCGAAAACGACAATGCCTGAGCCAATTGAGTGTCGGTTGTCCGTAGCGAACGAAGCCGTGCTAGGTTGTCGTACAATAGACGCCGTCGTTCTTCACGGTCCGGCCACCGAAAAGGCTCGGACCTCAGTGAGGAATAAGGCTGTTTAAGGGAGGGTGTACCCTTTACCGCCAAGAGCAGGCTTTCGGCTTGAGAAAGCTGTAGCTCAACCATCGACTGCCAATGCAGGAGCGGTGGCTCACCCAATAAACGAAAAACAGGTCGGGAAAAACGCTGCGGAGCGTCAAGCCACTCGGCATAGGTTTTCATCGCGGGGCTGGTTCTACCACCGGGCAGGGCTAGACTTTGGGCTTGTAGTGTCTGCCAATGTCGGGTTTCGTCAGTGCTGAGACGCTGACTAAGAGCGCTGAGTCGCTCGTCAGCCGGGTGGGGTGACGGGTGGCTATGACCGCCAGCATAGGCTAAGTCCATGCCGGCTACGAGCACAGGACCTGTTGTAGCGGCGCAGGCCAGTTGTACCGCACTGACGGCAACGGTTCCCTGACTGGGAACCGGAGGTAACAATCCAGAAAACCCGGAAGCCAGTTCTAGCTCCCAGGCCTCACCTTGCGAAAAGTAGGCAACAGGGTGGTTCTCATGGATACGGTCTGCCGCTGAAGTAAGGGCGCATAAAAGAGGAATGGTTGTTTGGTGCAGGGGCCATAATAACTCTCGGGCGTACCAGCCGCCGTCCGTCGCAACGCCGAGGTCTGGGGTAAACCCGTGCGCGACGAGAAAACGAAGGCTGGATGGCAGAGCCCACAGTTCATACCGCTCACGATACCGCTTTAACCACGGCAGTAATGCGGTCAAACTCGGTCCCGAAGCCGCTACGACAATGGGTGCGCTCCCGGGAACCAAGCGAAAAGGCGTCTGCCACCGAAGGAGGTTGCGCACAGCGTTTCGCCCAAAGCGTCGGCCGAAGGCGGCCTTGGTCAGCCAAGAACCTTGAACAATGCGGTAGGTTTTGCGAAACGTTTCGGCCCACTCTCTGGTTTCGTTCGGTACGGCCCGCTCAAAGTGGGGCCAGCAGAGCAGTCGCACCCCCTGTGGCCCTTTTTCATAGAGCGTATCTTCGATGACGTTTTCTAACGGGCCACACGATGGGGACCATAGCTGGGAAGCCCCCGCTTTTTCGAGTTCGACAAAGCAGGTACGCGAGGCAGTTAGGACTACCACACTAGTCTGTGGGTAAAGCTCTTTCCATGCCCGAGTTAAATCGCCCGTCACGTCACCGATTAAAAACAGGGTTTCGGCTTGTTGTTGCTCACGAACCCACTGGCGGGCTTCCTCTTGAGGAGATCTTAACGATTGGATGTTTTTTTCACAAACCAAAACCCGACGACGACCTTGGTGCTCGACAATCGAGACAGGAAGATCACTCATACCGTGTCCTACTCATGGCAACCTACCCATGGCGTTCTTAATTTAATCCCAAAGAGGTGAAGAGTTCGATGCTGAAATTATGACAGTTTGCCAGGGTTGTTCACCAACCCAGGGCATGGCACGTTGTACTTGGTGCAAAAGAAGTTGGGGGTCCATTCGTGCGGGTAACAAAAATACACTATGAAGATTCTGAGCATCGGCCCAGGCGGCCCCCGATTCTCCGGCCAATTCCTGAAGAGCTTTCCAGGTGCGATGCAAATAGGCTTGGGTGGCTTGGCCTTGAATTTCGGCAGCTTCAAGAAAGGGCTCTAAGGGCAGCCTCAGGTGTAAGAGCCGGTGTCCTTGACCCAGGGGGCGTTGAAAACGTGCTTTAAGGTCTACAGGTTTTTCAGGAAGCGCAGGGGCCAAACGCTTAATCAAGTGATTATGCCAGGTAAACCAAAGGGAATTAAACTCTTGATCTTCTAAATCAAAGAGAGGCGGACTTGTTAACAGGATTCCACCGATTAGCTCGTGGCGTGTCGTGGTAAGCGGCAAGGCAACGGGTACGGTGACCGAAAGGCCACAAGATGTTAAAGCCGGCGTCCAACGCTCGACCTCTGTAGGTCGCAACAGGTGCACCCTTCCTGTCTGCCATAACAGTTTAACTTCTGAATTAAGTTCTAGGAGAGTCACCAGCGAGGTGTTTTCTCCGGTACAGGCCGCTAGACGAAACCGCTGGCCTTTTCGGTCGAGTAATAATAGAGCCGCAGGGTTCAGCGAAAGAAATTCCGCCGTGCGGACAAACGTTTGAATAACCGCATCGGCGTTTTCTTGAAGAGAATCATCGAGATATACTAATAAATCTCGATGACTCAGTCCTTGAAAGGGTTTTTTTTTTCTTGAGCAGCTCTTTTTTTTAGAGCCTCATCCAGTAAACCCATTATTCGACCAAACCTAGCTCTTCAAACAGTTTTTTATACACTTCAAAATGTTCCGATTCGGCGAACTCTTGAATCTTTTCATCAGGTAAATTCGCCAAAAGTTTGTCCATGTAACTCAATACGGCCTTAAGTTCGCTTTTCAGCTGGGGTGAAACCTCGTCGCCCGAGGCGGTCTGAGCCTGCGCTTCAGGAATGGCAACCGGTTCAGGAACCGCGACTGGCTCAAGAGCCACGGGCTTGTAGGGCTCTGCATTAAACAGGTCCAAGTCATTTTCGGTTTTGGTTTCGGGTGAAAGTTCTGTTTCAAGCTCTGGTTCAAGATCGTTGGGCGCACCAGTGCTTAACTCTTGAGTATCTTCGGTCGGAGTTGCCACAAGTTCGGGTTCTGCGGTTACCGTATCCTCTTCTATTTTGATTTCATCATCAAAGGGAATATCGAGAATCGGCGATTCAATTTCAAAGACTGAGCTTGAGACCTGTTCCATCTCGGCTTCTTCTTCAAAGAAATCTTGTTCAAGGAGGTTGTCGGAGTCTTTGTCTGCAGATCCTTCGGCATCGGGGGCTTCACCAAGCAAATTGTCTGTGGCGTCCTCGTCTAGCGGTGAGGGAAGGTCTAAATCATCGGCTCCATCGAGCTGTGCTGAGTCAAGCTGTTCTGAGTCAAGCTCCGTCGAAAAGTCTTCTTCCAGTTCAATACTATCGGGAACGCCCAAATGAATTTCGCCGGGAAGCGGAAGGTCTTGAGAAACCTCGGGGAAGTCCAAGTCCTGGCTATCAGCTGACATAGTTTCATCAGCCAGGGCTGTTCCCGCAAGAAAATCCTCGGCGTTGGTGGTCTCGGGTGCAGGGGTAGCTTCGGGTTCTTCTACAGGAACTCCGTCGGCGTCCAAGTGAATTAGTTCTTCAGATTCGTCGGGTTCCAAGGTTTCGCCTGTGAGCTCGGTTTCATTAATTTCGGCTGTCGAAAAGATATTGTCCAATTCGTCGCCGGTAAGGGCAATGGTCTCATCCTCGTCCTCATCAAAGAACCCGTGATGGGGCTTGGGAGCAAGTTCCGGCGCCGGTGCTGGTTCAACACTGGGAACAACCTTGATGGTTGAAAGTTCTTTTTTCAAATCGCTGAGTTCTTGTTTGATAGAACTGAGTTCCGACTCAATTTTCAAAAGCACCCGGGAGGCTAAGTCTTTGTCCTCTGGTATGGCTGGGGCAACCGATGGTGCTGGCTCTTCGGCAATCCCTTTCGTGAGGTCGTTTTCTAAAGCAATGATTCGCTCCATGTCCATTTCATCTTCCGCATCCAGAAGAGTTTCTTCAAAAATGCCATCTGGTTCCAAAAAGAAGTCTTTCGCTTCGCTTTCGAGAATGACAGGTGCTGGATCTTCGTTGAGACGCAAATCATCTTCCTTTACATCGGCAAACATGGCAACCTCAGGCACGGTTTCGGGTTCAGACTCAAGGTCGGGTTCAGACTCAAGGTTAGTATCACCGGGGAACTCCAGTTCAGGGACGTCAAGCTCAGTTTCAGGTTCTCCGCTAGTAGCTTCAAGATCAGGAATTTCCGAAGGCCCGGCAAGTTCCGTAAGAACAGCAAGTTCTGGCAATTCGGAAAGGTCGGGGAAGCTGGGTAACTCGGAATCAGCCGTCAGTCCCTCGTTCAGATCATTTGCTGATTCAGTGTCTAGTTCAGCCTCAGATTTGACTTCGGGCTCATCATCCAAGCCAAAATCCCCAAATTCCGACAGGTCAATTTCTTCGGCACCAGCAATGGCTTCGACCTTTGTCTCCGGATCCTCTCGTTTTACCTGGGCGCCTTCTAAAATCTCGAGCTCTCGGTCGTCGATATCGTCTTCGATCTCAATATCAATATCAAGGAATTCCTCTTCGGGTTCGGCTTCCAAGGTGGTGGGACCTAGCGTTTCTTCAGGGGCCGCCGATTCCTCAGTTTCTTCAAAATCAACAAAATCATCTAGGGAAACCTCATCAAAATCACCCGAGACGTCTTCTAACGAAGGCTCTTCGACGCTCAAGGGGCCCTTGTTGAACTCGTCTTCCAGCGAAAGGTCAGAAATCTCATTGTCAAGCGAGGGAAAACCGTCTTTTGACTCTTCGTTCAGGTCAAGGTTGGCTAATTCCTCATGTGATAAAAAATCTAAATCTGGAGCCGCATTCGCCGGTTCCACCGCTACGTCTGGTTCTACCGAGGACGATGGTTCATCTGTTTGCTTCACCCAGACGCCAAACGGATCCTGGGGCGCTTGTTCTGGGGCAGAACCTGTAGACGAAGCGGAAGAAAGGGTTTCGTTCTCGGCATCCTCAGCGTCGAGGGAAATCTCCTCAAAAGAAAAGGAGTCCAGATCGTCGAGTTCAAAATCCTTATTTTCAGGCATAACGGCAATCCTCCGGCGATGGGCGTTCTATTATCTATCGGCATCCGGGCCAGTCTTACTTTATCATACTGGATACGGTTTTGTTTAGCTACGCTTTTTTTTTGAGTTTCTTCACAGTTCTTCCGTTAAAAAGGCTATGAGGGGAAATAAAATCATTCTCGCCGCATGGAGTGCCTTGGCGGTTTTCTGTGTGATTCAAGTCATCTGGGGACCTTTGGGTGTTCTTCAGACCAATCAATTACAAACCTATGAAAAAAAGCTCGATAAACGACTTACCGATCTTCAAGACGAAAACGAGAGTTTGTGGCGCCAATACGACTCGCTTCGCACCAGCGAGGGGGCCGTTCGGTTGCAGGCCAGGCAGTTAGGGTGGTTTGAAAACGGGGATATCCCCGTCCGCGTTTTGTCGGGTCCCCCATTGGGCAGTGGCTTTCATGAAGAGGTTTGGAGGTCCTACCGTCCCCATT
>JABEVK010000084.1 GCA_013044245.1 Spirochaetales bacterium | reverse complement strand
GTCCAGGCCCAACAGATTGCGCCTGGGCCCCAGCCAAAGCTTCTGCTTTTTGGTTGATCACTTTTTGCTCTTTGACAATTTCGTTTTCTTTAAGATCAGCAAGCTTTTTTCGCTCTTCCAGCGCAGGGGCCTTAGTCATATTCTTAGTAACGGCCGGGTTAGAAACCTCTTCGGCGTTAACCTGGCCTGCTGGCCCTTGGCTTAAGGTATCTCTCAGGGGAATGACCAGGCGAGTTTTGCCAGGCCACTCCCGATAATTCAGAGCTATCCCAGCATTTTCAGGGGTTAAATGGGCCGCCAAAGCAGGAACGTACATCTTGGAAAAATACGCTACATTTCCTCGATAGACGGCGTTATATCGTGTAACAAAATCGGCTAAAAGAAGCGCATCATCAAAAGAATACCCAAAAGCCTTTTCGAGGTAACCAGCGACAATCCAATTAAGGTTACGGATGGTATCAACAGAGGCCTGCGGTTCAAGAACCAACACATCGGCACTCAAAAGGGGCGATTGCGCATCGTGAAACCGCAAAGCCTTATAGAAGGGTCCACCGACAGGCCCCTGTGATGTTAAACGTTGTTCCCCTAGTCGACGCCCAATACCAATAATTTGCTCCCGCGTATTGTAGACAGAGACGGGACCAACATAGTCAATAAAATGAATATTCCGTAAGGCCGCATTCTTGAGCACATCTTCAGCAACCGTTTGGGCCTGCAACGCAAAGGCCCCCAAGGTCATTCCCCATAACAGGGCCAAAAATCTCGTTAGCCACCGCATGGTGAACCCTCTTACCCCCGGGGGAGTCGAATTTTCCGTTTATCAGGGTCAGACGAAACCCGAAAATACACTGCATTATTACCCAGAAGCCTAACGAGTACAGCCGAAGACCTCTCACCCGCTGTTATGGCTAACGCTCGTTTTTCATCTTTAAAGCCTTGAAATCGCATCTTGACCAACTCATGATCCTCTAAGGCTTGCGATAGTGCGGCTATGACTTGATCAGTGAGCCCAGCCTTTCCTAACATTACCACCGGCTGTACTTCATGAGCCAATTTGGTAAGAAAACTTCGTTGGGTGCTTGTTAAATCCATCGGCTACCCTCCCCGGCGATTTTCTTAAGAATACACCGTGTTCGCCACCGTTGTCCACCGACGTATTTTGACAAAAGAGCCTAAAGGCCCTATGACAGGAGGTCTATGAATTTACTACTCTTTGACCCCGGGGAATGGGAGAATCCGCTACCTCTCTCTGATCCGCGATCGCTTCATATCATAAATATCCTGAAAACAAGCCCTGGCGAGCGCCTGGCCGCTGGTGTAGTGGGGGGACTTAAAGGAACAATTCTGCTGCAAGGCAAAGATCAAAACGGACTAAAATTTGCTGATCCTTGTTTTACCGAAGTCCCGCCACCGCCCCTGAAACTAACCTTTTTGATTGGGACTCCCCGGCCCCCTACCGCACAACGGCTACTCCGAGACCTGACCACGTTAGGGGCCCAACGCTTAGTCTTTACAGCGACTCGCTTGGGCGAAAAATCTTACCTAACCAGCAAACTTTGGCACGAAGACTGGAAAAAAGCACTTTTAGAAGGAGCTATGCAAGCTAAGGCCACATATTTGCCGCAGATAGAACGATATATGAGCCTTAAACAAGCTCTTGAAAATCTCGGTGCAGAATCAGGTCTGAAATTCGCATTTGACGGTAGCGGAAGTTCGCCGTTGGCCACCTACCCCGACCAACCTACCTTTCTAGCTCTTGGTCCAGAGCGTGGTTGGACAGACCAGGAGCGCCAGCTATTTTTAGACTCTGGCTGGCAAATCCTGACAATGGGAAACCGGGTTCTTCGCACCGAAACCGCTTGTACTGCGGCGGCAATAGGCATACTCACACGCCAAGGACTGTGGTAACCGCCAAGTTTCGTGTGGGGGGGGGTAACCAGCCTCCCCTACCTTGAAGTAAAGCCATCTTGAAACAGCTCAAGATGAAACAGACTGATGGACCCAATAAAATAGGCCGTCAACCGGCTTTGCAGGTTAACCCAGTCGGGGTAAGTGGTCACAGGGGTATAAAAAAGCATTTCGACCGAAACGCCTCGGCCAGCAGGATCAAGGATGCGCACCACAATCGGGTTGGGTTTGAGAACCTGAGAATGATTTTCGAGTTTTGTTTGGGCGAAGTAACGAAAAGCCTCGAGGTTGGTGAACCCCCAGGGATCCAAAAGTTCCACTTCGGGAAATAACCACAAGTTCTTCTCTTCTAACGCTTGCCTAAAAGCAGCGTCGATCGCACACACTGAGCGAGCATCAAAAGACAAGCTTATTCGTAACCGCCTCGCACCATGATCAATGACTGTACGCCAGTTTTTCACAGTGGCCGACACTAAATTGTAGGTTGGCAAAGAAAACACGGTATTTTCGGCATTTTTGATGGTAACAATGTTCAACGAAATGTCAGTGATCTCGCCTTCGACATTTTGTCCCGGAATTTCAATCCAATCACCCAGCTTGAACATATTGCTAGAATTGATCTGAAGCGAAGCCACAAAACCAAGCAAAGCATCCTTAAAAACCAAAACCAGAATAGCCGTCAGAGCGCCAATTCCCGAAAGAACACCCCAGGGTTGCTGATCTAGCAAAACAGAAACCGCCAGCACCCCGGCCACGACAAATAAAAAGATCCGCGAAATTTGAGTATAGCTACGGAGGGGAAGTCGACGTTCAGCATGAATCGCCCGATACCCCGTCTCAAAGTTACTTAACAATTGATTCAAAAACCCGGTAGAGAAGACAACAATAAGCAGTAGGAGAAAGCGACTTACGAGTGCATACCAGGACCACGAAGACGGAACAAACCACTTGAGAAAAAAATAGGCCGCTACTGCCGGCATAACCCACGAAAGATGATGAAAAAACTTTCGATCAAAAAGATAGTCATCCCAGGGGGTTTCAGTTTTCGACGCCCACCGCCGTAGTACCGTTCCTAGAACAACACGGATGAGAAAGCCTGCAACTGCACCAAAAACCAAAAGCACTGCCAACGAGATCGCAGAACTAAGCCATCGGGCTACGCCTAAGTCAAAGTGGTGCGCTGAGAAAACATTAAGAAGATAAACTTCCAAGTTCATCGAAGTCCCTTCAATTCGGCCAATAAACCTTGAACCGAACGTTCGCAAAGGTGGGCAACCATTTCGAAATCTTCTTCGGAACCATAATACGGGTCAGGAACATCCCCCATGCCGACGGGATCCCATTCGCGAAACAAATGTACTTTTTTACGTTGCTTTTCGTTGGCCGCTAGCTTCTTCAGATGCCCTAGGTTTTCCTGATCCATCGCGATAATGTAGTCAAACTCTTCAAAGTCGGTCGCTCGGACCTGACGGGCTCGGTGATTCAGTGAAATTCCTCGACGAGCGGCCACGGCCCGGGAGCGCTCATCAGCAGGGGCCCCCAAATGCCACGAACCGGTTCCTGCAGAATCAATCTCGACATTAAGCCCTTCTCGCTGGGCTTGTTCGCGAAACAAGGCCTCGGCGAGCGGAGAGCGGCAAATATTCCCTAAGCAGACAAAGAGTACCTTCACGCTCTGGTGAATAACATACTCTGAGAAGGTTGGGCAAGACGGTAACGTTGACAGGTGAGGCCTTTTCAACGTTTAATTTCCCAAATAACCAAACAAATCAGCAGGGAGATTCTGGTGTACAAAAGCGTCGATCCGAAAGTCGATTTTCCCCAAATGGAAGAAAAAGTTCTTCAGTTCTGGAATGAAAAAAAGATCTTTGAGCGTTCGATCGCTCAGCGGCAGGGCGCCGAAGAATTTGTCTTTTATGATGGCCCCCCGTTTGCCACGGGTCTACCACATTTTGGTCATTTTGTTCCCGGGACCATCAAAGATGTGATCCCCCGCTTCCAAACGATGAAAGGAAAACTCGTTGAACGGCGCTTCGGTTGGGATTGTCACGGTTTACCAGTTGAAAATTTAATCGAAAAAGAGTTGGGACTCAATTCCAAGACAGATATAGAACGCTATGGCGAAGTCCAGTTCAATGAAGCCTGCCGAGCTTCGGTTCTTCGGTATGTCAAAGAGTGGCGTACCATTATGTCCCGGGCAGGGCGCTGGGTCGACTTTGATCACGACTATAAAACCATGGATCCCGATTATATGGAAACCATTTGGTGGGTGATGAAAAGCCTGTGGGAAAAGGGCTTATTGTACGAAGGGTACTACATCCTGCCCTATTGTCCGCGCTGTTCCACCGTCCTATCGAATCATGAGTTAAACCTGGGGGGGTACAAAGATGTTCACGACCCCGCCATTACCATCAAGTTTCGGCTGAAAGATGACCCCCAAGCTTCGTTCTTGGCTTGGACCACCACCCCTTGGACGCTCCCTTCTAATCTTGCTCTCTCGTTGGGCCCCAAAATTGTTTACGTCCGTGTCCGCGATGGTAACGAAGATTTTATTTTGGCCGAAAGCCGATTAAGCGCCTACTACAAAAATCCCGAAACGCTAGAGATTGTTTGGCGAAAAACCGGCGCCGAACTGGGTGGCATTTTTTACGAACCACTTTTCCCCTACTTCAAAGACAATCCCGGCGCATTCCAAACCTTTGTTGGCGACCATGTCACAGACTCAGATGGAACGGGTATCGTTCACACGGCCCCCGGCTTTGGCGAGGATGACTACCGCATTCTGCAGGGCACAGGTATTACAACCGTTGTACCTGTCGATGCTGAAGGTCGGTTCACCGCCGAAGTCCCTGATTTCCAGGGGTTGTTTGTTAAAGACGCCGATAAACCGATTATTGAACGCTTAAAAGCAGAGGGCAAACTGGTCAAGCGTGAGCAGATTCTCCACGCCTACCCCCACTGTTGGCGCTGTTCCAGTCCCCTTATTTACCGCGCCATTTCGAGCTGGTTCGTTAAAGTCACCGCCATCAAAGATAAGATGCTCGCGGCCAATGCTCAAATCAACTGGGTTCCGTCGCACATTCAAAATGGTCGGTTCGGAAAGTGGCTCGAGAACGCCCGCGACTGGGCTGTTAGCCGCAACCGCTATTGGGGTAATCCCTTACCCATTTGGCGTTGCGATTCCTGTGATCAACTGTTATGCGTGGGAAGCCGCGATGAACTAGAACAATTATCTGGCCAACGTCCCGACGATTTGCATAAACATTTTGTGGATGGCATAACCTGGCCCTGTCAGTGCGGTAAAGGAATCATGCGTCGCATTCCCGAAGTTCTTGACTGTTGGTTTGAGTCAGGAGCTATGCCCTACGGTCAGGTCCACTACCCGTTTGAAAATAAAGAGAAATTTGAACATCATTTTCCCGCCGATTTCATCAATGAAGGGCTCGACCAAACACGGGGGTGGTTTTACACCTTGACGATCTTAGCCGCCGGTCTTTTTGACCGTCCGGCTTTTCAAAACTGTGTTGTTTCAGGCCTCGTTCTCGCCTCAGATGGCAAAAAAATGTCCAAGTCCTTGCGCAACTACACCGACCCTGCCTTGGTCATGGAACAATTCGGCGCCGACGCCCTTAGGCTATTCCTCATGCTTTCGGGAGCGACCAAAGCCGATGACCTGCGCTATTCTGATGACGGAGTCCGTGACGTTCTACGAGAAATTCTCCTGCCTCTTTGGAACGCCTACAGTTTTTTTGTCACCTACGCGAATCTTGACCAGGCGCAGCCTACCGGTCAGCTAGAAAACCCTGCTAACCCCTTGGACGGTTGGATCCTGTCGGAACTCGAAAGACTCACCGAAACGGTCACCAAAGAACTGGAACGCTATGAAGTGACCCGGGCGGCTGAGGCCTTAGTAGGCTTTCTTGATTTGTTGAATAACTGGTACATTCGCCGTTCCCGGCGCCGATTTTGGAAAAGCCAAAGTGACACGGACAAAACCGAGGCCTACGAGACGCTCTATCGTGTTCTTAAGCGTTTTGCGCTCCTCTTTGCTCCCCTGATTCCCTTTACCTCTGACGAAATTTGGCAAAACCTCAAACAGCCTCACGATCCTGAATCGGTGCACTTAGCGGATTGGCCGGTTGCTGAATCTGCCCGACGAAGGCCCGATCTTGAAGCAAAAATGGCCATCTCGCGGCAGGCGGTATCGTTGGGACGGGCATTGCGTAATACCCACAACCTCAAAAACCGCCAGCCTCTCAAGGCCGTTTATCTGGTAACTCGCAACCAACAGGAAAAAGCCGTGCTTCGCGAAATGGAAGACTTGATCCGCGAGGAGCTCAACGTCAAACAAGTTTTGTTTCATGACAACGAAGAAAGCTTAGTCGAATATTCCGCTAAAGCCAATTTCAAAGTTTTGGGAAAAACTTTGGGCTCTGCAATGAAAAGTGTTTCCGCGAAGCTTGAAGCCCTGACTCCTGAAGAAATTCGCGCGCTCTTAGAGGGTTCAACCCTCTCGGTAGAAGCTGACGGAAAAACTTGGACCATCACTCAAGAGTCGATTCTGATCAATCGAAAAGAAAAAGCTCAATTGAAAGTTATCAATGAAGGCAGTCTTACGTTAGCATTAGACGCGGAGGTCACTACCGAGCTCAAGTGGGAAGGACACGTACGCGATGCCGTCCGGGCGATCCAAAATGCTCGCAAGGAAGCTGGTCTTGAAGTCTCGGACCGAATTACCTTGACGCTGGGGGGAAGTCCCGTCTTTCAGAGTGCTGTTAACGCTTTTTCCGAATACCTAACCCAAGAAACTCTCGCAAAATCTTGGGCTTGGGCTGAAAAAGCTCCGGAAGGTGCCATCCAAACGTCAAGCGATGAGGAGAATCTGTGGTTCGTCCTGAAAAAGGTGTGATACGACCCAAAATCCTTGTTCGCCTCTTTTCGGGGGCGTTAGGTCTCCTCCTGAGCGTTCTGGCCTCGTGCGCCACAGTTCCCCCGACAGGACAAAGCCCCGCTTATCCTGCCGGGTACCTGAGGCCATCCTCCCTTTGGGGGCGACTCAATTTTGACCCTTCACCCCGATTAAAGGCGGCCTTGGCCAAAAACGAAAGTTTAAAGGACGTTGTTAGTCGAGCGCATACCCTCTGGTTCAGTCTCAATCTTGAGGGTCTTCATCCTCAAAGCTGGCGGTTGATCGCACAAGGGGACTATCCCAAAGCTCTCGTCGGCTTGGTACTAGATACCAAACCACATTGGGTTCAAGAAAAATCTCCGGTGCCGCAGTGGTACGACCAAAAAGCGGGACTTTGGGTCATTTTGCCTGAAGATAGCTTGGTAGCTGCCGCTTCAAAGCCCTTTACTCCCGAGCTTTCCCAATGGTCACCCGTGGTATTTCGTCAGGTCCCGTGGCAAACCGTGCACGGTACCGGTCTCTATTTGGAGGCTGAACACCCTGCCGAGCTGTTGTTTGGTGCCAAAGGGGCTCGGCTGTTTCCCATTGAAAAGCTTATCCTCCGTTTGCAGGGCGGTAAAAACGCTTGGAATGGGCCTGTTGAATTGCGCCTCAAGGATGCTCGAGCCGCCGAGGGTACTTTGTTTTTACTCAAGCTTTGGTCAGCGTCACAACGCCTAACGCCAAACGCAAAAAATCCTCTTATGAGTTCTTTCAGCAACTTAACCTGGAAAGTTCAAGGAAATCTTGTCATAGGGGAAGGCCTAACGATACCCTATACGGTGATGGAACAACTGGTAAATCACTTAATGGCAAAAAAAGGAACCCCATGAAGGTAGGAATCATCGATTACAATGCGGGCAACCTCAGAAGTGTCGAGTTAGCCCTGCGACACCTCGAAATTGATGCTTTCGTCTCGGGCAACCCTCGAGATTTAGTAAAGGCCGACCGCCTGGTTTTTCCTGGTGATGGGCATGCTGCGACGAGTATGCACAACCTCCGCGAAAGGGGTTTAGATGAACTTCTCGTTAACTTTTTTCGTCGAGGCCTCCCTATCCTGGGCATTTGTGTCGGTAGTCAAATTGTTCTAGACAGTAGTGATGAAAAAGCGGCAGGTGAAGCCGAACCTACCCGCTGTTTGGGTTTGGTTCAAGGCACTTGCCACCGCCTTGAAGGTTCCAGCCCCTCCGGGCCGCTCAAAGTGCCCCACATGGGTTGGAATGCCGTTCAGTTTTCTGATGCTCATCACCCCCTCGTTCAAGGCATACCTTCTGGAACAGATTTTTATTTTGTTCATTCCTTTTATACAGAGGTCTCAGACCCCACAATCATTTTGGGACGCACTGAATACGGTCAAGAATTTACGACGGGATTTGTGAAAGATGCTCTGGCTGCCTGGCAATTTCATCCAGAAAAATCTGGCGAATGGGGACTCAAACTCGTCGCCAATTTCTTTCAATGGAGACCCTGATGCTAAAAAAACGAGTAATCGTCTGCCTGGATGTGAAAGAAGGGAAAACAACCAAGGGTATCAAGTTTCAAGATAACGTAGACTTGGGTGATCCTGTTGCTATGGCCGAGACCTATTACCGGCAAGGTGTCGATGAGCTGGTGTTTTATGATATTACAGCCAGTGCCGAAAAACGCGGCATCATGCTCGATGTCGTGGCACGGGTCGCCGAAAAGATCTTTATTCCATTCTGCGTGGGCGGAGGATTATCCACCGCCGAAGATATTCGCCGAGTGATCAATGCCGGTGCCGAAAAGGTAAGCCTCAATTCGCCTGCCGTAAAAAACCCGGAACTCATTCGTGAAGCGGCCCGACTGTATGGAAGTCAAAGTGTTGTGCTCGGAATGGACGCACTGGCTGACCCGAGCCTACCCTCCGGCTACCGGGTTGTGATCAACGGAGGAAGAACTCCGACCGAATGGGACGCTCTGGAATGGGCCTTACGAGCGCAAAGTTTAGGAGCAGGCGAAATTGTTCTCAATTCTATTGATGCCGATGGAACAAAAGCCGGCTACGAACTGAAACTCACCCGTTTGATCTCGTCTCGTGTCAGTATCCCCGTGGTAGCCTCAGGAGGAGCAGGAACCCCCGAGCACCTGCGAGAAGTGTTGCAAGAGGGCCAAGCGGACGCCGCTTTGGTGGCATCCATGGTTCATTATGGTACCTATACCGTAAGGCAAATTAAAGGGTATTTAAGACAAAAAAATGTTTCCGTTCGTGAAGCCTAATTTTTTTCTGCGGCACTTACTAGGGCCTAGAGACAAAGGTCAGCTTCCAAACTGTTCGGATACTTTCTTGCGTTTCTATCGCAAATGCGCCCCCGAGCTGTTCAGCCAACGCTTTCCATTCGGTTTGGTAGATTGGCTTCAGGGGAAATGGTGATTCTAAACAGAACTCTCGAGGTTCATCGGTAATCCTGAGAATGCCAGGACTTCTACCAGAGCGTCTTGGGGTATCCTTCTCAGCCGCATCAATGAGATCCATGACGAGAATGATCCAGGAAAACACTTCTTTGAGCCGCAATCGGACCGGTACCGACCAAAACTCCCACTCCTCATCGACACAAGAGCGCACGATCATCGCAAAATCCCAGGTTTCTGCCACGGTTTGATGGCCTACTAGTCTCACGACATGCGACAATGCCTCGGCCAGGCGGCTGAAGCGAAGGCTGGCCTCACCAAGGCGGGGCTGGGCTGTTAAAAACTTAAGGACCTCAAGACCATTAACGACCGCTGAAACAGAAGCTCCATCAGGCTTGCTCTCAACCGACAAAAGCTCATCATTTTTTTCTTCTAAATCCTGGATAAGTGATAGGTTATCAAGGGCCGCCCGAAAGTTTTGCAAAATCAAACGAGCAACGCCTCGTTCATACTTTCCCCAGACAGAGGGAGTTTCCCAAAAAAAGAGAAAGCCTTGACCACCGTGGGTTTCAAAATACAGTGCGAGAGCACGGTCAGTTTCATGAAGTCCCTGATGATCCCACGCTTGTAAGATAAGACCAACTTCGTCTTCTTGGATAAAAGGTAAAATATCTGGGGCACCTTCGGAAGGGAATCGACCGCTACCCGTGACAAGCGGCCAAACATTCCCATCGTTGCGGCACAGAAAGGTTGCCAGTACCTCGCCGGGAAAAAGCTCCCTTAGCCTGAGCAAAAGGAGCCTAACCAGCGACATCCAGTCTCTCACCCCCAAAAGATCAGGAAAACGGTCCGCCCAGTGGGTCATCTGAAGGCTTCGGCTTTCCATCAACAAGTAGTCACGCCACCCCCGTAAGCACGTTACCAAGGATGTTCGCATGCGCTTCATGGAGGTTTCGACTTTCTCCCAATAATCATGAATCTCATACGCCGTCATCAACTCAGGTTCAGGATAATCCTCGGCCTGCCCGGTTCTGATAATCAAACGAGTACGAAAGTTCCCCAGGTCTTGCCGAATCCAACGTACCAAATCCAGGCCCGCGCGAGCGGTTTCCATCACCACATCGATAATGGCCACCGCAATATCAGGGTCGCTGGACAGTACCTGTTGGGCTTCTCCCGCGCTGGAAGCTGTGAGGATCTGCAACGTTCGGCCTTCAAATTGAAAACCTTTAAAGGCGATTTTGAGCAAGGAATGAACTTCGGGGATATCATCAACTGAAAGGATCTTCCAAACGGCAGGATTTTTCACGGCCGCCGTCCTTCGGGACGAATCTCAAGAACGTTTTGTTGAAATTGACGGCCTCGGTCAAATTCATTTAAGAAAAGCTCAAACGAGGCGGCACCCGGTGATAACAAGACGACGTCCCCTGGCTGAGTGGTGACAACTAATGCTTCGACCGCCTCTTTCATCGATCGAAACGGGCCTTTCCACGTCCAGCCTTTTTTTTGTAAAACGGGCAATAACCGCTCAGTCGCCGAGCCAGCCAACAGAACTAACGATGCTGGTGACTGGCGTAAATCTTCCCATGCGCTGATGTCAAGGTTTTTATCGGTACCTCCGGCCAGCCAATGAACGGGGCTGTCGAAGGCTAAAAACGAAGAAACCGCCGCTTCAGGGATCGTAGCAGCCGTATCATCATAAAAGCGTACGCCACCGGACTCCCAAAACAGCTCCAATCGGTGACTTACACCACGAAAAGCCGACAAAGCTTCATGAATGACCCGAGTGGGAACGCCTGCCAGAAAGGCCATCGCCGCCGCGATTAAGCAGTTTCCCCGAAAGATAGCGCCGGGTACGCGCAAATGCGGGGGCAACAGAAGCACTGGTTGTTCCCGTTCTGAAAATTGTCCCCACCCACCGGAATCATCCAACCAAAATACAAACTCAGCGTGTTCAGGAAATTGTTGGGGACGACCATTCAATGAAAAAAATGCTTTTCGCGCCCCTGTCCGTTGAGCAAACCAAGGACCCCAACCCTCTAAGCCAACCACTGACCAGGCCGTGGGGGATTGTCCCTCAAAGATAACGGCTTTATCCGATGCATAATCTTCTTGCCGCGCATAGACATTCATGTGATCCCAAAGTAAGTTCGTGACCGCGGCAATCGCAGGGCGAAGAACACTGCTTGAGCGTAGGTCCGCTAATTGCCAGCTCGAGAGCTCAAGAATAACCGGCGCACCGGGGAGGATTTGGTCCAAAAAGCTCAGGGGAGACACCGCTATATTTCCCCCCAAAAGTGACCTAGGATCGTGGCGTTGAAATATAGCGTGAAGTGCCGTTGCGGTAGTCGACTTTCCTTTACTGCCCGTCACAGCATACACAGGATTGTCCACTTCAGCCAAAAAAACCGACAGGTCAGTTTCGATACGACGAGCCAACGCCAAGTAGGGATTTTGAGGCCGGACGGCAGGGTTTTTTACGACGATGTCGGCCGTGCGGAAGTCCTCTTCGTCATGTCGACCTAACACATAGCGAAGCGGTAAACCCTTAAGAGCCTCGAGAGAGGACGCTAGGTCTTTTTCATTTCTTAGGTCTGTTACCGTTACTTCGGCGCCGCGGCTAGCAAAAAACCGAGCACTGGCCACGCCGCCCCCGTTGAGACCTAAACCCATCACGGTAATGCGTAGGCCCTTGTAATCCCTTTTCATCAACCATTCAACCTTTTTTTTATCAAACTTTTCTGCCCACAGAGCGGGGACATGGTATCAGAAAGAGTTGGAAGAAAAAAGAGGATAACTTTAGGGTAACGGTTCACGAACGCGTTCAATGCGGACAATTTTCCAACCTCGCGAGGTCTTGGCCAAGGTTAGACGATCCGTTACTTGGCTACCCAAAATCAGCGAAGGTCGCGGGACAGCGGTTTCCTTTTGGTGCGGTACCGAAATCCATTGTTGATACTCGGCTTGCCAAACGAAGGGGGTAAGTTCTTTGAGATGCAAATCAATATCGCCCCGAACAAATTGCCCGACGGGAAGAACGGGTCGTCCGTCCGCAAACCACTTTTTAGGCGATTCAAAGGGGCTGTGGTGCTCGTAGGCCATACGAACCTGGCGCAAGACAAACTCAGAGGCGAGCCGGTCATGGTCGGCCTTTAAGACGGAAGTTCCGCCATCATCTCGCACCAAGTGTGAAATCGTTTGTGAGTCCATCGCGTTCCACGCCTGGTAGTACCCCTGTACAACTTGGGCCCTCGACCAAGAATCTTCGGGGTGAGGCCCGAGAATAGGCCCTAGAAAAGCAATGAGAAACCCCACTACGATGACGGCGCCCGCCGAAAGTCCACCCACGAGCGCACCCCTGTGCCGCCAAAACAGCCGTCTGCGTCGTTGCCGGCGCCAGGCTTCTTCTAAAGCGGCAGGGATCGCTTGCCCCGTGGCCAAGCCAGAGGCCTGTGTTGACAGTGCAGACAGACTCTCTCGCCAGAGCAACCAAGGCACTTCCGTCCCCCGCCACGCCGCCTCTACTAAAGAAACAAAACCAGGATCAGCTCCTGCTAACCAGCGGGTTGCCTTTTGCGATGACCAATCTCGGAGTGCCTGACGATCACCGGTTTCATCACCCTCGACCCAGGGGAGGCGTCCCCATAGGTACCTCAACACCATCGCCGAAAGAAAGAACTGCCAGGAAGGTTTACCTTTACGGTCAGGGTGAAGAAACGACTGCCAGGGGGCACGTTCGGTATCGGTTGCAAGGGCGGCTAACTTTTCACGTACGGGAGGAAGAAACAGCCAGCCTTCCTGACCTGAAGCCTTAAACGGAATCAAGGATCCTGCCAACAAATCGGGGAGTCTCCCCTCTTCAGAGAGTTCTATTTGTTCAGCCAACACTGTTAAGGCAAGCCAAAATTCGCTACCGGAGTCGCCAAGCTGATCCCAGCTAAGACTTTGAAAGTCTTGAGGATTTTCCCAAGGCCAGGGCGCTTGTAAGGCAATCCCGTGAGGGAGGGCTTGTCCGCGAGCCTCCCAGCGTGCGACCATCGTACCCCAGACAATATAACCCGCACCCCGGCTTTGGCGAATGAGCTGAACAGCTTCGGGCGAGGTTGGTGGCATTTCAATCACTGCTGCCAATAGCTGGTTTTTTTCATCCCAAGTTAAAACCGTTTTCATACAACATCCTTAATCCATTTTGAGCAGTCGTCTCAGCCTCAACGGATCAACCTTGACATGCAAGTTTTTTTCCTGTGAAGGAATGACCTTGCCCGGCTGTCCATTTTTTAGGCGACGTAAATACTTGGCTTGGGTATAGTACAAATCTGCTTCTTGTTCTGCTTTTGCTTTACTATACCAAATTGCCAGCGTTCCCGCGTCCAAAAGGACGTCTAAGGGAATGGACTTTCCCCTCGGGCCGCGAAGAAAAACAAATCCCCCCGGAACATCACGAGTGTGCATCCACCAATCAGAGCCTTTGCTCCAATGCCGAAACAGCTCATCACTTTCGCGGGCGTTTCTTCCGACCAAAATCCTAAAGTCTCCGGAAGTAAACTCCACACCTGGCCGTCCCGTTACGACCACAGGCGTACTGTTCTTTAAAGCCTCTTTTGACTGTTTTTCAAGCTCGGGGAGGGTTCGTTCCTCGGCTTGGATAATCTGCTCAAGGCGAAGGCGGCAGGCTTTGATGTCAGACTCCACCTGGGGAAGCTCCTGACGTGCTAGCTCGGCGGCATCGCGTACTTTTCGGGCTTTTTTATACCACACCTGAGCATTTTCAAAAGGGGTCAACTGTGGCTCTAACTTCAGAATGACAAGACTATCATCGCGCCAGTCGGTTACTTGAATCTCTTTTGCCCCTGGGGTGACCTGCCAAGCATACGAAGTGATTAAATCTCCCCAAGCTTGATAGTCAATTTGGCGCTCGCCCTGGGCAATGCGTTCTTCCAGTCTTTTTTTTTGTTGCTCCCAACTCGCTAGCCGGCGTTCCCAGGCCTGGGCTAAACGGGTTCGAAGCGCGTCGAGGTCGACTCCTTGTCCATAAAAAGCGGCCAAGCGCTCGCCGTAGGAGCCCTCCCCCGGAAGGTCACGAAGAGCAAAAACCTTTTCTGTTGGACTCGAAGAGGGAAGCACCCACTGACCGCCAGAAACTTCTCCAGAAGACGGGCGACGAAAGGCGGCCTCAAGGATGATCCCCTGTTCCACAACAAAAAGATTACCTGCCCCGCTCCAAAGCCGTACCATCAGTGCCAGCTCACCCCCTGGGCTAGCAAAACGAAACTCAACCAACCGCTCGTGCCCGTGTTGCCGCACCGAAAGCAGTCGCTTACCCACCAAATGGGCTTTAACAAATTGTGTCCACCTGAGAATGGGAGCTTTACCCGACGGCATTTGAGTTACGGGATGCATGCGAGTTCGTCCCGGTTCCAGCGAAATGAGCAGGGTGACGGGCCCCTCGGTTCGCAGAAAATCGAAGTAGAAACAGCGAAATACCTGCTGGCGAACGCTTTGAAGGATAGCCCCCTCTAAGTTCAACTCCTGAAGGACTTGATGGATTTCAACCCAGTTCATTGACATCGGTGATACCTGCTTTATTGACAGGAAGAGCGTGTTTCCGCTAGCCTAGCTCAGGAGTAGCTGTGGTGAATTCGGATCGTGTCCCATCCCTTGATTTCCACTATAGCCCAAGCGTCGAAGACCTGACAACGGCCTTGTCAGGGTTTATTCTTTCGGCCTCGGGCTGGAGGAAAGTCTTTGCTTCTGAGGGCGAAAATAGCACGGCTAGTTCTGTTGCTTCTTGTGATCAGGCTTTGGCCTGTCTCATGGCCGAGGTCTTTTCTTCATTTTTAAAAGATCATCGTGGGCAAGCTTTTCGTCTGGTATTAGGGCGCGATAGTAGGCCGACTGGTCCTATTTTGGCCGACCGCATACTCAGAGTTCTCATCGCAGACGGTTGGGACGTGGTGGATTTGGGCGTAGTGGCGGTCCCTGAAATGCTAGCTTGGGTTCAAGCAGAAAACTCGTTAGGGGCCTTTATCTATGTTTCAGCCAGTCATAATCCGCCTGGACATAACGGTGTCAAATTTGGTTTAGAAGACGGCAGTGTGCTGGGTGGCCCGTTAGCACAACTCCTCATTGAAAACTTTAGAAACGTAGCCAAACAACCGGAACGAGTCAAAGCGGCTTACCAAAAAGCTCTTAGCATTTCTGAAACCCGTCTGGACAAAATTCGTTCGGGGGTGATCGCGGCGCATAAAAAATCTCGTCAGGCCTACCTCTCCCTGACGAAAGCCATTCTCTCGCCCTCTTCGCTACGCCTGCTGACGACATCTTTAAAAAAAGCACGGCCTGGCCTGTTGGCCGAGTTAAACGGCTCTGCCCGTGCCACTTCGGTTGACCAGGCCTACCTTGAGGGACTTGGCGTCAAGGTTCGGGCCTTGAACACCGTACCCGGTCAATTTGTTCATGCGATAATTCCCGAGGGGCAATCTCTTGACTTGTGCCGTCAAGAACTCGAGAAGGCGCACACGGAGGACCCGGCCTTTGTTCTTGGCTATGTGCCGGATTGTGATGGAGATCGCGGCAATGTCGTCTGGTTCAACGAACAGTCTTGTCGTGCCGAAGTTTTAGCTTCTCAAGAGGTATTTGCCCTCTGTGTCGTGTCAGAACTGGCCGGACTAGTCTTCGACCGCCACCTTACCTATGACGAAGATGGCTACCCGCACGAACGAGTGGCCGTTGTTTGCAATGACCCCACGTCACTCCGGGTAGACCGTATTGCTTCGGCCTTTGGGGCACAGGTTTTTAGGGCCGAGGTTGGCGAAGCCAATGTCGTGGGGCTTGCCCGCCGTTTGCGACAAGAGGGCTGGACCGTCAGAATCCTTGGCGAAGGCTCTAATGGTGGTAACATCACCTATCCTGGAACCGTACGCGATCCTTTAAGCACTCTGGGTAGTCTTCTTAAATTGCTTTGGCTGAAGGGGACTCCTGAACGACCGGGCTTATTCGCTCTATGGCTTCAACGGACGGGCCAACCTAGCCCACCTGCCAACTTTTCTTTGGTGGATGTGATGGCTTCGTTGCCTCGCTTTCAAACGACAGGCGTTTCAGAAGAGCGGGCTCTTTTGCACATTCGTAGCCAAAATCATGGCCAGCTAAAAGCCGCTTATGAAAAACGTTTTCTTAACACCGAATGGAAACAAAAATCGTCATGGCTCAAAGAACGGTTTGGTATTGTGACCTGGGAAGAAATCAATTACGAAGGGACCGAGGAGCGCCGTGGCTTTGGTCCACCCTTTAGGTCAGGTAAAGAATCGGGCGGCTTTAAACTGGTTTGGAAAGATCAAACCGGTAAGCCGGTCGGGTTTACATGGATGCGTGGTAGCGGCACCGAGCCAGTATTCCGGGTTATGGTTGATATTGAAGGGACTGACCCTGACCGAGAAAAAGAACTCCTTGCTTGGCATACGGAAATTTTAAAAGCTGTCGATTAAAGCCCTCACTTCCAGGCTGTCCTCACTTTTAGGTTACTTTGTTGGCTGGTTGGTATAAGCTAATAAAAGGTCAACCATCAAACCATAGCTACGGATTCCTTGGGTTTGACCTTGCGCTTTAAGGTAGGCGTCGTTCACCCCTTGGGCTACCTTTTCGACAGGGCCTTCAAACCTCTGCCAATAGGCATAATAAGCTCGCCAATCCCTCTTTATGCCGCTATCCATGTGGATTACGAGGTTTAGTCCTGTTTTTGGGGATGTTTTTTCAAGAGCACTTACCACATACATCAGAGCCGCCTGAGTTCCCGCGTACGCAAGATCAGGTTCACCGCTGGTCGTTAACACATAAAATGACAGAAAATTCGCTTCATCCTCACGGGCCCAACCCCTCTCATGAGACATCTCGTGAGCGGCATCAAAGGCTACCATAGGACCGCCAGGCCCAGTGTTGACAAGGGGTTCACCCGTAAAGGGTATAAAAATCCCCGCGATTCCTAGTTGGGAAAAGAGAGAACTGCCCCACAGGGGACGCGCGGGGTTCGAGGGTTTCAATCCTAAAAGCGGGTTAAGCCTACCCGCGTGCGCATACGCCACCGCTATCCGGCGAAAGACAATCGGTGAATCCCAGGGGAGTCCCCCTAAAGCTAAGCTCAACCCGCCAGGTGTCTGAGGCAGCTGCCGGCGAAGAAGGCTCGCTTGAACCTCTAAGGAGGAAGCTAGGTGTTCAAGCTGAGCAGGGGATCCCCCCTTAACCGTCCAGCCGTTGTTCTGCCCCCAGGAAAGTCTTTGATAATTCAAGCCCCATAAAAAAAGAAAAAGAGCAACGATCACAGAAAGAACTTTAACCACGGTCAAGGCGCCCTGCCGCCAACGAAGCCAGCGTCCTTCTTTTTGGCGAAAACTCTTGTAGATTCCCAGCACGAGCCGGACAAGAGCACCCACGACTAACAAAGCAGCGATTCCTTCGGCTAGCGGAAAGGGAAAAGCCACCAGATAAGCCAGAGTAGAGGCAATCCATGGATAGAGGCCACGGGAGTACCAGGCCTCAACTTCTGCCGGAAAAAAAGACGCCACCACGGTCACCGCAATCATAACAGGACCGGAAAGGAGCACGAGGCTCCCGCGATGCTTTAGCGTTCCCATACCAAAAAGGATCCGTCTGGTCTGCCGATATAGGCCCGTCGTGCCCGTTGCGGAAACAATCCCACTTCGAGTACGCCCGTGATCATTTTCAATTCTTTTTCTTGTTGGCTCGCTTCAATAGGACTCGAAAAGCGAATATCGAGGATAAAATTGCCATTATCGGTCACTACTGGCCCGGCTTTTCCCGTCCCATAGCGTAGTTGTGCCTGAATGCCTCGTTTGGCCAGCGTCTTTATCACGCTTACCCGTGCTAAGGGGTGTACCTCTAAGGGAATCGGAAAGCGAGTCCCCAAGTGCTCCACGATTTTTGACTCATCGGCTACCAAAATGAACTCCCGGCCCGAGTCACAGAGGATTTTCTCTTGCAGATGAGCCCCCCCTCCCCCTTTAATGCAATCTAAGGTCGAAGTCAGTTCGTCAGCACCATCAATGACAACATCAAGTTCGGCCCCAATTTGGGGGTCTTGTAAGGTCCTTACCGGTAGCCCTTCTTTTTGGCACAGAATCTCGGTATCAAAAGAGCTAGGTACCACTAAAAGCCCCGCTAGCTCACCAGCACGAAAGCGTTCTGCCGTTCGCAGAATGGCCCACTTTGCTGTACTACCTGTCCCTAAACCCAGTTTCATACCTGGTTGGACATGGCGATCGACAGCGGCAACCCCGGCAGCCTGTTTGCCCCGGTCTTGTGGCGATAAGGTCTCGATGTTCATGATCGCTATCTTAATCACCCTCGCCGGGCCGTGCAACGGCTAGAAACTTCATCCGAGCAAATAAATACGCCAAAGAACTTTTGCGAAGAATCGTGCGGCTCCACCGCCCTCCAAAAATCCGTCGAGTTTCATACTCGTAGTTCACCTTGCTCGCCGACGGCTTGGCCAAATCGCTCCAATGCACTAATCGGATTTTTTTTCTGGTAATTTCTAAACCGGTAACACCACCCCGGCCTATCGAGGTTCCCGAATTAAAAACACAAGGCAACAGGAACTCGCGGTTATATAACTGATGGGGCAAATCTAACCGAGGGGAATCCCTGTGGGACTCCCAATCTAGGCGCGTAAACTCGATCATCGGTTCTAGATTTCGGCGTTCTGCCGCCGTAGCACGGGCCCAGCGACGACAAAGTGCGTCGAGTCTCGACTCTAAGCTGGCGACTTTTGGTTGACTTTCAAACAGCGGGCGGTGTGTATGCCCAATGACCGCCAGGATTTTTTTTCTTTTTGCGAATTCATAGATGCGGCGCTCAATTTCGTAACGGGATTGCTTATGATAGGCGGGAGTGTGATTCTTTATGTGCAAAGGGTTGGCAAAGATTTTTAAAAGCGCCCCGAGGAGCACATTATAACGGCCACTGTTGATTCTTCCTGCTTGGTGCCCATGAAGCACAAGAATCTCACCGTCTTCAGCTTTTAGCCGTAGGGCGCGAAAAAGCGGGTAAGATCCGTCTTGCTGCGCGGACGCCGGATCATGGTTGCCTTCGAGCTTGTAAAGGCTTTGGCGATTCTGAAAAGTATCCAAAACGGCGTAGAATGGCTTCCACCGTTCTTGGATGTCAGGTAGCCGACAGCGTAGGAGCTCTTCAATATCGCCGTTCAGAATCAGCTTATAAGAGCGGGGGCCGTAAAAGGTAGCCAAGGCCGCCATGACTGTCTCGGAATTGGCGGTAAAATCATCATGCCGGCTCCCATCACCAAGATGAAAGTCACTAAAAACAGCAAAACGCTCACCAGGCTCCAACGCCACTGAGGGCGCTTGCTCCCAAAGAGCTTCGAGCAAGTCAAAAATCGGTGGTTCAGGCATGCTGTATTTTGCCCAACGCTCCTCAACCTCAACAAGAGGTCAAGGCCGGTGAGTCAAACAATTCATCAAGAACTCATATTCATAAGTACTCAGACAGCCCTGCTATCGACCAACTCGCTCGTAGGGTAGAAGCGAACCGCAGGGTTGTCGGTTTTCATCCGATTCAAAAGCCAGGGATTCTCCGCCAAAAAGATCGGATTATTACGAACGTCGACAAGGATTTTGTGCGAATACCGATCAAGAAAAGCCTGTAACGCCTTTTTATCCTCGCTAGCCACCCAATTGCATAGGGTATATTCAATGGCCTCATACCGGCAGCTCGCACCGTACTCATGCTCCAAACGGTATTGCAAAACTTCCAGTTGTAGCTGACCAACCACCCCAATCACCCGGACATTCTGATGATAAGGTTTTGTAA
This sequence comes from Spirochaetales bacterium, assembly GCA_013044245.1. Lineage (GTDB taxonomy): Bacteria > Spirochaetota > Spirochaetia > JABEVK01 > JABEVK01 > JABEVK01. The sequence goes on along the minus strand of JABEVK010000084.1, from coordinate 296 downwards.
ATACCTGAACAACGCCTTCTTCGGCCAGCTGGTCGAGCCCTTTATGAAATTGTTTGGCTTTCATGGGATCAGCATTCGAAATGGTACGAAAAATTTGTGGCGCAAAGCTCGGGATGCCCTGAAAGTGCAAGTCTTCGCCTTCCGTTAAGGTGTCACCAATTTTAAAGGTGCCAGTATCATGAATTCCTACGATATCCCCCGGCCAGGCTTCATCAATAATATCGCGGTTTTGCGCCAAAAAGGCGGTCGGATTAGCCGTTCGGAAGGGCTTACCTCCCCGGACATGCCAGTACTGC
>JABEVK010000083.1 GCA_013044245.1 Spirochaetales bacterium | reverse complement strand
TTGCAAGCCTGGGTGATGCCAAAAACCTTCAGGGGGGGGTATTAATCCAAACCCCTCTTTTGGCCGCTAATGGGCAAGTCTACGCTGTTGCTCAGGGAACCCTTCCCAGCGTTCTTTCAGGAAACTCTTCGTCAGGAGCAACCGTTTTGACGATTCCCGGAGGCGCGATTGCCGAGAAAGCAGTAAACGCGACATTTGTCTCAGGCGGAAAAATCACCCTCTTGGTGAATGACCAAGATTTTACAACCGCTGAGGCTGTTGCCACCGGTATCCGTAAAGCGTTGCCCGAAGTTGGTGTAGAAGTTCCTGACCCAGGACATATTCAACTCACATTGCCGGCCAAAACCTCTCCTGTGGCGTTATTGTCACAAATCAATGCGATTTTGGTCACACCAAGCTTGTCAAACGAAGTCGTCATCAATCAATCAACAGGCATTGTTGTATCAGGACAAAATGTCCGTATTGCTAGTGTGGCTGTGTCGATCAAGGGTGCAAAAGTCTCGATCGGTAAACAAAATCAAAACTCGGATTGGGGTGGCACTAATACCTCAGAGCAGTTCTCTTTGCCCAATGTTGCCACGGTGCAAGATCTTGTTTCAACATTGCAACAGTTAGGCTTAACTACCGATCAGCTGATCGCGGTTTTAAAAGCTATCAATCAAGCGGGAGCCTTGTACGGTCGTTTGGTGGTGACTTCGGGTTAGGTGACTTCCGTGTTAAGGTGCGCAAACGCCATGTCGATAGGAATAGTATGATACCATCAGAAGGCACCAAATTTCCCCTCGATACCACTAAGTTTCAGGTTCCGCCGCCTGACGGGCCGGGCTTCTCGAAGGTGAAAGTCAACAAAGACTCTAAGCTGTACAAAGCTTGCGAAGACTTTCAGTCCATTTTTATCAAGCAGATGTTGGATGCTATGCGAAAGACCATTGATCATTCCAACGATCTCTTGAAACGCTCACAAGGCCAAAGTATTTTTGAAGATATGCTCTATGATCAATATGCGAAAAATATGTCAAAAGTTGGCGGTTTTGGCTTGGCCAACGACATGTATCAGCAAATGGACTACTTGCAACATCTGCCTAAGGCTAAATCGTGACGATCATGAACAGATTGACGCTGAGTTTTGATCAGGTCAATTTCGCCTTTGAGGAAGGGCCCCAGGTGGCGAAGAATTGGTCCTTATCCATCCCATCTGGAACCACTTCGCTGGTAGGAAGAAACGGCACGGGTAAGTCGACGTTTCTTCTTTTGGCGGCGGGGCGCCTTTTTCCCCAGTCTGGGCAGGTACGATGGGGAAGCCATGCCACATCAGAACTCACCCCTGAAGAAATTCAAGTCACAGCCTCCGTGGTTTATCAAAACATGGAATTTGAAAATGAAGACTCCTTGGCCACTCTGTTAGAGACGGTTTGGTCTTCTAGCCAAGACCAAAGCCGTGGCCCGAGCTGGATTTCGGAACTGGTTCGGGTGTTTGAACTTGAAGAGTGTTTGGGACGACGAATTCAGGTTTTGAGTAAAGGTCAAATGCAACGAGCAATCATCGTCTTTTCGTTGCTTTTTGGTACTCCCATTGTGGTCATGGATGAGCCTGTATTTGCCTTGGAAGGTCGGCAAAAAGCCACCGCATTAGATTACCTGCGAACGTATGCCCAAGAATCTGGTAGAACATTTCTTTTCAGTGTTCATGAATTAGAGCTTTCGCAGAGGTTTTCTGAACACCTGATCCTGATGGCCCCCGGCCGTCCCCCCAAACTCGGCCCCACCAAGGAAATGTTCACGCGTGAGAATCTCGAGGAAGCCTACCAAACCCCTCTTGAGCTTTTAAAAAAAGGTGAAGAGCTGTTTCGCAGCCATTTGATGAACAATTGACGTAAAAGCGCTTTCAATACTTGCATGATCCAAAATTTCCTGTAAAATAGAGACAGTGGTGAAAAAATCCCCAAAATAAGGAGATGAGCTTTGGACAATAACAATAGCGTCGTCGTTTTGTTCACGCTAGTTGCATTCTTCGTACTAGCCTTTGTGTTTGCTCTATTTGGTTTGGCTGGACCTAATGCCTTGTTCATAACCTTGGCGTTCTTAGGGTTTGTCGTTGTTTTTGTGGTGGCTTTGATCTTCGGCTTGTTCAACTCACGTGAGGGTAATCGAATCACCCTTTGGTTTTTCATCTACGGCGGCGCTGTGGCCGTAACCATCGTTTGGTTTATTACCCGCGTTGCTCGTATGTTCAATTTGCTGTAATTCAAGTTTGCTACTAAAAAACGCTCGGTATAACACTAGCAAAAAGCCCCTTCGGGGGCTCTTTTTTTAGAAAGAGGTGCTTTGATGGATCCAGCTGGAGAAGATTGGAAAGATATTCGCATATTTGCGGGTAGTTCTGGTGGTGCCTTGGCCACTAGAATGACGCGATATCTTGGAATTCCCCTAGGGCGATCCGATGTTCGACAATTTTCTGACGGAAACCTGTTTGTACGGATTGGAGAAACCGTCCGTGAAAAAAACGTGTATTTGATACAACCCATCGCCTTACGCCCCAACGAAGAGTTTACCGAGATTTTGTTTTGGCTGGATGCTTTTAAACGAGCTAGCGCTAAATCGGTTACTGCGGTTCTCCCCTACTTTGGCTACGCCAAGGGCGATAAAAAAGACGAACCTCGCGTTTCGATTCGCGCCAGGGTATGCGCCGAGTCCATTGAGCTCGCAGGAGCTGACCGCGTAGTCTGTCTTGATTTACACAGTCCTCAAATTCAAGGGTTTTTTAAGAGACCTGTTGATCATCTCTATGCCCAGCCTGTGCTTCAGGCCTATATTCGGCGTTTAGCGTTAGAAGCACCTGTTTTAGTGAGTCCCGATCTAGGCTTTTTGAAACAGACTCGCAGGTATGCTGAAGCTCTGGGATTTCCCATGGCTGTAGGGGAAAAAATTCGTCGTGGGCATGATGAAAAAGCAGAAGTCTTAGAAATTATGGGCGATGTCTCTGGTCGAGACTGCCTGGTCACCGATGATTTTACCATCTCGGGAGGTACTTTGGCTGACCTAGCCCGAGGTCTTAAAGATCGAGGAGCAAGAAGGCTTATTGCCTTTCTTAGTCATAACTTGATAAGACCAGAAGGTGTGGCCCGTTTAGAACAAGCGGGGTACGAAAAAATCATCACAACCGACAGTGTGGATAATCCCTACATTGTGGGGCATCCGCTATTTCAAACGGTGTCTGTGGCTCCGTTGTTTGCTGAAACAGTCAGACGAATCCATGCTCAAGAATCGGTCAGTTCGTTATTCGATCTCGACGATCAGAGCATTCTCAATTCTTGTTTAGACCCCAACTGTTAATGAGACGTTGAGCTTCTTGGCCCATTCGTGCAACTGTTGCACGAATTGAGGTGAGAGGTACACCCCTTCTTTTTGCGCCTTCTTCTGGGCTTCTTGGCTACGGTCACCGGGGACTCGTTGTAAACCTAAGCCGTGTAACCGTTCATAAAACTTCTGAGCCCTGGCTTGTGCGGCCGATAGTCCCCCTAGCTGTGACAGATCCCATGATAAAACCATTTGGTTATGCGTATTCCAGCCAGCCGGTGGTTTTACCTCATCGAGGGTGTCGCCGCCCGCTAAAAGGCCCGTAAGCATTTCGCCTAAAATTGCCAACGACATTCCTTTGACACCGCCTATAGGGTCAATTCCCCCATTCCATAGCTCTTCTGGCGTTTGCGCTGGCAAGCCTTGGGCCGTATGCCCCCAGTGTGACGGAATGCTTTGATTCTTCTGGCGTCGATCATTGAGGTTGCCTAGTGATGAATAGGCTAGACAAAAATCGGAGCCAATCCACCCCTCTTCGCGGGGAAAGCCAAAACCCAAGGGGTTGTTCCCTAAAACCCTGGTAGTCCCGCCCGGTAGAGCCATTCCTGCATCGGTATTTGACCAGACCAGGGTAAAAAATCCACGCTCAGCACCGATTTCAACATAGGGCCAAGCAGCGAGGAAATGATTACTGTGTCGTACGGCAGTATAGCCTAGGCCCGTTTTTGAGGCCAAAGTAAGAGATCGTTCTAAGGCGAAATGACAAGAGGCCTCTCCGAGAGCTCCCCCGACATCCCAGATTTCTACTGAAGGCGTCTGCTGGACAAGTTTAGGGTCCCAATGGGAATTGATCTTGCCTGAGGTCAACCATTCTAACCGCTGGGGAAGATAGGATATGTCGTGGTGACCAACGTCCCGACTCGTTGCTCGCCAGTAAAGGTCTGCAACCGTGGACGCCAGAGCAGCCGAAAGCCCCGCACCTTGAAAGAGCGTGTCGACCCACTGTAAAAAATCAGACTTTCGTAAGGTTGTACCCAGCGTCATAAACCCATCCAGGGAGATAAAATTCGGTAAGTTTGGGCAAACGTCTGCCACGGTGAGGAAAAGTGATCAGATAAGGCCCCTGTTTGAGGTTGTTGCGTCGTTTGAGGCGGTTGAGAGGCACCTAAGGAATTTACATCCACTTGCTTGGTGTTGCCGGTGAGGAAAATCTGGCCAGCTTGTACGACAATGAGGAGGTTTTTCTTACCCGTTCCTGTCCTATTTATAACAAGATGACAGAAGGGTGAAAGAGTAATCTTCGCTTTTAAGAAGCTCAGCTGTAACCCTGAAACACTCGTAATAATTTCACTTCCTGCTGGTAATGTCTGGCCGATCTGCACATTCTGCCAAGCCTTACCGGGCAGAAGCACCCCTGCTGAATCTGATAATTGACTAACAAACGGCATATCTTCCGTTGTAGCCTTTGTTTGAGCCTGCACAGGGAGGCTGACGCCAGTAAACAACCCTACGAAACACAACAGTAAAGAAAATTGGCGCAGAATTTGACCTTGGGACATGTTACATCTCCAACTCTAGATTTACGCCAAGGAGAGACATAAGGTGATGGTCTGTAAAAGCACTGTCTGCTGGCGATAAAACCGAGTACTCACCTTTAAGCAGCCATTCACTCGTGGGGTTCCAAACCGCTGTAAGTTGAAACTCCGTACCAAGATATCCAGCGCCCAGGGCAGGGTTTAAATTTTGTAAGTTGGGAGTAAAGAACGGCGTCGAAACCGAATTCTGATTTGCTTCACCCGATTGAAATAAAAAGGCAGTTTTGAAACCCATCAAGGTATGGGGCTGAGGACGGCCTTCTAACGACAGGCTGACGTTTCCTGTGTACATCAAAGACAGTAAAGGAAGTGTCTCGGAGGGACTTTGGGGGGATATCGCTAATGGCCCAAAAGAGGGCGTAAACCCCAGCGGCCATAACGATTGGGCTTTCAGTGTCAACCGTGAGGTCATCTGGTACGATAAGTTGGCACCGGCAAGTCCAGCCCAATTGTTCCAGTTTGACAGCGCACCAAGCTCAGTATTGGCACCGGTCAAGCTAAAAAATACTTTTGAAGAAAAAGCCGTAGTCCAAGGCCCTGTTAATTCGACTGTTGCGTAGGCCGTATTGACCGGATTAACCGTTTGGGAATCAACCTGACCAAAGAGCTGAAGCGCCAAGGTTTGTTGCTGAAAGATGTGGGCTTGTCGGATTGTTAGGCTACCACCAATTCTCGGTGTCGTGTACTGAAAAACCATAGGGTTATGCTGGTAAAAAAAATGGGCTAGGTCTTGATAGTCCGTTTGTGAAACGAAGATGTTACTCCACCACCGATTGAGCCAACCCGTATACAATGCCGCGACTGATACCGTAG
>JABEVK010000082.1 GCA_013044245.1 Spirochaetales bacterium | reverse complement strand
GTGATCGGACTTACCCCAGCCTCTTTTGCCACTTGGTACACGCTCCGGTTCTCCGGTGGCAAGACCTTCCTTAGAACGCCGTTCCGAAAGGCTAAACTACATTGCGTGTTGCTTCTTCCCCTGCGAAATCTATGTTGACAGAGAAAGGAAACAGGGGGCCAGGTCAGAGATACTATTGACACCAAGCACCAAAAAACGAATCTTTATGGGGAAAGACGACCTATTTTGGCATCGTTAAAGGTGTGTAAGTGAAGCTCCGGGTCTTTGACTTTGTGATGTTGGCTATTTCTCTAGGAATAACTGCATTATCGGCTATACCCGTTGTTTCAACATCGCCCTGGAATGGGCAACCGAGTGTCGAGATAAAAACTACTCACGGAACTTATGTTTATCCCCTGAATCAAAATCGTGATTTATATGAACCAGGCCCAGCCGGTGTGACGTGGCTTCGTATTCATGGCGGCAAGGTCTATGCCGTCAATAGCCCAGGGCCTCGTAAAATTATGATGCGGATGGGAAAAATCAGTCGCGATGGAGAATGGCTTGCCTCTGTCCCAAATCATGTTTTTGTATTGATAACAGGGGGAAAACCTTCGACTCTGGACGCCCATGCCTTTTAAAGAGTGATAGCAAGTTTTGAGGCATTCGTGCCATTTTTTTAGGGCCTATCAATCTTATTTCGGCTTTCACCGTCTTCGCTATGAAAGTGAACACTTCGATTGTCGAAGTATTGTTGTGATTGGTCTACATTTGTTGGCCCATAGTTATTATTTTCGTGGTTTATGTAAGTATCACCGCCGTCAAAAAAGCTAAAAAAAATCAAAGAGACTCTACCGACGATAAAGAGAAATATAAAAAATCCCCAAAAAAACAACCATCCTAAACCTTCATCGACACTACCGACAACACCGCCTATGATTGCCGCAATAATCAAGGAAGTTACAGCAGCTATAATTGTATACATTTTATGCCATTACCGTGAAAATCAGATGTACTTGACAAGGGTTCCTCCGATTGGATTTCCCTCTCATCCAGCAAACGAATCGTGCCCATAATCAGCCCCCCTGACTTAAAATTGTAAGACAAAAGAAAAAGTCTGTCAAATTGGGAATATAGTGAACTCCTTGCGGTAAAGGGTCCACGCCTGTCCTTTGTCTGTTTACCAGGCTAAAGCTGATGCCACAAATCTGCCGTCGTGCGAAAAACTAACATCGACGGGGATCAGGTTTGACCCCAGGTAAGCTTGAGGCCAAAGAGGCCGTGAGTCTTGCCGAATAACTCGGCGAAATTGTACCTCAGTCCACCCTAGCTCTTGAAAAAGTTTTTTTCCCAGGTTTCTTACAGCCTCAGATTCTGAAAATTGGTGAGAATCAAAGGTCTCAACGCGAAACAGGGGGGAATACGATAAACTCATCGTTGCTAAACAATGAACCCAGCCTTCACCCCAAGTCCAGGAAACAAATAACTGTCTGTCCTGAAAATGGAGCACCGACGAAGAAGAACTCTCGGGCGACCCTTGAACCTCTAAAAGGCGGGGCGAGAATACGGTGTTGGGGTCAAGTTTTTGAAGAACTTTAAAGCAGGACTCTTTGGCGGCCCAAAAAGTACAAAGCATCTGATGAGGTTTTTGGGCCTGAGCAAGTGTTTGAATTTCTGAACTAGTTAAAACACGCTCAACATAGCGTTTATCCCGAAACTTCGCTTGAGCCTGTGGAAGTTCAAGGTCAACAAGGTCATTCCCAACAAGCGTTTTGACGGGAAAAATACTTAGCCTCAAGCTCAGAAAGCGTTTTGATAATTCGTGTTGAAATATCGCGTGCGGCTCTTAAACCCGACAAGTTGGTACCAGGGTCGACCAGTTGAAAGTCAAGAAAAAACTTCTCTTTCTTTTGAGGAAAAAAACTATGAGCGACTTGACTCATACCTCTCATGTACACGCAAAGGACATGAGGGCCTTGAGAGGTCCTTTGAGTTTCATCTACTAGTCGGCCCACACCATAGGTAAAGTTCTCTGTATCGACTTTACCAGTTCGACTACGAGTACCCTCAGGAAAAATCATCAGACTTTGGCCACGTCTAAAAATATAACTGACCTTATGAAGAAACTTCTTGGTTTCTTCCTGAGAACCTTGGCGAACCACGGGGATGCACTTGCCAACATAACAAAGAAGCTTGGAAAGAAAGTTTTTATAAAAGTTACGTCGTTCGGGAGTGTTCCAAGGAAACGCTCGCGAATTAAGAAAGGCCTTCCAAGGAGCGTGCATAGCCCAAATAAGAATAAGGGAATCGATCATCGTAAGATGATTAGGGCAAATTAAAAGAGGCCCGGTGAGAGGTGATAGAGTTTGACGAAGAGCTTTGCGAAACTGGGCAAGACGGGGGATCCTATAGCCGCGAACGAGTCGAAGCCAAAGAAGAATTAACAAAAAGGTAAGCGGGATAAGCGCTTGGGCTAAAGCGTCTTGAAGTTTGATAGAAAACTTCTCCCAGCTTGAAAGCTTAACCTCTTTGATAGGCTCCCTAGGATCCCCCATGATCATTTTCCGGTCTTCTGAACAATCATGTCGACAGCGTCGCCCAGGGTACGAATCTTGTCAGCGGCGGCGTCATCGACTTCAATCGAGAACTCATCTTCAAAGGCTAAGATAATGTCGACCAAACGTGCCGAGTTGACGCCAAGGTCCTCAAGGATGCGGGTTGAGGGTGCCGCGGCTTTGATGGCTTCTTGATTTTTTGAGAAAGGTCCAATGATTTCAAGAACCTTTGCCATGGCTTCTTCTTTTTGCATAATCTTGCCCCTCCTATGGGCATATCTTCAAGAAATTATCGAGTCCATTTTTGAAAGAATACGCACGCATTGACATCACCAAAACCAAAACTGGCTTTGGCCAAGAGGCGTGTTTCGTGATCTATGGTTTTTTGCACAATGCTTTTATGATACGGAACTAAACTCGGGTGCAAGTCTTCACAGTTGATTGATCCATGGACAAAGCCATGAGACACTTGAAGTACCGAGGCGACACACTCAAGTCCACCTGCGGCCCCTAAGGCATGACCAATCATCGATTTTGTTGAGTTGATCAAAGGAAACTGATCGGCAGAACAGCCCAGTGCCGCACTCCAGTTCTCGAACTCTAAAGGATCTGCCATCGTTCCCGTTAAATGTCCATTGATGACATCGATATCAGAGGGTTGGACGCCTGCGCTTTCCATGGCATCTTTGATACAACGCTGAACTCCGACCGGGTTTGGTGAAGTCATACTTCCCTTACCCCGTTGTCCGCCACTGTTGATATGTCCACCCCGTACTTCAGCGTAGATTTTTGCTCCCCGTGACAAGGCGCTTTCCAAGGATTCCAGCATCAATATCCCTGAACCTGATCCGGGAATGAAACCTCCCGTCGAAGCACTCATGGGGCGAGATGCTTGTTCAGGACGGTCGTTAAAACCACGGCCTAATACCCGCATAGAGTCAAAACATCCCCAAATAAAGTGGGAACTGCCTTCGGCACCGCCGGCAAGCATCCGTAGGGAACGCCCTTCTTTGATATGATAGTAGGCATTGATGACGGCTTCGGTCCCAGTGGAACAAGCGCTGGAGTTGGTGGTCACTTGACCTCCCAGGCCTAAAAGACCTCCGACAAGGGCGCTGACAGAGCTAGCCATGGTTTGTTCCACCATACTGCTACCCAGGCGTCGAACATTGCCTGCCGTAACCTGAGGCGCCACGATTTCGCACATCGTATCGGCTCCCCCTATACCTGTTCCAATAATAGCTCCGGTATCCCAATCGATGGAATCATTCTCTTGAGGATCCGAAAATCCTGCATCGCGCCAACAATCAAGGCCAGCAATACCGGCATACAGCATAGAACTGTTCATAGCCAAGAGTCTGTCTTCAGAAAAATAAGTTTTTTTAAGCTCTTCAATGCCCTGCGGAATACCGCCAACTTGGCATCCAAACTTGAGGTCTTTGAGCTTATCATAGTACCTAATACCAGAAAGCCCTTCCCGAAGGGCCGCTTCGTAAGCGGGTAATCCTAAAGCGTTAGAAGCAACAACCCCCATTCCTGTAATCACAACTCGCGTATTAGGCATTTTTCACTCCTATGCCAGAGGCGGTACCGCTGACAACCAGACTACCATCACTGGCAAACATTTGAACATTGGCACGAAGTTTTTTTCGACGCCAAAAAACAAGGTCTCCTCGTAGTGTCACGGTTTCTCCGGGAAGAACAGGCCTATTAAATTCAACCTGTGCGTCCGAAAACATCGTAAGCCAATCGTGATGCTCTTCGGGGGGCAACTCGATTCCCACAAGGTAAATGCCTTGGCAAACTACACCAACTTGGCAAAGTGCTTCAAGTAAAATCACGCCGGGAGTAACGGGTTTTCCAGGAAAATGTCCCGAATAAAAGTATTCATCAGCTCGGAAAGTATATTTACCAACGATGTGTTTTGCATCCACTTCCAGAATCTCGTCAACAAATCGAAAGGGACGTTGCTGAGGCAGTAATGCAAGAATCTGCTCAGGGGTCAGCGGTGGGTAAGTTTTAGCCTCCATAAAGGCCTCCATTAACGTGAAACACACTTCCGGTGCAGTACGACCCTTCTGTGGCCAGAAATCTGACCAGGCGTGCCACTTCATCAGGTCTTCCCATTCGCCCTAAAGGAATTCGCTTCAAAATATCTTCTTGAACTTTGGCGTCAAGTTTGGATGTCATGGCAGTTTCAATAAAACCAGGGGCCACTGAGTTGACAAGAATATTGTAGGCGGCCAATTCTGCGGCCGCAGACTTGGTAAAATTATCAAGGGCCGCTTTGGTCATACCATAAGCCGTTTGTGTAGGGTTACCCGTGCTTCCTACGACGCTGGAAATGTTGATGATTCTGCCTTCTTTTTTGCGGATCATCAAACGAGAAAGACGTTTGGTGAGGTACCAGACACTTCTCATGTTGGTGGCCACTGTAGTGTCAAAATCCGCTAGTTTAGCAGAAAACAACGGAGCATCGACCGCGATACCGGCATTATTGACTAAAACAGCCAAAGCTTCGCGCGATTTAAGCTGTTCATAGACCGAATCAACACCGACTTCTGTCCCCAAGTCAGCTTCAATAACAAAGGAATCGGGGAGCTCCTCGGCAAGCAAGACAGCGGCTTCACGACCTTTGTTGTAGTGGATTCCTACAGAAAAACCAGCTTGGCTGAGTTCACGGCATATGGCCGCACCGATACCTCCGGCGCCGCCGGTGACAAGTGCTATAGGTTTCATCGACGCATCACTCCCCCCACCGCTTTTGGTGAACGGTGCGGATAATCTTCGTAGCGAATCCCCAAAAAGATGCCTACTTTGGCATCGGTGAGGTTATAAATCAGCTCGTCATCGACGTAAACGCGGCCATTTCCCACGGCTATGGCGCTACCGGCCGAAGGCAAGTCCGAGAACCTGCGAATATCAATTTCATAGCGTACGACCTTGTTATGGGGTCGTATTTGACCCAAGAATTCGATCTCACCGACACCAAGTGCTCTTCCTGCACCCTTTGCCCCACGGATTCCTGTATAGATCCCCAAGAGTTGCCAAATAGCATCAACCCCCAGACAGCCTGGTTGAACAGGGTCGGTACGAAAATGACATTGAAAAAACCAGGCATCGAGGTTCACGTCCTGTTCGGCAATAATCCTGCCTCGACTTCCCTTATGTTCAATCAAGGTAACCCTGTCCAGCATCAACATGGGAGGGGCGGGAAGGTTGGCAAATCCCCCTTCGGGAGGGTCTTCAACGAGAGTTCCCCAAGCTAAAGCAAGAAGTTCTTGTTTATCGAGTGAGGTCTTTTGAAGGTAATCTGAGTATTTCACGGTTTTTCCTCTGAAACTTGAAGTGCTATTCCACCCCAAGTCAGTCCTGAGCCGACCACAACAAGGGCAATCGCATCACCGGGGACAAAGCGTTCCCAGTTCTGCGATAAGACTCCAGGGGCCCCCGCGGCGCCGCAGTTGCCAAACTGATCAACGTTGTAAAGGTGCCGATGGGGGGGGACCTCAAGGCGTTCACACACAGAACTGAGCATCGTTAAGTTGGCTTGATGCCCAATAAAATAGGCTTGGGGATGATTTAAATGTTCGCGCATTTCTCGGAGTGACTCACTGGATTTGCGAATGGCAAAGGCCTGAACCGCTGACCCATTTTGAGTAAAATGCCCACCGGTGGAAATCTTGACTTTCGACCAACCCGACGGGTCAGAGTGTAAAGTCGATTTCGTTACACGAAAGGCAGACGGTACACGGGTGGAAAGGATCGCGGCTGAGGTGCCATCACCCCAAAGAACGGCCGAGCTTCTATCACGGTAATCAATGGTTCTTGTCGTGTTTTCAGGGTTAACCAGTAAAATGTAATCGGGTAAGGTTTCGGGTCTTTGCGAAAGTATAAAATGGAGACCCGCGACAAAACTCGAACAGGCTGAGTTCAGGTCAAAGCAGGTAGCCTCAATTCCCAGTTCCGCAGCAATCTGGCAGGCTTCGGCAGGGATAGTATACTGGGGAGAACACCCACCAGCGATCACTAAGCCTATATCGGCAGGGGTCAGCCGCGCACGGCCAAGAGCCATTCGCGCTGCTTGAGCCCCGGTCTGTGCGTTCGTGTACAACGAAGCTTCATGGGCTGCACGGGGGTCGGCGTTATACGTTGAACGAATGTAATCAAGCGGAAGTACCGTACGCCGGGTATGGATACCTACCCGTTCGGTAATCCATTGATCATCTGTTCCAATGTCTAAGGATTCAAAAAAAGCATTATCAAGGACATTTTCGGGGTGAAAGTGCCCCATTCCATGAATAAAAAACCAGGATTCACTGACGGCATCGGTAGGTTTAGCCGGCACTGACGTGTTCTCCACCGTCAACCCTAATCAAAGCACCGTTGATCCAGGCGGCTTCATCGGTGCACAAAAGGGAAATCACGTTGGCGACGTCTTCGGGTACTGTGAGCCTTCCAAAAGGGTTGCGCAAACGCGCGGCAGCTTTCATGGATTGATTACCGGGGATGGCGGCAAGGGCTGGGGTTTCTGTTACTCCCGCTTGAATTATGTTCGATCGAATACCGTAGGGTGCAAACTCAACGGCTATGGCACGCGAGACAGCTTCCATGGCGGTTTTGGCAGCCGACACTGCAGCGTAACCTCTCCAGGCCACTTCGTTGCCCTCACTCGTCATGCCGAAAACACGAGCATCCGAGGCAAAAAGTTGCGCCGTGAAAACCTTTTGAACCCAGGTCAAAAGGCTGGTTCCCATGCTGAAAACAGTTCTGGACATGTCTTCATCTTCGATAAGCGTTTCACCGTAAACTGGCGGAATTAAAGTGTGAAACTGAGGAACTCCCGCTTGAAAAAGGCGTTCGAGAGCCTGTGTTACCGTTTGAGCCTCTAAGCCTAGCTCTTGGGCCAACTGACCCACAGCGGTTTCTGCCCGTGTCGACTTAACCATGCCCACGATAGGTTTAAGGTTGCCAAAAGCGATCGAATGGAGCAAAACACGCACCTTGCCGGAGCCCATGGACGTTTTTAAAGCGTCAAGAGAAGTCGTCATTCCCTCTTCACTCAACGCATCAACATTTAAAGAAAGAAAGCCACCCCCGAGAGTCCGAATGGTGTCAAACTCTTGTTCAATACGTTCCATTGCGCCTTTGCGGTCACGGTGAAGAATGCAGACGCTCATGCCTTCCTGGGCGAGTTTTTTTGCTGTGGCCAAGCCAAAGCCGCTTGAGCCACCGAGAATCAGCGCCCATTGGTCTCGATGAAATTTTTTCATCTGTTTCCTTGTTTATTTTTTACCTTCATTTTCTTTTAAGAAAAATCGGACAAAGTTTAGTGATATACTCACACCATTAGCTACTAACGGTTATTCAATTCGTAGAGGTTTTCTCTGGGAAACACAAAAAGATTTGAGTAAAAAACCATTAAATTATTGCTATTCACCAGATGAAACTAAAACATCAACTTTAATTATACCTCAGGAGATTATTAACGTCTAGATGAGCTTTGGGTACTTTACTATGTAACAAAGCAACCCAAGCCCACCACTATTTTTCGTTGAGACTCGGAATATTTCACCGTGACGGCAATTCCTCAGCAGGTACCGTCTATTCCGTCGAAACAGTTACCGCTTGAAGGTCTTTAGCGCTCGTATGCTTACGTTCAAACCGGTAGAACGCCGCGGGGACGACAAAAAACGTCAAAATTGCTGAAGTTAGAACCCCACCCAACATAACAACGCCGACCTTTTGACCAAACTCAGCCCCCTGCCCCGCCGCAAACATCAACGGAAAACTTATCATCAAAACCGTCAGAGTGGTCATAATGATTGGTCGAAACCGAAGCCCGGCCGCTTCAATCAAGGCCTGAGCTAAGGGCATTTTGCCTATTCGTTCCATGACGAACTCAAGGTAAATGATGGCGTTCTTAGCCGATAGGCCAATTAGCATCAACAGGCCTAACATGGCAAACAGGTCCATTCCGCCCCCAAACAAGTACACAGCAATCAAAGCGCCAATTAACGCTAAGGGCACTGGCATCAAAAGGTAAATGGGGTATTTCCACGAGTTAAACTGCGAGGCCATCACCAAGTAGACCAAGAAGAGCGCCAAACCGAAGATCATGGGTAATAAAGTTCCTAACTGAGCGGCCAGGGCTTGCGGGCTAAACGCACCACCATTGGACACATCTACCCCTTGCCCTACTAACCCCGCTTTAATCAAATCGGCTTGTACCATGTTTTGAAAGGCTAACGCAGGGGGCGCATTAGGTTTAAGGTCGATGTCGACGGTAGCCGAGTACTGGCGGTCATGCCGCGTAATGCTCAAGGGTGACTCGGTTAACACAAATGACCCCAATTGCCGCATACTCAAGTTCGTTTGCAAAGTCGGAGAATAGACCTGTAGATCCAGTAGCGATTGAGCACCATGAAGCAAGATGGGGTTGGCCATCACATAAACGGGGTAGCTCAAACCACCTTTTACGAGGTTCGATGCTTGAATACCAGTAGCGTAGGTTTCTAAAGCCAAGGCAATCTGCTGTGTCGTGATTCCTGTTCCCTTTAGCGCGGTTTGGTTAGGCATAAAGTTACGTTGAAAAGTCATATAGTCTAAGCTGGTGGTCACATCGACGGCGTAAGGGTTCTTTTCTACTTCTTTACGAATCAGAGGAATTGTTTTCTTTAAAAGACCAAAGTCAGCCGAAGTAAAGGTGATTTCAGCGGTGCCTCCGCCAAAGCCTCCGGCGTTGCCACCATACCTGGCTGTATTGACAAACAACCGCGCCGAGGGCTGTTTGGCAAAAATAGGCTCGAGATCTTTTCGCCATTCAGGGGCAAGCTCAAAGACGTTCTTTCGTTGCTGGATCGAAACCAATTGAACGGTTAAATCCGCATCAGCCTGCCCCGCGTAGATCAACGTCTGAACGGTTTTTACTTCCTTTTTCTTAAGAAGAACTTGTTCGATCTTTCCGACGTATTCATTTTCGATATCATCTGAAGTCCCCGGAGGCATGTGAAGACTCACATACATTAGACCGCCATCCGAGGCCGGTTGAAAGTTAAACGGAATTTTCGGTACCAAAAAAACCACCGTACCGACAAACAGAGCCAACGCCCCTAACAACACGAGCCCGTTGAACTTCAAAACCCCTTTCAAGCCATGAACATACCTGTCCCGCACCCAAGAAACGATAGCTTCGGTGGCATTGTGCAACGTCATGGTCAGAGCCTGAGCTAAGGTAAGAAGAATGTAAACCAAATAATGAATGAGCGCTAAGATCAGCGGATAAAAGGGAATCAGTACGGCGGCCAACCAAGTTTTGGTTACCAGAATCACGATAACTCCCACAACGAGGAGCAAAATTCCAAAGCCGCTTCGCCAGGCCTTCCACCCCCAACGCAAAGACTTTCGCAACCACGTAAAGCTATGCAGAAAATCGACCCAGTCGTAGTCTTTTGCCATCGGCGTATAGGCCAAGCGAACAGTCAAGAAGAGCAACGCCTCTAGCAGTGAAAAGAGCACTGCGGCAGACAAGCCTAACGAAAACTGCATCAAATAACGGCCAATAACACCACCAATAAAACTGACAGGGATCAACACCGCTAAGAGCGAGAGCGAGGCGGCGACTACGGCCGAGAACACCTCGCTGGCCCCCCGCAGTACCGCTTCACGGATGGGAATTCCCATCCGTTGGTACCTCTCAACGTTCTCGGCGATAACAATCGAGTCGTCGACAACAATACCGATAGCCACGATGAGGGCAAGAATCGACACCAAGTTAAACGTAAAGCCTGCCAGAGCAAACAAGACAGGACCAGCCGAGATCGCAATGGGAATGGCTAGAATTACGGAAAAGGCCGTATTTAAGCGGCCTAAAAATAACAGGACGATGATAGCCACCACAATGGTGGTATTGATCAGTTCCTGAAACGCTTGATCTACCGAAGCACGGATCGGGCCTGTAGTATCGTTACTGTAGGCGAAGTGATAGCCCGTTGGCAGGTTAATAGTTGCCATGGCCTTGCGAACTCCGTCACCAACTGAAACAGTGTTTGAGTCCGTTGTTTTCAAAATCGACAAAAGAATGGCGGGGTGTCCGTTAATACGAACATAGTCGGTCGGTACCGGCATTTCGCGCACCGTTCCTAAATCGGCGACGGTAATGCCACGATTGGAATCTACCAGGGTCTGCCGAATCTGGGACAAATTGACGGGTTGAGTGTTCGTAGCAAAGGTTAAGGTATCCTTCCCCAAGGACAACGACCCAATGGGGAGGTTAACTTCATCAGCGGCTATCGCCGCCGTGACCGCTTGAGGGTTAAGGTCGTATAAGGCCAGCCGACTTGGGTCTAACAAAACCTGAATCTGACGGGTTACTAAACCGTCAATCTGAATATTGGCTACCCCTGGAATACGCTCAAGCTGGGGCGTGAGTTGATTCTGAATGTAATCGCCGACACCCCCCATACCAACGCCATCAGCCCAGACACCAAACTGAATAATCGGTTGCGAGTTCGGGTCAAAGGTTAACACCATGGGCGCTTGGATTCCCGTGGGGAGAGTAGGCAAAATTCGCGACACCGCTGCCGAGACATAATTGGCGTCAACATTTTTGTCCGTGCTTTGATCAAACGAAATTCGGACGCGACTTACCCCGGTGGAGCTGGTCGAGTCTATATCCTGAACCCCTTCAATCGAGGTCACCTGGTTTTCAATCGGTTCGGTAATTTCTTGGTTAATAACATCGGGGGTCGCCCCGGTATAATTAACCCGCACGAGAACCACGGGAATGTTCAGCTCCGGCATTAAGTCAACGCCTAAAGTTACCGTTGAAACCACACCGAACGCAAAAATCCCCAAGAAGATAGCCACGGCCAAGACATAGCGTGTGACCGAAAACTTTACGAGCGGGTTCACCTTCTGAAAGAGTTTCGTTTCTAGTTGGGCTAAACCACCTGTAGCTTTTTCAGGTAAATTCGATCCAGGCTTCGTGGGGAGGTCTGAACTCATAACTGACCGCCTTGATTTGAGTCATGGTCGGACATCAAACGAATGGGAGCTCCCGGCAACAGGCCAGGAGGCGGTGAATCAATCACGACGGTCTGGTCAGCGATCCCCGAAACAGCCGCTAAAGTACCGGCCTCGCCCAAAACGGTAATGGGTGTTTTAACCGATTTATTATCTGAAACGGTAAAGACGTACGAAACACTACCATCGGACTGAAGAGCCGAAACCGGAACAACCGCGCCTTTTGCGACAACCACCTCGTACCTTACGGTCCCCACCACGCCAAAGGGAACCTTAATTGGTTCCTTGGGCATAGCAGTCATCGGCAATAAGCCATTAACGGGAGCCCCGGGGAACGAGGATACCGTCAGGGGATAAGCCACCCCTGCA
Source organism: Spirochaetales bacterium (assembly GCA_013044245.1). Lineage (GTDB taxonomy): Bacteria > Spirochaetota > Spirochaetia > JABEVK01 > JABEVK01 > JABEVK01. The sequence continues at coordinate 22,352 of JABEVK010000082.1, read as the reverse complement.
ACTGTAAACATTGCCGGGCGTCCCACCGTCAACGAAATGGCATCCGACGGCACCACGTTAAAGACTATTTGCTTTTGAGGCCCCACCATCGTGAAACTTTGACTTGCAGGTGTGACATACTGACCGGGGTTCACATTGACTACGGTCAATTGACCAGAATAAGGGGCATAAACCACCGTGTACGACAGGCTAAGTTTTGCTTGCTCGACTTGAACTTCAGCAGTCTGAATCGCCAGTTTAAGCTGGGCCAAGGTTTGCTGGTCCGCGTCTTTATACTGACTCAAAGCAATTTTGGCAGCCTCAAGGTTGGCCTGAGCTGATTGAAACTGAGCCTGAGCGGTTGCAACGTCCGTCGAAGAAGCACCGCCGATCGCATACAATTGCTTGCTGGCTTCGTAGCCCTTTTCAGCAACATCCACCGAGGCCTGAGCAGACTGCACCTGAAGCCTTAATTTGGGTCCATTTTGATCGTTGTTTGATTTGGTAATATCGTAGTTAAGTTTAGCGTTGGCCAAAGCAGTTTCTGCCGTTTTTAGAGTCAAGAGCAACTGAGAATCATCAATTTTATAGACCGGTTCCCCTTTCCGGACGTAGTCTCCCGCCAAGTGATAAACCTTGGCGACTACACCTGAAATCTGAGGAGCCACGGGGGACTGAACCACCGGTTCAACAGAACCAGCCACCTCGCGGTCAGTGGTCAACTCCCGAAATACTGCTTTGGTCGACAATACAGCAGTCGGGCCACGACCGGTGCTTTCGGCGGATTTGTGACCATGATAACCGGCTTGAGGTTTTGCGCCGGCCGCCCCCTGATTACACGAAACGAGGGCTACAGTTGAGCCCAGCAGGACTAACCCACGAAAAACTTGGCGATAGTTCATAATTTCTCCTCGACGCCCATGTCCTGCATGAGCTGTAAAACAGCAAGCTGAGCGGCGATTTTCGCGCTCAAGGCAGCCAGCTGTCCGTTCGTCAGATAGACCTCGGCGGTTAAATAGTTGCTCAACGTATTCGTTCCCATGTGCCACTGAATTTCCGCAACGTCCAAGAGTTTCTTGAGAACTTGGGCATTTTCGATAGCCACCTGCCAATTTTGCTTTTTCACAATGACCTGGTTCCAGTCATTCGTAAGCGTTGCCGTCAAGTTGGCCCGCCACTGCGCGGTTTGCAGTTGACTCAAGGCCACCTGTTCATCCGAAATCTTGGCCGCCAACGAGGTGGCGCCAGCATCAATAGTGGGCAAACCAATCTTGGCCCCCGCTGTAAAGGTGACAGCGCTGGTGTTGTGGTACAGGTCAAAGCCATAATTCATCCCGCCCGTAACCGTAGCCGTAATACCATTTTGCGCTAACACCAAGGTTTTATTCAGCAAAGCAGCTTGCTTGGACAAAGCATATTCCTGGGGTTCGACCCGATGTGCCAAGGCGGTCTCCCAAGCCTGTTGATACGAACTGACCGGAAGAGCCGGCATGGGCGGAGACTCGACTCGGTAAACGGCGTCAGCAGGGCGCCCGATGAGGGCAGACAGAGTCATACGAGACACCTCGAGGGTGACTTGGCCCCCTTGGAGCCCCACTTGAGCGGCATGGAGGTTAGCCGCCGCTTGTTCTAAGTCAACTTGGGTGGCTTTACTGACTTGAACGTTAATTTTTACAACGTCGTATTGTTTTTGACGCTGTTCTAACGTCTTTTTCAGTAAATCGAGATTTTCTTGCGCAGAAGCCAGGTTATAGTAGGCTTGTTCAATGCCGAACACCTGACTGATGCGGTTAGCTCGGTTGGTGAGAATAGCGTTCTGGTATTGGATTTGATCAGAATCGACAGTGGCCTGAGACTGACCGCCCGGGTAGCCGTCCCAGACTGTTTGCGACAGGTTAACCCCTAGGGAACCATAGTCGGTGCTGGACCCATCTTGGTATTGCTGAAACGTCCGTGAGGCGGTCGTAGCCAAGGAGGTCCCCGCAGAAACTGCTGAAAGGGTTCCTCCCAACGTTTGTGGTATAGGCGTATTGGATAGTGTAGTTCCCGATTGCCCATACCCCGTAACGGTGCTTAAAGGAGGTAAAATCGGGTTGGTCCTTGCGACTACCAGAGCATCGCCAGCACTGTCAGAAAGGCCGTAATTGAGGTTTCCCGTCATAGAAAACAACCGATGTGCCCCAGCGGCTTCGACCGTTAAGCGTGATGTAGAAAGCACATTCGCCAGGATGGCGCTCTGCGGTCCCTGTTGTAAGCCCTGACGGACAGCGTCACTCAGCGTTAGCTGAGGCAAGGTTTGTCCCCAAGCGTGGAAGGTTCCCCAAAGAATCAAGCCCCATGCCAACTTCTTCATTCATTCCCTACCTGCTCGTTAATTTAATGATCCTACTCCGTCTCGTCTGCCTGTAGCGCTTAAAGATTTATTAAAAACCAGCAAAGTTCCTACGATTTAAGAAAATTTATGAATTTACCTGGAAAGAATGGGTTAGTTTAGAACCAAAAAAGGAGACCGAGGAACCTTGACTCTGCGTGCTAAACTCGTTTTGTCCAATTTACTCATGGGAGTTGCCCCGGTGGTCGTCTTGGTCGTCGTAGCGACCACCTTTTCGGGAATCCTGCAGGACGAAAGCCGGGCTGAACGACATGGATCACCTCACTTTTTTGAAACAATGATACGGTCTCCCAACTTTCGCGAAGCCGTCCATCGTGCCTTTGTCGTCACCCAGCGTATCAACGTTCTATCGCTTAGTCCTCAGGGGTTGCCCGCCGACCCTGCCATCTTTCAAAGATGGGATCAAGAATTAGCCAGTGCTAATGCCGGGCTCGTCGTGCGTCAAGAAGGTCGACTGTTTGTGATGGGCAAGCTTCTTAAAGATCACAAGCTTCCCCCCTTACCAATTTTCGGTTCGTTTCGCCCCCCCCGTAGTGTGCACAGCCCCTTTAAAATCATAGGGAACCTCAATTTCCGCTTTTCGGATGGCACACCGGGTGCCGTCACCGTTTTATGGAACAGCAGTAACTGGGATAGAGAATTTCACACCTTTACCTTTTGGCTAATTTTTACTTTTTCGATGACCTTACTGGTGTTAGACACCTTATTTACCGGTCTGATTCTCCGCGAGGTTCTGAACCCTCTAGAACGCTTACGACACGCCGCTGAATGTATTGCCGATGGCAAACTTGACCCCCCCGAAGATTTTAGACTCCGTCAGGACGAATGGACCCCTCTATTCACCAGTTTCGAAACCATGCGCCGAACCTTGGCCGCCAATCGTGAGCTTGCCCTGAGTTACGAAGCAGACCGCAAAGAGCTGATCTCGCACATAGCCCACGATCTACGGACACCGATCACCGCTATAGGGGGCTACGCCCGCGGTATTCTTGAAGGTGTCGCGAATACCGAAGAAAAGCGACGTCACTACCTTGAAATTATTTTAACCAAAGCCCGGGATTTAGAGCGCATGGCTCAGGAGTTGTTTTTTTTATCAAACCTGGACCGCAACGCTGTCCCCTATGATTTTCAGCGCATCAACGTGCGCGCCTTTTTGGCAGATTCCGCCGAAGAACTCTCGCTGGATGGAAGCCGTAGGGGGTTAACACTCACGGTAGAAAAGCTCCCTTCTGAAACAGTTTTTGTTCGGGCAGATGTCACCAAGCTTCGTACAGTTTTTGTCAATTTGGCCGAAAATGCCCTCAAGTTCAAGCGTGGCGATTCAGTCAGCTGGACCTGGAACGCTTGGGTGGAAGAACCGTATGTAAAAATCAGTTTATCCGACACAGGTAAAGGGATTTCTCCTGAGGCCCTTCCTAAGATTTTTACTAGCTTTTACCGCGAGGATGCCGCCCGAACTTCGTCAATTCCCGGTACTGGCTTAGGTCTAGCCATTGTTCAGCGAATCATGAACGATCATGGCGGACGCGTCACCGTATCGAGCATTTTAGGTACCGGAAGCGAATTTACTCTTTGGTTGCCCTTGGCACCACTTTACCCCGCTAAGGAGGACGCATGACCATCTTACTCGTCGAAGATGATGAAGCTATCCGCAACCTCGAGAAAGATTACTTAGAAGCCGCGGGGTTTGAAGTTCAAACCGCCGAACGAGGACCAGAGGGAATGGAAGCCAGCCTCAGACCAGAGGTTGACCTTGTCGTTTTAGACCTGATGCTACCCGAGCTTAACGGCTTTGAAATTTGCCGACGTTTACGGGAACAACGAGAAGTTCCCATTTTGATTGTCTCGGCCAAAACTGATGACTTTGATAAAGTCAGAGCCCTAGGTCTGGGGGCAGATGATTACTTGGTAAAACCCTTTAGTCCTGCCGAGATGGTGGCACGGGTTAAGGCGCACCTCGCTCGGTTTGATCGTCTTACCGGAAAAAATGCCCTGGCCGACGTCATCGAGCTGAGGGGTCTCCGCCTCAATCGGTCAGCCCGAAGGGTTTGGGTTGACGACCAAGAAGTGGCACTCACCTCGAAAGAGTTTGACGTCCTCGAACTGTTTGTCACCAACCCCTCCCGAGTACTCTCGAAAGAAGAAATTTTTGACCGCGTCTGGGGTCTGACGTATGGCGATGTATCAACGGTCACTGTACACGTACGAAAAATCCGCGAAAAGCTGACCGACACCGGTGACGAGCCCCGTTATATTAAAACGCTTTGGGGAGCCGGATACCGCCTAGACCCTTGAGAAATCGAAGAACAACCGGACGCGGTTGTCCATAAAAAAAGCGGCCTTCGAGGCCGCTTCTTCTTTTGAGTAATGAGATTACTTATTGACTTTGTATTTGCGATTGAACCGTTCGATACGACCGGCGCTATCAACCAACTGCTGTTGACCCGTAAAAAAGGGATGCGAGTCAGCTGAGATTTCCACCGTAATGAGCGGATATTCTTTTCCGTCGGTGTACTTGACTTTATCTTTGCTGCTCATGGTCGAACGCGACAAAAACATCTTACCGGTGAGACCGTCTTTAAAAACCACAAAATCGTATTTGGGATGAATGTCCTGCTTCATGGACGCGTGCTCCTTACGAAAACTTCCAGCTATGATAAATCAGATCCTGGGAATGGTCAAGGTCCACGAAAGACTCCTTGTCAAAAAGCCCAGCTTTCGGCAAACTGAAGTCCATGATTAGAATCAATGAAAATTATCAAAAGCTTCAAGCCTCTTACCTTTTTGTGACCGTGGCCCGCAAAGTTGAGGCCTTTCAGAAAGCCAATCCCGACAAGAAAATTTTACGGCTAGGCATTGGGGATGTTACCCTCCCCTTAACACCGTCAATTGTCCAAGCCTTTCATCGCGGCGTCGATGAAATGGCTCAAGATTCTACTTTTAAGGGATACGGACCAGAACAAGGTTACGCTTTTCTCCGTGAAGCCATTGCTGAACATGATTTTGAAGCTCGGGGAGCCAAAGTTGGACCTCACGAAATCTTCGTCAGTGACGGGTCGAAATGTGACACTGGCAATTTTCAAGAGCTATTTTCCCAAGATCTTAAAATTGGCATACCAGACCCCGTGTACCCCGTCTATGTCGATACCAATGTCATGGCTGGACGAACCGGTTTGGCCGTCAATGGACGCTATGAAGGGCTGACCTATTTAAACGCCACGAAAGCCAATGACTTTGTCCCCGATATTCCCTCACAGGCGCTGGACCTGATTTACCTGTGCTTTCCGAACAACCCTACAGGGGCTGTAGCCACTCGAGCACAGCTAAAAGCCTGGGTCGATTACGCCCGTCAACACCAAGCGTTAATTTTATTTGACGCCGCCTATGCCGCTTTTATTCGCTCCCCAGAGATTCCCCACTCCATTTTTGAAATTGAAGGAGCTCGAGAATGCGCCGTCGAATTCCGTTCGTTCTCGAAAACTGCTGGGTTTACTGGTGTTCGATGCGCCTACACGGTCATCCCTGACACCGTTTTGATTTCGGATGAGCAAGGAAAAAAACACCGTCTGCTTGATTTGTGGAATCGTCGGCATAGCACAAAGTTCAACGGCGTCTCGTACCCGGTACAAGTTGCCGCCGCCGCCGTGTATACTGACCAAGGAAAAAAAGAAGTCCGTCAGTTAACCGATTATTATATGGAGAACGCGCGGTTGATTCGCCAAGCCGTAACGCAAGCCGGCTTAGAAGCCACTGGTGGCGAAAACGGGCCCTATGTTTGGGTAAAAGCCGGTTCTGACAGCTGGAAGGCCTTTGACGAGATTCTTGAAAAGGCCCAAGTTGTGGTGACCCCAGGATCGGGGTTCGGCACCTGCGGTGAAGGCTATATTCGTATTAGTGCGTTTAATCACCGTGAAAAAGTCCAAGAGGCATTGGGACGTTTAACTCGGCTGTGGCAACAAAAATAGGCATCGTCTGGAACAATGGTTCTTTTAACCGCAATCTGACACGATTCTGATAGGTTTTCTAACACGGGGGGACACACTGGTTTACAACCTTTATGTAATCTAGGAGTCCCTTCATGGATCATCCCCTCCCCGCTTGTTTGGCCGACGATACCTTTCGTTGCCTCCGCCTGTACCTTCCCCCGGCCTCTCCCGTAGGAAGTATAGGCCGTCTGGCCAACCAATTTTATTTTGTCACTAGTGAAGCTACCGCCAAAGATCTCATCGAAGATCTCAAACACCTTGGCGATGTTTGGGCTATCGGAGTCGTTAACCGTAAAGGCGAAGGACTAGGTATCATCACGGTGAGCCAATTTCAAGCAAAGATGAGCCTTCCTTTTGCCTACGACGTTCTCGGGCGACACAAAGTCCTGAGCATGATGGAACCGACAAAAAGCTTTTCGTGGGATAAACATGTGCTTGCCGTTGCCGAAAAACTTGAGCAAGAAGTGGAGCAGCCCAAAAACAGCTATTACTTGCTCAAAAATGCCAGTGGTACTTTTGCAGGGATTTTTTCATCGAAAGATCTGCTTATCTCGATGTTCAAAGTCTACCGCCAAGATCTTAAGTTAGCCGTCACAATCCAAACCGAAATGATCCCCGAGGTCAGCTTCTTTGAAAAACCTGGGTTGCAAATTCACGCCTTTTGTAAAATGGCCAAAGGCGTGGGCGGTGACTTCTATGCCTATAAAGAGTACGCTCCCGGCCGTTGGGCAGTTCTGCTTTGCGATGTCTCGGGCAAGGGAGCTGCTGCCAGTTTGGTAACAACCGCACTCGGCGGCATGTTCTCACTGTATGATTTTGATCAAGGGATGAAGCCCTTTATTCAAAAGGTAAACGAATTTGTACTCAAAACCTTTCGGCTAGAACGATATTTGACAGGAGTCTTTCTCACCTTTTCGGAACAAGACAGCAAGTTGACCGTCTATGACATGGGTCACAGGCACCTTCGGCTGTTGCGCGGCGATAAGGCCCATGAACTTTCTAGCGAGAATCCCTTTTTGGGCTTTGTACCCACGTTAGATCCACAACCCCGACTAGGAATTCTGCATCCCGGCGATACCATAGCATTGTTTTCGGATGGTTTTGCCGAACAACAGGATGCCAAAGGACACGAATTTGGCTTGGAACGCCTCGAAAAAATCCTTACGGCTGGGAGAAAAGAGGATTTGCCTCACTTGGCGGACAACCTCCGCTCCGCGGTAAAAGTATTTCGAGGAGACCAGCCCAGAGGTGACGACCAGTGTCTTCTGTTGCTGAGGTTAAAGATTAAAGATTAGTTAAGAAGTTAATCTTCACAAACTGGCCGAAGAGTGTTATAACATTTTTTTAAGGAAGGTAAAAAATGAAACGTCTTTTTGTGCTGTTAATGGTAGCTTGTTTGAGCAGTGGCGCTTTATTCGCCTCGGATTTCCGCCCCGAGATTGGCATGGTCAGCGGTCATATTGTCTCGAAATCGACTATTAGGCATGATGGGCATACTGCAACCACCCTTTTGGTCGATGTTCACGGCAACGATATGGCTTTTACCTTAGCCAATTATGTCACTGTCACCGCAAAAGATGGGTCTCCCAGCCATGTCCGCGCGCTTCGCAAAGGCAACAGTGTAGTAATTGTTTATCGCATCAAGGGGCAGGTAGCCACCTCTGTTGAGCGGGATTAACGTAAACGGGATTAAACCCGCCGCTAGGAACAGTGCAGTTTACCCCTGACACCTCACTTTTTTTCTCGCAGTGTATTAGCGAATTTTTTGCTACTAACGGTGGCGGGGGTAACTTTCTGGCAAACTAAAAAGAAACTTCAGGGGACTGGTCACCTATCACCGTAAAGTATCAACCCAGTCCCGGCTGACTAAAACCTCGGCTTGGCGGGGAAAGACCTTTGTTAAAAGGATTTGATGAACTTCTTCGTCGAAATCCGCACACAGATCCGAAAGTATCGTCAGTTGATAATCTTTATCGGCCGCTTCGCGGGTCGTCGATAGCACAACGCCGCTGGTCGAGATTCCGGCTAGAACCAAATGCTGGATCCCTTGGCTGCGGAGTACCACATCAAGATCACTGCCCGTAAAGGCACTTACCCTTCGTTTAACAACCAAAATATCAGACTTTTCACGTTCTAGGGCCGGCAACGGATTCACCATATGCTGCGGTAGTGTGCCTGTGAGGTTTTGAAAGGCCTTGTTACGAGGACTAACCTCGGGTCCACCCTCCCGAAACCCCACGACGACAAAAATCACAGGGATTTGGTGTCGACGAGCCGTTTGAACCACCTCCTGCACTCGTTTCAAATAAACCTCAGGATCCTTAAGTCTAGTAACGATACCAGGCTGAACATCCATGACCAAAAGCGCTGTGTTGTCCATATTCAAAACTCCTCCTTGCCAATAAGTTTGCCATAAAAATCGTCATTTTGCGACCAAAGGTCTAATATCGTAATAGAGATTTTCAACAAATAGTGACTTAAGCTCAAAAATTTTAGGAGGCTACTCTTGGCAGCAATATCCCCTGCTTCTTACTCCCCCCCCATCCTTGAGGAATTGGGAACTCTGACGGAACTTACCAACTACACAGTAAGTGTTCAAGCCAGTTAAGGAAAATACTATGAAAAAATCTTTTTTTGCTCTGCTGATTACAGGAAGTTTATTGGCATCGTGCGCCAATCCTGTGGTTTCGTCGCAACAAGCCGCCCCGGTTTCCAACGCTGGGTACTCCTTATCGGTTTCGACAGGCCCTAGTCTCAGTTCCTCAACGTTACCTTCGCGCAGTTTGTACGCAGATAGCAACGTAAGTACGGTAACGGTTGAAGTCTACAATACTTCGTATACCAGTCTTGGCAGTGCCACTTTGGCTCGTAACACGACAAATAGCAACTTTGCAGGGACCTTTAGTGTCAGTGCTTCGGGATCGGCCTTGGTGTACGTCTTTGGTAAAAATTCTTCCGGCAGTGTTATTTGGCTCGGCTCGACCTCGACCACTATTCAAAGTACTGGGACTACCTCGATTACGGTACCGACAGTGGCCGCGCTCGAAGCAACAGGGGCTAACGGTACAGTATACATTACCAACCTAACAAGTAACGGCTTTACGGTGTCGTATCTCCCCACGCAGGCGTATACCACGGCTCCCGCATTATATGCGTCGGTCGGTAATAACAGCGCCGGTTTACAAGTGTCGAATTCTGCCTTGACTTACTCATCGACCACCGGATTTTGGTCAGTTTCTGCGGGAACCAGCTCCAGTTGGGTATCGGGGGCCCAAATTTGGATTGATGTTCTTTTAACACCAGCCTCGGGTCCACAGGTTAACGTCCCGCAAGGAAGTTTGTCGACTGGCAGTACCTGGGCAAGCTTTATCTACCCGTAAACCTTATCGATATTGAACAGACGGGACTTGCTGAGTGGCAAGTCCCGTTTTTTGTACTTTGAGTGCATTCTAAGTGCTGTTTTTACGAGCGTTCTACAGGATGTTTTTTTCGATGACGAGCTTCTACCACCAACAGAATGGTGTAATACAAAATAAACCCTAAAGCGGGAAAAACAATCAGCGCTACGACACCGAGATGTAACATAAACTCCCCCTGCTTAACGATAGGTCATAATGGCCTGAGCTACCGCCTGGGCGATTTTATCGCGAAAGTGATGATCCGCCAATAAGGCTTCTTCGTGAAAGTTCGAGATAAACGCATATTCGATGATGACGGCGGGAAAAGTAGCGGGTGTATGTTTGATCACATACAGGTTGTCAAAGACCGCCCCATTATCGGCCAGGCCGAGGTCACGAGCGACAACATTGCAAAGGTGCCAAGCAAATTTCTTCGCTACCGGGTGATAAAAGTAAGTTGTTGTTCCATGCATGGAACGGTTTCGTGAAGCATTACAGTATAGACCCACAAACAATTGGCAATGGGAGTCATCAGCGAGTTTCACTCGGTCAGCCAGACTGACAAAATGGTCGCTCGTACGATCCATAGCCACCGCAAACCCATGCTGCTTAAGGATGGCCGCCACTCTTTGGGCAACATCAAGGTTCACAAACGATTCCGGTAAACCGGCAGGTCCGGTGCCGCCGGGGTCATACCCCCCATGCCCCACATCTAGAAAGACCTTGAAAAGTCGAGCCTGACTTTTGCCGAAGACATTGTTCGCCGAGTTGGACCACGTGATGGTTAACCGGTATTGTTGGCCTTGTGGCTCTACGACGACGTTATAGTGGGGAGTGATCGTCTGTTTTAAGACAATATGAACGACATTGGGGTGGGCAGAAAACTGCACCACCTCGATGGAGCGTAGGGTTGTCGATAGTCCTTGCGAAGACCGATTTGGAAGGGCCAACACCGTTTTAGGAAAGACCAACTCATGACAAAACAACCCTTTTTGCGGAAAATCCAACTCTTGAAACTGAGGTCTACTGGTAGCCTGAACGACAACCTGAGAACTCGACATTTCTAAAGAGGTTAACCGGCAGTCTTCGGCAAAACCAGAAGTGCCTGTCAGAACTCCTAAAAGCACAAAAAAGAGGGGGAATTTGGCCATCCTTTAGAGGTTCGACAGATCAGCTACTCGACTTAAGCCTCTGACCTAGTGACAAGCCACGTTTTTAACGCACCCTTTCCTTTCAGCTGAGTTTCGCCGCGATACTCTACGCTATAGTCCCCCTTCAAGGCTTGCTTAACCGAATCGCTGATGTGGATCTGTCCTGGTACGCCACTCGATTCCAAGCGAGCCGCGACGTTCACCGTATCACCCCAAAGGTCATAACTAAACTTCGTCACACCAATAACCCCAGCGACCACGGGTCCTAGGTGAATGCCTACCCTAACCTGAACATTAAGACCCAAATTTTGCACCGCTTCGATCATATCCAGTCCCATCTTTACGGCGCGGTCAGCGGGATCCTCCACGGGGAGGGTTAAGTCCGCTACCGCCATATAAGCGTCGCCAACGGTTTTTATTTTTTCAATGCCATGTTTTTCGGCGAGAGAATCAAAGCGCGTAAAAATGGCATTGAGTAAGCGAACTAACTTTTCGGGCGTTGTTTTGGCGGCATAAGGGGTAAAATTGACAATATCACAAAAAAGCACCGCGACGGGATCAAAGTGATCAACAATGGTCGTGGCACCGTCTTTCATCTTTTGGGCGATCGAGGCCGGTAAAATCGACAACAGCAGGTTATCAGACTTTTCTTGTTCTTCGGCAATCAAGATATTGCTGGCTTCGATTTGCCGTTCATACCTCCTGCTTACCGTCCGGACCGCTAACGAAATGGGAAAGGCCAAGAGAAACGCGAAAACAATCGAACCATATAAAATAACCCAACGAATCTTTCTTAATTCCGCACGAATCCGTGCTGTGTTTTCGTGGGAATTGACGACCCAGCCCAAACTCGGAATAACCTGAGAATGGACGACTTCTTCGGATTTCAGGTGGTTAAAAAGCAATAGACCCGAGGTACTGTGGGGATCTTTGATCGCTTGCGACCAGGGAACCAAGTGATGCCGGGTAAAAGTTGTATCGTAAAATGCATGACGGATCGCAATGGGCTTTCCTATCAATTGAGGGTCTGGATGACACAGAAATTTGGCTGTCTTTTGATCGACTAAACAGACGAAGCCCCGGTTAACATCCGTTCCGACGATACTGGCCTCAAAATCTTTCAAAATCATCTTTCGACTCTCACCATCTTGAACCCGCGCTTCGATAAACTTGGCCATTGCCACCGCTTGTCGGGTATTCACTTCAGCCTGGATGGCGAGATAGTACTTTTCAATCCCGTTGAGCAGGATTGGCATGAGCAGTCCACCTACGGCGATTATCGAAAAAAACACAGCGAGAAAGGTATACAACGGTAGCCTTTTTCTCAGGGCCATAGAACACCTCCTTTTGATTACAATTTTTGATTCATTTTAATATATTAAACAAGCGATTGATAGAGGGAGAAGGTCTGCTGTGTGGTAGTCCCCCCAGTATCCTGCTCCGACCGTTGTTCGCCTCAGTCCTATCCACTCCTTCACCCTCTTTAAGGTACATCAAAGATCGGTCCGCTTCAGGTATCTGGCCTAGGATATCCCCGATTTCGTGCTTATGGGCTCGCTGGTTGACGCTGTCCGAGTGATAGGACCAGGGGTAGGCTACCGTCGACAAGAAAATCCCACTCACGGATTTAACTTCACTGCCCGTTAGTGTCCCTATTCCCTGCGAAAAGATGGCACAGATTCCGTTTGTCGAAATACACGTATGCGACAGGGTGGTACGTGGGGGTTCCTTGGTTGTCAAAAACCTCAAAAGAGATATGGGGTCGGGTGATGACTTCTGCGTTCACACTGCCGCTAAGGAAAAGAGTCGAACTGCTAGAAACCGGCGTCATTACGGCATGGCTTACTGTCACGGATACCGTTGCAGAAATAACAGCCCGCTGGGTTGATTACAGGGGGGTTTTCGGTAAAAAATAACCTAGGAGATTTTCATGTATCGACCCGAAATTAAAGTCCTTGATTGTTCAATCCGTGATGGCGGGCTTATGAACAAATGGCAATTCAGCGATGACCTGGTAAAGGCCTCCTATCAAGCCCTCTGTGCTGCCGGGGTCGATTATATCGAACTCGGCTACAAAGCCAGCAAGAAAATGTTCAATGTCGAGGAGTTCGGAAAATGGCGATTTTGTGCCGACGAAGACGTCAAGAACGTCTTGGGAGACCTTAAGGATTCGTCAAAACTGGCCTGCATGGTGGATATTGGCCGCGTAGAAGATGAAGACATCCTCCCCGTGAACGATTCCATTTTCGATATGATCCGCATTGCCTGCTATGTAAAAGATGTCTCGAAAGGCATCGCTTTAGCCCAAAAAATCCAAGAAAAAGGTTATGAGACAACTCTGAACTTGATGGCTGTCTCGACCAATTTGGAACGAGAAATCGACGAGGCTCTGATCGAGGTCAGCCGTTCAGAAATTCCCTGTGTTTACGTCGTAGATTCCTACGGAAATATGTACTCAGAAGACATTAACTTCTTGGTAAAAAAATATCAGCACTTCTGCCCGGGCAAAACGATCGGAATTCACACCCATAACAACCGTCAACTGGCCTTTGCGAACACGATTCAAGCAGTCATCGACAATGCCAATATGCTGGATGCCTCAATATACGGAATTGGCCGGGGGCCTGGGAACTGTCCGATCGAATTGTTGTTAACGTTTTTAAAAAATCCAAAATATTCGGTACGCCCTGTTTTGCAGGTAATCCAGGACTATTACCTTCCCCTATCTCGGCAACTTGAATGGGGATACATCGTTCCCTATATGATTCAAGGAGTCCTCAACGAGCACCCCCGAGTGGCCATCGCTTATCGTGACAGTCCCGACAAAGATGACTTTGTGAAGTTTTATGACAAACTGACTACCCCCGAAGTGATGGGAAAATAGCGATGAGCCTTCTCATCATTGGTATTGCCCGAGGTATCAGTCTCGAAGACCTCATCCCCGCTTTTGAAGCGTCTCTACAAGGGGGAATTCGAGATTTGGAAATCACGATGAATACCCCCGCGGCCGTAGACTTGATTCATCAAGCCAGACAGCATTTTGAGGGACGAGCCCGTATCGGTGCGGGAACCGTCTGCAATCGTGCCGACCTCGACCTCGCCCTAGAAGCAGGAGCACAATTTGTTGTTTCGCCGCTCACTGACCCCAGCTTGATACGAGCTTGCGTCGACCAGGGCATTCCTGTGTTCCCTGGAGCGTTCACCCCCACCGAAGTCTACACCGCTTGGCAAGCAGGAGCCACCCAGGTCAAGGTTTTTCCGTTAGGCTCCCTAGAGGGGCCCTCTTACCTTAAAGAACTCAAAGGGCCCTTTCCTCAAATTCCTCTGTTAGCCTGCGGAGGCGTGACCGTCGAAAATGTCACAAGCTACCGCCAAGCTGGGGCTGATGGTTTAGCCATCGGCTCAAAGCTATTTAACCCTCGATGGCTCGCCGACAAAACGTATTCGTTGATTACCCAGGCGGCTCGGTCGTTTAGCGCCGTCAGCTCAGGATGAGAAAAAAAGGCGGGTTTTGCTCATAGATGGCGATACCGAATGACGTGAACTTTTTCGAGGGTAACGAATGCTTTATCGAGTACCTCATCAAGATACGGTCTAAGTCGCTCAATATTTTCTGCCGAATCCACCAGCTCGACAACGACCGGGAGGTCATCCAGTAAATCGACGAGCTTTGAAGTATGCAAACGCCGGTCGGCACCGTATCCGAGAACCCCCCGTAACACTGTGGCCCCTGCCAAACCAAGCTCCCTTGCCTTCAAAACAATGGCTTCGTACAAAGAGTGCCCATGATGGGTAGTTTTCTCACCCATAAAAATTCGTAAAAGAATATCCTCTTCTTCGATTTTTTGATGGCCCATGATTGTCTCCTTAAATTTTGCCGTACGGCTCAACCCCATGTCCTAAGAGCCCTCACAAGAGCTCCCGCTAAAGCGTAACCACCAGCGACAAAGGCTAGGCCCAGAACATTCGTTAAAGCAAAATTGCTAAAAGCTAATAAGAACTCGGATTGTTTAAAGAGGTTGAAAGTTTCTAGCCCAAAAGTCGAAAAGGTTGTAAAGCCTCCTAAAAAGCCCACAAAAATCAAAAGTCTAACCTGAGGCGAAATTACCCACCGTTCAAAGAGCCCCGTGAGAAAGCCTATGATGAGAGCGCCTAATAAATTGACGACCAACGTCCCCCAGGGAAATGAAGACCCGGTGGTGACGTTTACCCAGCGCGACAGCAAGTACCTTGCCAAAGAGCCAACGGCACCCCCGACAAGAATCATTAAAAAATTCACGCTCTAAACCCTCAAAACCAAAGATTGATTTTCAGGCTAAACATCGGCTGGGCCTGTGTCAAGAATACGGGTTCTACGAAGAAGGGGCGTTGAGGTTTTTCGTAAACCAGGTTACGAGAGCTTTGATTCTGGTATAAAGAGAATCATTCTTGGCGCGTTCCCACCCAAAGAAGTCTAAGGTTTTTGCGGTTGTGATGCCGTAAACAAGAATTTGGTGGTGAAGCGGAATCACGTAGACGGCCGTCAAAAGATCTCGGGGATTGACCAAAGTAATAAATCCCGCGTACTTAAGCGGCGTCACATTGGTCTGGGTAACCTCATACCACGAGGGGCGCTCAGCAAAGGTATAATCCGAAAAGCCATCTCCGGTTTGTTCCTCTTTTTCATAGATTAAAAAGGAGGTGGAAACCGGGTAAGAAGTAAAAGCAGGATCAGGCAGACGTGCCTCTTTTGAAGTTGTACTTACCCTGCTGGCATCATAAATAAAGGTTTCATATCTCTTCAGGGAATTAGACCATACCTGGAGACCTTTCATCGTTGAAATTGCCGTCATCGCTCTCGTTAAAAGTGCTTCTTTGGCTTGTCCGTGTCCCAATTCCCCTACAGGAATGAGGAACAACCCCTCTGCGGCCATCGTCGCATTCTTTCGCGAGTAGTACAAATCCCGAACTGACGAGGCAAAAGGAGTATCGCGCCACAGCTTCAAGCTTTCATAATTACTACCAAAAACGGTTAACTCGTGTGTTGCTTCGAGCTTGGCTAAAGCGGCGGGACTAAGCCCTGGTAACAGGGATGCTAAGGTCTGGCTAAAGGCTGCTAGGGGAACAAGGGTGCTTAAGAAAAGGATTGCAGTTCCTCTGAGAATTTTTTGCATCAGTTGACTCCTCGAGATTTCTCAATTTCTGATTGATTGTATCTCAATTAAACGCTCTAAAAGGTTGATCGTGACAAAAGTAACCAAACGAATGCCACCCCACCAGCGATAAGGCTGTAAATCGCATAGGGTGTCGATGTTTTATTGCGAAAGTAGCGATCCAAGAAGCTCACTGAAAAATACGCCGCTACGAAAGCAACTAAACTGCCCACGAGTATTTGCATCCGGATACCATCGCCGTTATGGCCCAGCAAATCTGACGGGATTTTGTATAAACCCGCCAAAAGAATAATAGGAGTAGCCATCAAAAAAGAAAACCGCGCCGCGTCTTGATGGTTTAACTTACACACTAAACCGCCTACCAAAGAGATTCCCGACCGACTGATTCCCGCCAAAAGTGCGCCTGTTTGAAACGTCCCCATCAAGGCAGCGTCACGAAACTTGATTTGCGTTAAATTCGCTTCGGTGGAGGTAAGATCAGGAGAAGTCAAAACCTCCGGTGACGAGCCGACAGATTTTGCCGCAGCAGAACGACGACTCAAGGCTTCGCCCACAAAAAGCACGATACCGTTGACCATTAAGAACAGAGCCGCATAGAGCGGTTTTGAAAAAAAGGTGCGAAAAAAGTGTTCAAAAATCAAAGCTAATGCCCCGGTGGGGATTGTAGCGGTTATTAAAAGCCAGGCTAAACGCTCATCGGGAGATTGAATTCGCCGATATCGCAACGACGAAAAAAAACCGAGGGTAATGCGTACCCATTCTTTACGGTAAAAAATGAGAAGAGCCGTTGCTGTTGCCAGATGTAAGCCAACAAGGAACGCCAAAAAGAACGATTCTGGGTTTGCCTGGGCTTTGACCAGGTTGCTCCAGCCAAACAACGTGGGGAAGATCACAGAATGGCCCAAGCTTGAAACAGGAAACAGTTCGGTCACCCCTTGAAGGAGCCCCATCACGGCGGCTTGAAAATAACTGAGCATAAAGACCTCCTTGGTAGATTTTGTGCTTTGGAAAGGATGACAGGTAACACTAGGCCAAGGCCATAAACTCTGCATAAACTCTCCATAAACTCTGGAAAACCTCTGCGAAAGGAGCTTATGCTCTTGCTATGCTCGGAACGGTGCTACTGATTGAAGACGACGAGGAGATTGCCCAATTAATTGCCCTCTATCTCAAGTCAGCCGACTTTGAGGTTTTACAGTGCCGCCAGGCAGAAGACGGTATTGCACTCCTTGAGCAAGCCGAGGTGCTGTTGTTAGATATCAATCTGCCCGGGATGCCTGGTTGGGATTTTCTGAAGCTGGCGCGACAAAAGGCCGACCTCCCCATCCTCATTGTGTCGGCGCTCGAAAGTGATGAGGATAAACTGCAGGCTTACGGCCTTGGGGCAGATGACTTTATCAGCAAACCGTTTTCTCCGAAAATTCTAACCGCTAAGGTTCTGGCTCATTGGCGCAGAAGTATGCCCAAAGAGCACCAAGTTCACTTTGGCCCCTTTACACTGGATTTCGTGGAGAAACGTCTTTTAAAAACCGGCGTACCTGTAAAACTCTCCCGAAAAGAGGTCGAACTTTTAGAGTTTCTGGCACGACACCCAGGAATTCCCTTTAAACCCGAAGATTTATATCGTCAAGTCTGGAAAAATAATTGGGGTGACCTGACAACCGTCCCAGTTCACATTCAACGCTTGCGCCGCAAGCTGGGGGATGACCCTGCGAATCCTCGATATCTTGAAACCGTATTTGGGCTAGGGTATCGATTTGTTTCGGGAACCGACTCATGAAGCTCAGAACACAGGTAATCGCCTTGGCGGGTTTACTGGTGCTCCTTCCTCTGGGCGGTCTCATTGGTCTTGTTCTTTCACACCAGGCCCAACAAGCTCCAGACATTCCCCTGGTTAAATTGGCGGTTTTAGAGCAATGGGTTCGTACTCATCTCAAGATCAATTCTCAACTACAAATTCAGGTCCTGCCCCACGCCAAAACTTCATTATTTACCTTTGAAATAACAAATAACAGCGGACACGTCGTATACTCAACACTTTTACCAGCGGTTCTGGGTAACGGCGATTCGCACCCTGAGCGGGCCGTATTACCCCTGACCCAGGATGGCAAGGTAGCCGGACAAATCGTGGTAGACTTTCGCGACTTGGATTCACAGCCGGCCCCCTTGCTGGAACTCACCTCAGACCTTGCGTTTCAAGTTTTATTGATCGTTTTGTTGTCTTCGTTAATCGTGGCCTGGTGGCTCCGTCGGTTGACCCAAAATTTGCACAAGTTAGCGAGTCTGACCCGTTTAATGGAAGTCTCACTGGGTACTCCGCTTCCCTGGCAAACCTTAAAAACATCAGAACTCCGTGAGGTGGCGAAAAGTATTGAAAATCTGCGGTCTGTTCTCAACGAAGAGGGGTTACAACGCTACCGGTTTTTGTCGGCCCTCACTCACGACTTAAAAACCCCCCTAACCTCACTGAAAGGCTACGTCGAAGCTATCCGCGACGGATTAGGAACTCCCGAGGAACAAAAACATTGGTTAGCGGTGCTCGAGGATAAGGCGACCCAGCTCGAAGTTCGTCTGCAAGCGTTGTTTCAATTTGCCCGCAGAGAAACCAAACCCTGGTCGCTCACCAGGCAACAAAGAGACCTATGTGCCTTTTTAAATCAGGTTGCCGAGGTTTTTGCGCTAGATGCTGCGGCCTGGGGAAAAATTTGGCTTTGGCAAAACGATCTTAAACCTGTTGAAGGGACCCAAGAAGTCCTAGTGAATTTTGATCCAGTGATGACCACACGGGCACTAGAAAATTTGGTGCAAAACGCTTTTCGTTACAGCGGCCCTCAAGGCCAAGTACGCTTAAAAGCGTGGCAAAACTCAGAGGGCGTTTTTGTTGAGGTTCACGATACGGGCCCAGGAATTCCCCAGGAGGAGCAAAAGAATCTTTTTGAGCCTTTCTCACGAGGTAATCGAGGGGGAGAAGGCCTGGGCTTGGGTTTGTATATCGCCAAAGAGATCTTGAGCTCTCAAGGCTGGGAGCTTTTTCTCGATGTCAGCGACGGGACCTCATTTATCATCAAGATCGCTTCCACCACTATTCTGTGAGAAAAATACTATGCCTTGTTTTCCACCCTTTTTGACTCGGTACATGGCAGAATCAGCTTTTCGCCAAAGCTCTTCCGCCTGATCGGCATCCTCGGGGTAGACTGCGATTCCCACCGATGCTCCCACCTGCGCGGTCCAATGCTGTCCCGGTATGGGTAAAAGAATTTGTTCAAGAATTTTTTCAGCCACAAACCTGGCCGCTTCACGATCAACAAGGTTGGGCAAGATGACCAAAAACTCGTCTCCACCAATACGTGCCGCTGTGTCCGATTCACGCAAAACGGCACGCATCCTTGAGGCGACCGTTTTTAATACCTGATCACCAGCTTCATGCCCCCAAGTGTCGTTGACACCCTTAAAGCCATCGAGGTCAATAAACAGTAAAGCGGTTTTTTCTCGTCGACGTTTTGCCTGGGCCAAGGCCGTCGCAAGGCGATCATTTGCCAAACGTAATGTAGGCAGATCAGTTAAGGTATCGTGAGTTGCCAGATGCTCTATGGTTTTTTGAGCAGCGCGCCGTTCGGTAATATCAATAAAGGTCACCACCGCGCCTTGAACGCCCTGTTCGCTAACTTGGGGGTAGGACCAATATTCTACAGGAAAAAACGATCCATCGGCCCTCCATAAGCATTCATCATCCGTGTGTACAGGACTACCCAACCGGTAACTGGTGTGAATTCGACATTCTTCGAGAGTGATGGGCGTTCCGTCCGCCCGTGAATGATGCACCAGGTAATGCATCGATTGACCAACTAATACCTGTGGATCTTCCCAGCCCAGCATTTTCGCACAAGCAGGGTTTGCAAAGGTGCAGATTCCCTCAAGGTTAATGCCGTAAATCGCTTCACCCGTCGAATTCAGTAAAAGTCGGACGCTTTCTTCGCTGGTCCGCAACGCTTCTTCTAATCGGCGTTGTTCGGTGGTATCCCAATATAAACCGGTAAGTTGACGGACTTGCGAGGGATCCCTCTCAACGCGCGCCGCCGATTGCACGTATCCCACTCCGCTTGAACGCAACACCCGAAACTGCGTGTCAAACTCGGCTTCTCCTTTCATAACCTTATCTGCTAATTCAAGAACACGGTTAAGATCATCGGGGTGAATACGACTTTTCCAAATCTCTGGTGTGGGAATAACAGCTTTGGGCACATCAAAAAGTTCATACATGCGGGCGTTCCACGTCACGAGCTGGGTCGCCAACTCCCAAGTCCAAATACCCAGCTTACCCGCCTCGGTGGCTAGATCCATCCGGGTAAAGACCTGATTCAGCTCGGTTTCTAGCACCGTTTTTTGCTGCATTTCTCCTTCAAGGGCGCGCCGTGAAGCCAAAACCTTTTGAGTGGCCCGTCGGCTTCGAAAGTAAAATACCAAAACAAGCGCTAAAGAGACCGAAATTACACCACCAAAACCTTGTACGGCAATCGGGAGCAACGAAGGTTCGACGGCACCAGGTTTTTCAACCACTTTCACGGTCAGGGTTTGTCCAAGCACGTTCAAAGATACCTTTCTTGAGAAAAGCCCACCACAGGGATGAACAACAAAAAGCCTTTTCCCCCCTGGACGAGGTTCACGGGAGCTGTGGCCTGAGGTAACCCTGTTGCCCATGCCTTCAGCATGGCCCGTGCACGGTTGGGTTCAAACCCCAAATTTAAATGAACAGCTTGTTCATTACCTTGCAAGGGATATACCCAGGCCACATGGTGAGTGGCGTCAACGCCTTCGATGGCTTGATACCCGGGAACATCTTCAAGATAACGACGGACGTCATGCAAAAGTTCGGGTGGGTCCATCGAGCTTTGACGTCGCCACGAAGCCGCCAGGCGTTCTAAGGCTCCCACTCGGTTGTCCAGGTCGGTATCAATTTGCGCTGCTAAATACCGACTTTCGGCAGTTAACCTTGCTTGACGCTGAGCGGCCTCTTGGTCATGGAGTTTGGAACTCATCACGAGGAAAGAAGAAAAAACAATCAGCATCGTGATCCAGGGCAGAAACTTCGACAGCATACTACCATTGTGAAACGAAACCCTTGAAAAATCCACTAGACCATTGGCAACCAACCCTGAGACAGTTACAGTGTTGTCATGAAGGACTGGAGCGCCTACCTGAATCAACTGCCCATCATGCCCGAAGTTGCCGCCAAAGTCCTCAAACTGGCAGATTCTCGGTTGATGTCATTTACGAGCCTCGAAGAGACCATCCTGCAAGACCCAGGAATCACGGCTCGCATCCTCAAGATCGCCAATTCCGCCCAATTCGCCCGTCAACATCAAATCTCACAAGTACGGACGGCGATCACTCTCTTGGGCCTCAACACGATTAAAAATCTTGTGATACTCTTGGCGGGTTCCGGGTTATTTGGCAAATCTCCCCCCACCACCTTCTATCGTCATTACTGGTCACATTCGTTGTTCACGGCATTTACCGCACGCGATTTATGCCTTTTTTTGGGCTATCGGGATCATGCCGACAGTGCCTTTGTCGGTGGTTTGCTTCATGATATCGGGCAAATCCCCCTGTACCTTTCTGACCCCGTGGGTTACCGTAAACTGGTAGAGACGGCGGTAACCAAACTTACCCGATTCTCCCGCGAAGAAGATTCTGCTTTGAACGTCAATCACCATGAGGTTGGTGCCAAGGTGTTGCAAAGCTGGGGCTTTCCTCAGTTTCTTATCGATGCGGCCCTAGAACATGGAAACGCCCAAATTACTTCTCAACACAAATTGATCATAAGCGCAGTTACCCTGGCTGACTTTTTAAATTCTCAGCGCTACCAACAAAATCCTCAGGATTTTTCTTCGATGGTCACGCATTTTGGTTTTCTCGGTTTAAATCCCACCCGACTAACCACCTTTCATAAGGCACAAGAAGAGCGTCTGCGCGAGGACCGTCTCTATCAAGAATGCCGCGCCATGCTCAAATTGACCTAGACAACACTCTCGACCTCAACACGGCTATCGTCCGACAGCCTTAAGAAAAATCCTTCGTTCCATGGATGTAACCCCACGTTCCAGACTGAGTAACGCTGTCAGACAGGCCAGTATTACAGCCGTTAAAAACCCAAGCCCTGGAAAGATATCAGGAAATGCCACTCCCAAGACCGCACCAACGCCCTGGAAAACAAAAAACACGCCTGCACTCAAAGCCGCTTGCCGATAGAATTCTAAATAATATTGATAGTTCAAAAGCGTCATCAAAAGAAG
>JABEVK010000081.1 GCA_013044245.1 Spirochaetales bacterium | reverse complement strand
TTATGATGACGTCAATGCTCAGAGCTCGACGATGACGACTCCTAACCCCCGTGGTTTGGTAGTCTCGGTCGGCTGGTAAGCACAGCGATATAAAAAAGCGCCGCCTTAGGGCGGTGCTTTTTTGTTGCCCTCCCGTGAAGACAGGAGTATCATCAGGGAATTGGAAACACCACATGAGCAACAGTGAGCAATCTTCAAAGCGTCGAACCATTGGTATGTTGATTAACCAGATCGATGGAAGTTATCAAGCTCAACTTTGGAAAGGTTTGCAAAAGCTGGCCCAAGAACGTGACGTTAATCTTATTTATTTTGCAGGAAAGAGCTTAGAGTCTGAAATTGGTAACGAACGTTATCACAATTTCATCTATAAGATTGCTAAAACACCACAAGTTGACGGACTGGTGGTATCAACGTCAACCATCACCCTGTTTGCTGATCGTGATGCCACGTTTCTCGATACTTTTGGTGAGATTCCCATGGTCAGTCTTTCGCAACCGTTAGATCGGTGTCCCAGTGTCTTGATCAACGGAAAAACCGCAATGAAAACGCTGGTGTCTCATCTGATCGAAGTTCATGGTTATAAAGATTTTGCTTTTGTTCGTGGCCCCTTTGGTGTGGCCGATGCCGATGGTCGCTTTCAAGGCTACATGGAAGCGTTAGCTGATCATGGATTAACTGTTCGGCAGGATCGCATTTTTTGGGGGGATTTTTCTTTTGAGGCCGGTCGACAAGCCGTGTATGAATGGTCGCGTTCGCGGCAAAACTTTCCACGCGTCGTCGTTTGCTCCAATGATGAAATGGCCATGGGAGCCTTGTCTGCATTAAAGGAACTTGGCTTGCAGGTACCTGAAGATGTTAGCGTTACAGGGTTTGACGATATAGAGCAAGCTCACCACCAACGTCCACCCTTAACGACCGCACATCAACCGATTTTTGATTTAGCCTACCGAGCTGGTGAAATTCTTTTGGATATTCTGGAAGGGAACCCCGTCAATTTTAGAACCTCGTTGGAGGCTCCCGTCATCTTTCGTCGTTCCTGTGGTTGCGAGGGGGAATCCTATTTATCCAGCGGAAAATTTACTTTGGGGGGGGTATCGTTTGACGATCTTGCCACGAAAGGATTTCAGGCGCTAACGCAAGATTTAGATCAACAAACCAGTCTGACGGCTCTAAAAAACTCTGCCTATCTCAAATTCGTAGAATCGTTACGGTTGCGCATGGATGAAGGAGCCGAAGATATAGCCTTTTGGATGGCTTTGGTTAACAAACTAGAAGAATATATCATTCAGACTTTGAATAATCACGAGAAACTTGACGCCATTAAAGATTATGTCAATCGTACGGGACGCTTAGTTTTTGAACATCTGGCAGACAAAGGAAATGATAAGTTTGTTGAACTTTCTGAAGTGTTCTGGAAGCTCAGACGCATTATCGCTCACTTTGGCTCGTCAAAAACGATGAGGCAACTTTTTGATAACATCCGAGCCTCTTTTCCCTCGATCGGAATTCAAAGCGCTTACATTACCCTCTTTGAAAAGCCCTTTATTCCCATAAACCTTTTGGAAGAAATTCCCACTACCTCTCAGTTGGCCATGGCTTTTAGTCTTCCGCGTCATACTATCATCCCCGCACAGACATTTTTTTCTACCAGTGATCTTCTTCCTCCCGCAGTTTTGCCCCAAGGACGGCGCTACACGCTCTTTGTTTTACCCTTAGTTTCAGAAACTCATGCGGACGGACTATTTATCGTTGAAGAGGGTATTTCTGTTGAAATCGCGTATGGGATGTTGGCGGAACAAATTGTTAACGCCCTAGAAAATACGCGCCGCCTTGATCAGTTAGAGGTTGCGGAACACAAACTCATCCAAGTCGTTGATGAGTTAAGTAAAAGCGAAGAACGCTACCGCGAAATGGCGTATCTGTTGCCGACAATCATTCTTGAAACGGATTTGACCTTAAAATTTGTTTATGCCAACCAAGCCTGCCTTTCGCTCTTTGGACTCCCTCCCGAGGTGGAAATTCCTCAATTGCATCTTTTGGATTTTATTCATCCCGATGATCGGCCTCGTTTTTCGGCAAGTCTGTCTCGTGTTGTTTTAGGCGAACTGCCTGATCTGAACGAGGTAAGACTAGTGCGCCTCGATGGCCAATCGTTGTCCGTTTTGTCACGAGCGTCGTTAATACAAAAGGACAACCGGATTGAGGGCATCCGCTGGAGTGCTTTAGACGCCAAACCCTTGCTGGCCTCAGCGGTAAAACCAGACCCCGAATTTTACGAGCGGTATCACTTTTCAAAACGGGAGCGCGATGTCGTGGAATTAATTTTACAGGGTTACAAATTACGTGAGGTCGCTGATATCCTTTATGTTTCTCCGAAAACCGTAAAAGCCCATATTACCTCGATCTATTCCCGGACAAATGTCCGTAACCGCGAGGAATTTTTGAGCTTGGTAAAAAACTACTTAGCCGTTCGTTATGGTCATGCCGCCTTTCGTTTTTCGCTATTTAGCCAATTGCTTCGCGACTAACGGCACGAGAGTGTGCTGAGATTGCGACAAGATTGTGCTTATATCTCGGCCAGTTTGTGATTACAAACGCACGATATTGTGATTATATCTTGGCGAGTTTGTGATTATATCTTGGCGAGTTTGTGATTACAAACGCACGATATTGTGACTTAAAACGCTTCGCTTTGTGCCTTTATCGCGACAACGCAGGTTTGCCCCCTTTAATGAAAAAACTCTTGCTTTTCCGCTGAGTGGATTTCATAATTGATTTATTCCTTAACGAATGTAAGTGAGGGCTGAGATCTGATGAGTACAATCGCAGAGTGTAATCAAGATTTGGCAGAGAATTCCTCGCAAACGGCGTCCTTTTTGGCTGAGGTAAATCAGCTCAGAAGTGAGAGGGATGGCCTTCTCAAGCGGCTTGAGCTAGCTCAAGAGTTTTCAAGACATCTGCGTGCTTCGTATGTGAGCCGAATCACGGCACAGACAGCAAACTCCCTGGCCTTGTCTCAGGCGGTAGAAAAGGTTCTTTCCTCGCTTCAGGAAATTTCCACGTCATACCATGAAATGCTCAACTCGGTTCAGTATGTCGATCAAATTTCGCAAGACTTTCACAAGAGTTTTGGTTTGCAAGCCGAGCGTCAAGGGGCGATGATGGCCCAGGTCAGCAGTGTCAATGAATTTGCGTCGGCGGAGTTGGGGCAATCGCAAGAGCTAAAAGATTCGATCAACCGTGTCCAGGGGTTGCAAAATTTTGTCGCCGAAGCCATTGAGCATATCGACGAAATTAGTGCCAAGCTGTCTATGCTGAGTATTAACGGCAGGATTGAGGCGGCAAGGGTAGGATCTTTGGGGGCTGGTTTTGGCATTGTCGCTAAAGAAATGCGAAAGTTACAAGAAGAAAATCAAACAGTAATTTCGGGCCAAAAAGCTCAGGTCAAAGAATTTCTCCCCGTAATGCAGATCATGAAAGAAAAAAGTGATGCCGTGGCTTCGGCGGCCAGCCAGCAAAAGGTCGCTGTTCAACGAGTTTTTGAAGAAGCTCAAGATCATCAAAACCTTTTAACGAGCAATCTCGCCCAAGTCGAGGGTCTTACTTCAGCCATTGGCGAGCTGGCCTCGGCCATTGAGCAAGGCGAGAAAACCATGCAGACCATCGATCAAGATATTGCCAAGGTAGAGCGGATCTTTAAGGAAGAGGTCTTTGTGGCCAAAAAAGTCGATACCATCGACTCCTTTATCTTTGAGGCCTCGGAGCATTCGGGGTGTTTGACTGAAGCCGCCAATAAAATTCTGAATAAATATCAAGCAATTTCGATTATCAACGGTTCCCCCTACGTGTGGCAGGCTGAGAGTTGGTTGATTGTTGACCAAGCTAAGCTACCACCAAGCTGGCAGGCCTCGGTTCCTTCGACACGTGAAAAGCGAGTTGCTGTGCTTGTCGGGCAGTCGAGCGATAACCCGTCTTTTGCACACTCGCCACGAGAGGGGGTTTACCAAATCCGAGCGCTTGAAGAACTCAAGAACCCTTCAAGTCCCCTCTTCGGGTTAAAGTTGTTTCTGGAAGGAATGGGTTTAAGTTATGAGCAAACTGCCCAACCCGAGACTGTCGCTGACAAGTTTGCGCATTCAGGCATGCGCGTTCTCGAAAGTTTTATTCCCCCCTTGAATCAGAGCTTTTCTGAAAAAATTCGGCAGGGACGTTTGGTTTGTCCGTTTTATTTTGGGGGAATGTTTCCCAATGGTGACATTGTGATCAATCAATTTCTTTCTAACTATCAAAGAACGGAACAGGATGCTCAAAAATTCGGCATGATCGGTGAAATCTTTGTCTTGGGGCTGATGTCTCACCTGGAAAATGATCATTATTGGGCGTCGTAGTTCCGTTCTTTAGTTTTGCTTTTGCTCAAAGAGAATTTACGAGAAGAGCATCTGGTTCAAATAGGCCTCAATTTTCTCTTGCTTTCCAGAAATGAGGCTATCACTAACTTGATGGCCAAGTCGGGCTAACTCCTCAAAATCCAACTTTCCCTTTTCGAAATCTTTGCCTAAACCCGAATCAAAGGATTGATAGCGGGTTTTCAACAGCTGATCGAGCCAACCATCCGTGCGAATTTTCTCAGCGGTTTCGAGGCCCAAGGCGAAGGCGTCCATTCCACTAATATGGGCAATAAACAGGTCTTCTAGGTCAGTGGAGTTGCGTCGAACCTTGGCGTCAAAATTGAGGCCCCCTGAGCCAAGTCCCCCTTGGGCGAGAATAATCCTCATGGCTTGAGTGGTTTCTAAAACCTCGGTTGGAAATTGATCTGTATCCCAGCCGTTTCGAGGGTCTCCTCGGTTGGCATCAACCGAGCCCAGCAAACCCGCATCCGAGGCGACTTGAAGATCATGGCCAAAGTCTTTTCCCGCTAACGTGGCGTGATTGGCTTCAATGTTCAATTTAAAGTCTTTGTCCAGACCGTGGGCTTTGAGAAAACCTATGACCGTAGCGGCATCAGTATCATATTGATGCTTGGTGGGTTCCATGGGTTTAGGCTCGATCAGGAATGGACCTTGAAATCCAATTTTTCGACCATAGTCACGTGCCGCCGATAAGAACTGTGCCAAGTGATCCTGTTCGCGCTTCATCAAGGTATTGAGGCGTGTTGTATAGCCTTCGCGTCCTCCCCAAAAGACGTAGTTCTCTCCGCCCAGGGCGACATTGGCTTCTAAAGATGCTTTTACCTGAACAGCCGCTCGAGCAAGAATGGTAAATTCAGGGTTTGTCGCGGCGCCATTCATGTACCGGGGATGACTAAAAACATTCGCCGTGTTCCATAGAAGTTTTACCCCCGTCGCTTTTTGACGCTCTCGCAAAACCTCAGTTATTTTTTGCATGTTCTTTTCGTAGGCTGAGGCTTCGGCGTCAGGAGCCGCATCGGTATCGTGAAAACAATAGTAGTCGACCCCGAGCTTGGTAAAAAATTCAAAGGCTGCATCGGCTTTATCGATAGCCCTTGCTAGCGTATCAGATTTTTCATCCCAGGGATGAGGAAGCGTAGCACTTCCAAAAGGGTCGCTACCGGTGGCACAAAAGGTGTGCCAATAGGCCACCGCAAAGCGGAGATGCTCTCGCATCGATTTCCCGCCAACGATTTTGTCAGGATCATAAAACTTAAACGCTAGGGGGTTACGAGAAGTTTTTCCTTCGTAACCGATCTTCTTCACCGTGGGAAAAAACTCTTTTGTTCCCACAAAATATGAACTGCTCATGATGACCTCCTCTGAGCAAACCGGCTTTGCCGGAAAATTTTATTGAAAAACAGGTGTTAGGGCTCGCAAATAGCCAAGATAATTTTCGTAAGCTTGGCTGTAGACGTGCTGGTTTTGGCTAGGAAACGCCGTTTTGGTAGCATCTGTGAGCACGTGTTGATCCACCAAGGACAAAAGGCGTGCCTCGTACTCTTGCCCCTCGTGAGAAGGGGCTGACACGTGCGAAGGCGGCGAGGCCTGGAGTTCCCGGCACCATTCCGCTTGGAGTGCGGCCCCCAAGCAGGCCGCTTCTTGTTCGCTCGGGTAGACGACGGGAAGTGCAAGAATATCGGCGACAATTTGTCTCCAGAGGGGACTAGCGGAACCGCCTCCTGTTAAGCGAATTTCGTTTACTGGTAAACCAAGCTCAACAAAAGCCTGCAAGCCTGTTTTTAATCCGTAGACAGCTCCTTCTAGCGAGGCGCGTAGAAGGTGTGCCGGCGTCATGGTATCGGGAGTCAGTCCTAAAAAGGAACCTTTGCCGTGGGGAAGGTAAGGAGTCCGTTCCCCGTTGAAAAATGGGAGGAGCAGGACTCCGTCTGAACCGGCGGGAACCGAGGCTGCCTGGCGATTCAGCTCTGTCAAATCCGTACCCAAAAGCTTTCGAGTGAGTTCGGAAGCTACCGTACAATTCATAGTGCAATAAAGGGGCAACCAGCCCCCCGTCGAAGAACAAAAGCCAGCCATTTGACCGTTAGGATCGATCACGGGATGGTCAGCGGTGGTAAAAAGGGTTCCCGAGGTTCCTAGACTGATGGTCACTACGCCAGGGCGTACGCTGCCTGTTCCAATGGCGGCCATCATGTTGTCGCCGCCACCAGACGAAACGGGTATTCCCGGAGTCAAACCGAGATTTTTTGCCGCTTTTTCCGTAACAAAGCCCGAAGGTTCGTGGGCTTGCACAAGCGGGGGTACAAAGGACTGCCAGTCTCGAGTCGAGTCAATGAGCTTCAAAAGTTCAAAATTCCAAGACCTTGTGCGAATATTCAAAAACCCAGTACCAGAAGCGTCACCGAATTCCATGTTAAGCTGAGACGTTAGCCAGAAGTTGATGTAATTGTGAGGAAGGGCGAAGCTGGTCATCTTTTGATATAAAGAGGGTTCGAACTGTTTAAACCACAAAATTTTGGGTAACGTATAACCGGGGAGGATGAGGTTTCCCGCCTCGTCGAGAAGGCGTGAATTGCCCCCGAAAGCTTCAGTCAGTTCCTCGCATTGAGTCACAGTGGAGGTGTCGCACCACAGTTTGACCCTATGGAGAACTTGACCATGATCCAAGGGGACAAACCCATGCTGTTGACCAGAAACTCCTACAGCGCTGACATGTTTTAAAAGGTGAGGGTCAAGACGGGCGCAACACTGGGTAATGGCCGTTGTCCACCAGCTGGCTTCTTGTTCGCGAGAACCATCCGGTCGACTGACTAGGTCATACGATTCTTGCTCTTTGACGACGATTTTTTTTAGGGCGGTGTCGTAGATCAGAACCTTGGTACTCTGAGTTCCCACATCAATCCCCAGGGTGTAAGCCATTTTTCGCTCCTTCTGTTTCAGTATCTGGTGAAAATGGCGAGGTGTGAATGGACAAAACTGTTTTACCCTATATAAAATTGACTTTATGCGGATCAAAGATATTGTTTTTGTTTACCAAATGAAGGATGAACAAGATTTAGCCTGGCATTGCCGCCTGCACAGCCATCCGGGCGAATACGAAGTTCACTATTTTGTTCAAGGGGCGGGGCGCTTCCGTAACGGCCCTCAGACGTTCTCACTCAGTCCAGGCACAACTTATGTGACCAAGCCAGAAGTTCAGCACGCTGTCCAAGCGTTTAATCCCCAACAGCCGGTAACGTACTATGCGATTTTATTTGAGTTAGAAGATTCAGATACTCACTTAAAGGAATTTTTACAAACAGAGACCCAAGAATCGAAAGAATATCACTTTGGGACAAATTTTCGCTTCTTTTTTGAGGAACTGCGTGAAAAAGCCCTGTCTGGACAAGAAAATCTTCGCTATTCTGCCTCACACCAGTTTCAATCCTTGTTATTTCAGCTGGGGCAAAAAAGTGGTGGCTTTGCCTTTGCGGATGAGAGGAATGCTCACATTGAAAAAACGCTTCGAATTCTTCAAAGCAATATTTTTCGGGACCTTTCCTTACCTGATCTTGCCAAAGAGGTTGGTCTTAATGAATCGTACCTCATTCGCCTTTTTCGTCACAAAATGAAAACTACGCCCATGAAGTATCTCACCAGATTGCGTGTCGAGGCCGTCACGTCGCTTTTGACCTCGACGGCGCTACCCCTTTATGCTATTGCGGAACGCTTGCATTTTTGCAACGAATTTCATTTGTCACGGACGTTTCGGCAGTATACCGGTCTTTCTCCGAGCCAGTATCGGCATCAATATCATCAAGAATTTGGCCAAAAGGACTTGCAATAAATCATGAAAATTTTGTAACCTAAAACCGGTGATGAAGTTTTTCTAGTGAAACCGCGTGAAGAGCAAGGGCGCGCGGCGGAACTCAGGCTCCGGGTTTTCTCCTTTTCCCGGAGCCTTTTTTTATTCAGCTAGGAATCATGCTTCCTAGAAATTGTGATTCTTGTAATACTTATATAAACCTTATTCTTCTCGCCAAATCAAACTCGCGGTTCGTCCACAAGGATTTTGCTTGCGGTATGACCAAAATAAGTCCTGGTGCTCGCTGGTGGTCCAGGGGGAGATCGTGATCCTGATAACACCACCATTCAAAAGCTGACGGCGAGCCGCCTGAGCCAGGTTGAGTTGCCAGGTTTGGTCTCCGGTTCGCAAAAAATCCTTTTCATGCTCGGGCAGGTATCGAAGAAAAGCTTCTTTGACTCCGACCCCGACTTCGTAGGCTTGTGGGCCAATTCCTGGACCTACCCACCAATCTTGATTTTCAGGGGCACCCCCCAAAGCACGGATCCCTCCAGCGAGAATCGCTCCCGCTAACCCTCGCCAGCCGGCGTGGAAGGCTCCGATTCGTTGCGTTTCACGGCTGTAGGCCAACACGGGCAGACAATCTGCGGTCATAATCGCCAAAACGTTTCCCAGGCTGGTCACCGCTCCATCGGCTTCGGGGGGGGCTTGAACAGTATTCTGCTCTCTTGCCCTGGACTGATCAGCGTCGACAATTCTGGCGGAATGGGTTTGGTTAAGCCACAAGGGAGGCTGGGGGATCCAGCGCAACAGGTCTTGGCGATTTTGTTGGACGGCGGCAGGGTCATCACCCACATGCAAGGCCATATTCGCGCCTTCCCAAGCTCCTTGGCTGACACCGCCCTGCCTTGTCGTCTGAAGAGCCTTAACCCGAGGGGGCGCCGTCCATTCAACCACCAGGGGTGTCATGGTTTTGGGGGTGGTCATGACTTGATCCAAGCACGCACGGGGGCAAGCAGGGCGGGAACCACCTGAGCTTGAACCTCAATCGCTTCTTCTTCGTAGGCTTCACTAAGTACCTGCCCATTCTTACGCAAATAGGCCACGAGATCCCCTCGTTCCAGCGGAATCTGAAATTGTAAGGGGGGTACGAGGCGTAGGGTTAGGCGTGCCACGGCCGCTTTCAGGGCATCGCGCCCTTCGCCGTGGACTAACGAAGTCGAAATCGCCTCGGGAAAGCGGTTAAGCCAAGCGGCAAGGTTGATCGACGTAGCTTTGTCAGCTTTATTGAGGACCAAGAGCTGGGGTTTTTCGCCAGCACCCAAGTCAGCGAGAACTTTATTGGTTAATTCGTACTGTTGTTCTGCCTGAGGATGAGAAACGTCGATCACGTGGAGGAGAAAATCGGCATAGATGGCCTCTTCGAGAGTAGAGCGAAAGGCGTCTACCAAGTGATGCGGAAGTTTCTGAATAAAGCCGACAGTGTCTGTGACTAAAATGTGTAAGCCGGAGGCGACGGCCGTTTTTCGGGTCGTAGGGTCTAAGGTGGCAAATAGCTTGTCTTGTTCAAGGACTCCCGCATCGGCGAGACTATTTAATAAGGTTGATTTTCCTGCGTTGGTGTAGCCTACGATGGCGGCTCGTGGCAACGGTGAAATACTCCGCTGTTTGCGAGTTCGGTCACGATGGGCACGGACTTCGATCAATTCACGTTTAAATTGGTCTATTTTTCGAAGAATCACCCGTCGATCGAGTTCAAGCTTCATTTCACCACCACCGCGATTGTTGCGGGCACCACCCCGTTGCCGAGAAAGGTCGGTGTAGCTACGCGTCAGCCGGGGTAGACTGTATTCCATGCGCGCCAAAGCGACTTGAAGTACAGCCTCGCGCGTTAAGGCGCGTTGTGAAAAGATTTCTAAAATTACCTCTTGGCGATCAATCACGATTTTTTGCGTAAAATCTTCCCAGTTGCGCTGTTGGGTGGGCGACAAATCATCGTCAAAGACAATCATGTCCGCCTGAACTTGATCGGCGGCTTGAAGAATTTCTTCTGCTTTGCCGCTCCCGACTAAAAGTTTTGCATGGTTCTCGCGCTGTTTGACGACCAACGACCCTACCGCTGACAAGCCCATCGTCGCTGTCAGCCCCCGAAGTTCCTCGAGGTTGGCAAGGGCGATTTCTTCTGAAATCGACGAGCTTTGAAGGGTAATCAAAAAGGCTTTTGTTTGGGAAAAATTATCGGGTTCAATTTCTATTGAAGGCATCAGGTTTCCTATCCGGAGAAAGTTATCAGGAGGTCAAGGGGAAGGGTAAACAGATTCACGTAAGCTTCTCAATTTCACGGACAAACGCATCGACGGTTTCGAATCGTTTATAGACTGAGGCAAAGCGGACGTAAGCAACTTTGTCGATTCCTGCAAGCTTTTTCATCACAAGATCGCCCAATTGTTTGCTGTGGATTTCATGATTTGCCTTGCCTTCCATGGCGGCTTCGTCCTCGAGTTGATTGAGCATTTCTTCGATTTCTACTTGGCTGACTGGTCTTTTCTCGAGGGCTCGGGTAAGGCCACGTTCTATCTTTTTGATATCGAACGGTTCGCGTCTGGCGTCAGCTTTAATCACCATAAGAGGAATTTCTTCGATTCGTTCGTAGCTCGTAAAGCGGTAACCGCAAGACAAACACTCCCGGCGGCGTCGCAACGACGTGCCGGAAATATTCTGTCTC
Source organism: Spirochaetales bacterium (assembly GCA_013044245.1). Classification (GTDB taxonomy): domain Bacteria; phylum Spirochaetota; class Spirochaetia; order JABEVK01; family JABEVK01; genus JABEVK01. The sequence goes on along the minus strand of JABEVK010000081.1, from coordinate 10,313 downwards.
GACTCAATGACTTTGTCATCGAGGTGGCCACATAAGGGGCATTTCATACCCCTGATCATACCTTTAGTGGCGCTAAAGGTCAAAGACCCTTGACGAAGCGGTCATCAAAGAAGGTTTCTAAGTCGATTTTATCGGATAAGGCTGAAATAACCTGGGTGAGATAGGTCTGCATTTTATCAAGTTCCTGCAAATTGGGCTTAAGGTTTTTGTAAGTGACCTTGTCTCCGGTTGCTAGAACTCGTTTCATGACTTCTTCCGATTGCCCTAAAAATTCTGAGCCTATTTTGACGGCCGTATCGGGTTTTTCGTGAATGAGTTTCCCTGAGCTGACAAAGCTGTTGGTTAATTCCTGAACAGCTTCGGGGTACTTTTGCAAAATGTTATCTTTTGCTACCACGACACAGCAGGGATGGTCCGGCCAAATTTCGTTGGAAAGCTTGAATTGCTCCCCTTGGCCCTTGGTAATGACCACCGAACCAAAAGGTTCGGCGACGATGTACCCGCCAATATCCCCAGCCTCGTCCCACTCAATATATTGGGGAATCTGCGTCGGAGCTACCGTTTCAAAGACCACGTCCTTTCCGGGGCCTACTGTCAGCCCCGCGTTGCGCAAAAGTTCATCAAACAGCATGTGGTGTACCGACAGGTGATAGGGAATTAACACCGTTTTCCCTTGAAAATCTTCAATCTTGTGAATGTTGGCTCGTTTATTGGTCACAATGATACTACCCTCGCGATGGGCGAGGCTGACCAATTTGATGGGAAGGCCCGAATGGTAGAGTTCCATGGCGTAGGGGGCCAACATGAAGGCCATGTCAAGCTCACCTTGGCTGAGTGCTTCACCTAGCTCGTTCCATCCCCCCAGTGAAATCGTTTCTAAGCTGCAATGGTTTAACGTTTCTACTCGTTTACTCACTTTGGCCTTGGTCATACCCAGAACAAGGTGATCAGTTATGGGCAAGTGTCCAATTTTTAACTGTGGTTTGTCGCTCATGAGTTTCCCCCCTTTCTAAGAATAGGACGGAGAAACCGGCGTTTCAAGGGATGTCGCAGTTTTGTCGTCTCCTTTTCTTCTCTTTAAAGAAGTATTGATAAGTGCATATGTGTATTTATATGTGAATACATTCACAATAGATATTGACAGGTTGCTTTAAAAGTATTAAAACAAAATTGTAAAGATTCTATAGTTCAATTATAGGAATTAACTGTTGATTTTTTGCAAACTGAGGAACATAATGCTGACTTGCATGGTTTCTGAGAGCGCAAGGTTACAAGAAAAGAGGAGGAGAGATGTCAGTTCAAACATTGCCCGCCCAAGAGTCGGTTGAGTTTTCCCCCGCTTTGGTAAGTTTTATCGAAGAGTGGAAGGATAAACCCGGCAACTTAATTATGGTTCTGCACCGTCTGCAGGAAGAATTTGGCTATCTACCGCGAGCCGCGGTCATCAAGATGAGCCAAATGATCGACGTTCCGCTAGCAAAGATCTACGGGGTAATCACTTTCTATCACTTCTTCAAGCTCAATCGTCCCGGAAAGTTCAACATCCAAGTGTGTCTCGGGACGGCCTGCTACCTCAAGGGTGGGCAGGACATTATTCAAGAGCTGGAAAACCTATTGGGAATTGGGGTCAATCAGGTGACCGACGATGGGCTTTTCTCGGTCGAGGCTGTCCGTTGTGTAGGCTGTTGTGGCTTGGCTCCGGTGGCGGTCGTAGGTGGCGAAGTTTTTGGCAAGGTTGACCCTGAAAAGCTTCCCGAAATTCTCGCGAAGTTTAAAGGAGTCTAATGCACCGCTCCTTGGGTGACTTTCTTATGGATCTGTTTCAAAACGCCGTTGAAGCCGGGGCAACGCAGATTCGTGTAGAAGTCCGGCAAGACAGTTCCCGGTTGCACCTTGTGGTAACGGATAACGGTAAAGGTATGACTCCCGAGGAACTGCGGCGAGCACAAGACCCCTTTTATACGGATGGTCGTAAACATCCTGACCGAAAGGTGGGCTTGGGTCTGCCTCTCGTCATTCAGACCTTGGAAGGTACGGGCGGCGAGTTTGCGCTTGAAAGCCGACCGGGAGAAGGAACGAAGGTGCGTGCCGTGTTCAATTTGGAACATTGGGATACACCCCCCGAGGGAGATTGGAGTGTGGTTTTTACCCAAGTCATGGCTTGGCCTGGTTCCCACGACGTGGAGCTGGTGAGGGCATGGGGTGAGGGTAAAGACCACGGGTACCAAGTATCACGGCAGGATCTGGTCGAAGCCGTGGGTTCCTTTGAAGACGTAGAAGCGTTGATGTTGCTGAAAGAATATTTTCGCTCTCAAGAGAGCATGGAGGACGGAAAATGACATTGCAAGAATTACGGGCAATGCGCGAGGCGGGCAAAAAGGCCATGGACCGCCGCATTATCGAAGACAAGACCATAGAAATCGTGGTTGGCATGGGCACCTGCGGTATTGCGGCCGGTGCTAAAGAAACTTTGGATGCCTTCATTGAAGAATTGGCTTCAAAAGATATTAAGAATGCAGTCATCAAACAAACAGGCTGTATGGGCTTTTGCCATTCGGAACCGACCGTCGCTATCCATATGAACGGTATGCCAGACATCATTTATGGCAACGTGAATGCCGAAACGGCTCGTCAGATCGTTCATTCTCATATTTTGGAAAAACGCCTTGTGGACAAACACGTGTTTGATCGACCGGCTAAAGACATTGTGAAGGAGAATTAAGCATGGCCCTGAACAACTATTGTCTGGTTTGCGGTGGAACTGGCTGTGAATCCAGTAAATCCGACGACATCTACAAAAAGCTAAAAGAGCACGCTGAAAAGGCGGGAATCTCCAACCAAGTTCAGATCGTCAAAACCGGTTGTTTCGGGTTTTGCGAAAAAGGCCCCATCGTAAAGATTCTTCCCGATGAGTCCTTTTACGTAGAAGTTAAACCCTCGGACGCCGAAAAGATCGTTTCGGAACATTTGGTGAAGGGCCGCCCTGTCAAAGAACTTCTCTATAAAACTGCAGACGATATCGCTGCTAAAAGCGAAGCTGACATCAAGTTCTATCAAAAGCAAGTTCGTATCGTTCTGCGAAACTGCGGTATCATCGACCCAGAAAATGTGCAGGAATATATTGCCCGTGACGGTTATGCCGCGCTTGAAAAAGTTTTGTTTGAAATGACTCCTGAAAAAGTCATCGACGAATTGAAGAAGTCTGGTTTACGAGGCCGAGGCGGTGCAGGGTTCCCCACGTGGTTGAAATGGACCAACACGCGTGCAACCCCTGCTGATCAACGTTACGTGATTTGTAATGCGGATGAAGGCGACCCCGGTGCCTACATGGACCGGTCTACCTTGGAAGGTGACCCCCACTCCGTGTTGGAAGCGATGACGATTGCTGGGTTCGCGATGGGAGCGACAAAAGGCTTTATCTACATCCGTGCGGAATACCCGTTAGCCATCCACCGACTGGAAGTTGCCATGAAGCAATCGCGCGAGATGGGCCTGTTAGGAAAAAATATCCTGGGTTCTGGCGTCGAGTTCGATATCGAAATCCGTCTGGGTGCGGGAGCCTTTGTTTGCGGTGAAGAAACAGCCCTGATGCAGTCTATCGAGGGCAAGCGTGGTATGCCGGTTCCCAAACCTCCGTTCCCCTCGGTAAGTGGTCTGTGGGGTAAACCCACCTCGATCAACAACGTTGAAACTTTTGCGAACGTCCCTGTCATTATCCTGAAAGGCGGCGATTGGTTCGCTTCGATCGGTACTGCTACCTCGAAAGGCACCAAGGTCTTTGCCTTGACGGGAGCCATTAACAACTCAGGTCTTGTAGAAGTCCCGATGGGCACCACACTACGAGAAATTGTTTATGATATTGGCGGTGGTATTAAGGGTGGCAAAGCCTTTAAGGCTGTTCAGTCAGGTGGACCTTCGGGGGGAGTGCTCTCGACAGAGTTCCTCGATACGCCCATCGACTATGAAAGTCTGACAAAGCTAGGCTCGATGATGGGCTCTGGCGGTTTGATCGTCATGAGTGAAGATGACTGTATTGTCGACGTTGTTCGCTTTTACCTAGAATTTTCTGTCGAAGAAAGTTGTGGCAAATGTGCGCCGTGCCGCATCGGTGGACGCAAATTGCTGAACTTAGTCGAAAAGGTAACCAAGGGAACAGCAACGCTGGCCGACATCGATACCATGAAGCAGATTAGCTTTGCCATGCAACGTGCTTCGTTGTGTATGTTGGGTGGCACCACGCCCAACCCGGTTCTTTCAACCCTCAAGTACTTTGAAAAAGAGTACATGGCGCACATCATCGATAAGAAGTGTCCAGCGGGTAAGTGTAAAGATTTAGTGACTTATAGCATCGATAAAGAAAAATGCATCGGCTGTACGGTGTGTGCCCGTAAATGTCCCCAAGGCTGTATTACCGGGGAGCGGAAACAACCCCACGAAATCGATCAGTCGAAATGCATCAAGTGCGGGGCGTGCTTCGATGCTTGTAAATTCGGCGCCGTCCTGGTGTCCTAAAGGAGCGTGAACAGATGAGTACCAACGTCATGAAAGAAACAAAAACGGTTAACATTAAGGTCAATGGTAAGAGCGTAGCCGTTCCCGAAGGAACCAGTATCCTGAAAGCGGCTCGGCTAGCTGATACCAAAATTCCCTCCCTCTGTACTCACCCAGATTTGAAGTCTTGGGGAGCTTGCGGTATCTGTGTGGTTCGTGTCGAAGGGTCTCCGAAGATGGTTCGATCCTGTACGACCAACGTCGTCGAGGGTCAAAATTATATAACGCACGACCCCGATATTGTCGAAACCCGCAGGACGGTGTTGGAACTGATCATGTCCAACCACCCTAATGATTGTCTGAACTGCCCCCGCAACGGGAGTTGTGAACTTCAGGCGCTGTGTGCAGAGTTCGGTATGAGGGGAGTTCCCTTTGAAATGGGCATTCGCGATCTGCCCATTGACGACTCAACTCCCTCGGTGATTCTTAACCCCACAAAATGTATCGGTTGTGGGCGCTGTGCGCTGGTCTGCCAGCAAATGCAAGACGTTTGGGCTTTGGAATTCTTAAATCGCGGAGACCAGACCCGCATTGCTCCCGCCGGTGATGTCAAACTTGCTGAAAGTCCCTGCATTAAGTGCGGGCAATGCTCTGCTCACTGTCCCGTGGGCGCCATTACCGAGGTCGACGAAACCCGAAAGGTGTGGAACTTCCTCCGTGATCCCGAAAAACATATGGTTGTGCAAATTGCCCCTGCCGTTCGCGTGGCCCTGGGTGAAGAATTTGGTTATGAACCCGGCACGGTTGTGACCGGAAAGGTCTATGCTGCTCTGCGGCGGCTGGGTTTTGATCGGGTGTTCGACACTAACCTTTCGGCTGACTTAACCATCATGGAAGAAGCCAGCGAGTTTGTGGAACGTTTCGCGCATGGTCATGGTGAGTTACCCTTAGTTACGTCCTGCTGTCCAAGCTGGGTCGATTACATGGAGAAGTATTACAGCGACATGATCCCCAACTTCTCGACGGCGAAGAGCCCTATGATGATGATGGGTTCGATGATCAAGACCTACTACGCCCAAAAATCCAATATCGACAAAAAGAACATTGTGTCGGTTGCGATTATGCCTTGCACGGCGAAAAAGTATGAAATTCAGCGTTCAGAGGATATGAAGAGCTCTGGGTATTTGGATGTCGATGTGTCCTTGACGACACGGGAACTTGCCCGAATGATCAAGCAAGCTGGTATCTGTTTTAAAGATCTTCCCGATGAAGAAGCCGATAGTCCCCTCGGAACCTATACGGGGGCCGGTACGATCTTTGGTGCCACGGGTGGGGTTATGGAAGCTGCCCTACGAACCGCGTACAACATGGTGAGTGGACAAAATCTTGGTAAGGTTGAAATTGAATCAGCACGCGGAATGGACGGTGTTAAAGTCGCCAGCGTAAAGATTCCTGTTGGTGGCAAAGAGATTGAGGTCAAATTTGCCGTCGCCCATGGTATGGCCAACGTTCGTGACGTTATGAATCAGGTCAAACAAGCTAAAGCTGAGGGGAAGGAATTGCCGTTCCACTTCATCGAGGTCATGGCCTGTCGTGGCGGTTGTGTTGCCGGAGGTGGTCAACCCTATGGTTCCACCGACGAAGTTCGGCAAAAGCGCATCGCGGGCATCTATAAAGATGACAATCGCTCGGCGATTCGGTGCAGTCACGAAAACCCGGCAGTACAGAATATCTACAAAGAGTTCTTAGGCAAGCCGCTTTCCGAGAAGTCACACGAACTGTTGCATACGCACTACTTTGTTCGCCCGCTTTACGTGAAGTAAGATAGGGTAAAGTACAGCAAAACAGGATTTAAAAAAGCAGCCTTAGGGCTGCTTTTTTTTTAGGCCAAGAGCTGAAGAAGCTTGTCTTTCCCGATAATCTTAAGAAAGCCGGCCAAGCGTGGTCCCTGATCTTTTCCGATCAAAGCGCGGTAGATCTGCATAAACAACTGTTTGGCATCGAGGTTGGTGTCGGTCGCGATCTGGTAGATTTTGTCTTGCCAGCCTTTTTCATCAAGGGTAGCGTATTGGTGTTCAACCGCCTCACGGAGCAATCGGAAAGCGGTAAGTTCTTGTTCCGACAAACCAGCTCGAGATGCCGCAGTCGTGAGCAGGCTAAACCGAAACTCTTCGGGTGCAAACTGCGTGACCCAGTTCCAAGCGCAACGAGCGCGAACTTCTAACCGTGCCCTTTGTGAGTCACTAACGCCATCGAGAGCCGCGAGGGTTTGAGAGATATCTCCGCCATAGGTTTGTAAAAGGGTTGCTAAGTGCCGAATCGTGACCTGGTACGGCGGTTGCGCTTCAGGTTGTGAGACCTGTGAAAGCTCGTAGATGCGACTCTGTTTAGCCTTTTCTTTGTCGTTTACAGGTTGAAGACCGTAGAAAATTCGTTCGCACTTGTCGTAATCTTCGTAGATTTTCAGAACATCAAGATCAAAGCTAATGGCAAATTCGGCGTTGGGGCGAGTCCCTGCGAAAAGAAAGCGAGTCACTTCAGGCGTGTAAACATCAAGAACGTCATCAAGACCAATGACTTCGCCACTGGACGAGCTGATCTTTCCTCCGCGACCTTTGATTGAGAGAAAGTCATATTGAAACGTCACCGGGGGGTCGCCGCCGTATACCTTGACGGTCAATTTTGCCGTATCAAATGATCCCCCTTCGCTGTGGTGATCTTTTCCCGCCGGTTCAAAGTCAACGCCTTCTTTTACCCAACGCATGGGCCAATCGACACGCCACGGGAGCTTTGCCCCTGTGGCTTGGCGAAGATCAATCGTTTCGTGGTGTCCACAGGCACACGAGTAGGTCAAACCCCAGTCCCCATCCCAACCTTGAATTACGGTATCGTCGCGGTGGCAAACTTGGCAGAACATCGATACAGGCCACCAGTCGGCTTCCAGAGGTTCGCTACGGTGCGCATCAAGCGTTTTACGAATCTCGTCGCGATGGGCTAAGGCGTAACGGATATCGGCGGCATAGTATCCGCTGGCGTACCTTTGGGCCTGGTAGATATATTCGGGAGCAATGCCCACCAACGGCAGAAGCTTCTCAAGATCGGTTTCATTGCCCCGGGCATAATTTTCGGCCCGCCCGAGGGTGTCAGGAACCAAGGTGATGGGCTGGCGGAGGTATTGTGTTAAAAGCTCTTGCTGGGGCATATTTTTGGGGACTTTTCGAAAAACATCATAGTCGTCCCAAGAATAGATGAAACGCACAGATTTTCCGCGCTCGCGCAGGGCCCGAACTACTAAATCAACCGAAATAATTTCACGGAAGTTGCCGATATGAACGGTACCCGAGGGAGTGATGCCCGACGCACAAGTGTAAACAGGTTTGTCGCCCTTTTCGCGAATAACTTTTTCGGCGGTAATATCCGCCCAGTGGCCGGTATTCAAATGGCCGGAGGAGTTGTGTTCCATAGTCTTCTAAAGTAGCGGAAAAGGGGCTTTTGACGCAAGTCAGACGCTGTTACCATTGGGCCGTAAAAAAGTTTAACCAGCACGAGAGTTTTGCAAAAGGACAGTTCATGAAACAATTCAACGGGAAGTTCTTTCGAGATTTTTGGAAGATTGCCGGACCCTATTGGCGGACTTCTGAGGAACGGTGGAAGGCTCGTGGGCTTCTTCTCGCGGTCGCCTTACTAAATCTTTTGATGGTGGCCATATCGTATCAGATTACCGAATGGTACAACACCTTTTGGAACGCTCTTCAAGCCTACAATGCTCCTCAAGCGTGGCATGAACTTTTGATTTTTCTGTTGCTGGTTGTGCCCTATATTATCGCTTCGGTTTACCAAACCTACTTGGCGCAAATGTTGCAAATCTACTGGCGCCGGTGGCTGACTCAACGTTATGTCAAAGAGTGGTTGGCCGACGAAACGTTCTATCACATGCAGTTGTTAGGCGGTACCGACAACCCCGACCAGCGTATTAGCCAAGATTTGGCGACGTTCACCTCCCAGACTTTAAATTTATTGATCGGGCTTTTGAGTTCTGTGACGACGATAGCCGCCTTTATCGTCATGCTCTGGAACTTATCATCGCAGGTCGTGATTCCCTGGAATGGAGTGAACCATGTTTTTCCTGGCTATTTGGTGTGGACAGCTCTTTTGTATGCCGTCGTCGGGACGATCTTGATCGCTTGGGTGGGCCGAAAGTTAATCCCTTTAAATTTTCAACAAGAACGCTACAATGCCGATTTTCGCTATAGTTTGGTGCGACTTCGAGAAAATAGTGAGTCCGTCGCACTTTATGCCGGTGAAGAGCAAGAAATTCAGAGTTTTCATGAATTCTTTACCCACATTCTGAGAAATTTTAAACTCATTATGAAACGAACCCGACGGTTGAATTGGTGGATTTCTGGTTATGGGCAGGCGGCTATCCTCTTTCCGGTTTTAGTAAGTCTGCCAGCCTATTTTGTTAAAGCCATAAAGCTTGGTGCCATCATGCAAATCTCGAGCGCGTTCGGGCAAGTGCAAAGCGCCTTCTCGTTCATTATCAATAGCTACCCCGATTTGGCGTCTTGGCATGCCGTTGTGGATCGTCTTCGCTTTTTTGAACAGGCCATGGAGGAGGCCCGACAAGCCCAGCGTGAACAAAAAATCGCTCATACCTGGAGTTCGGATGATCCTCAAGGCGAAGGGCAACATCGGCTAGAGGCTCAGGTTACCCTCCGTTTGCCCCAAGGCCGAGACTTGCTTCGAAATTTAAACTTGAGCTTGCCCCAAGGCGTTCGCCTGTTGATCAGCGGGCCCTCCGGTTGTGGCAAAAGTACTCTGTTGCGTGCCTTAGCAGGAATTTGGCCCTATGGCGAAGGGGAAGTACGCCTTCCCGAGCGAAAAAAAGTTCTTTTTCTTCCTCAAAAACCGTACCTGCCGTTAGGTTCTTTGGCGGCGCTTCTTTCGTATCCGCACGCCCCATATCCCGCCGAGGAGCTAGAAAAGGTCCTAAAGTTGGCGGAACTTGAAAACCTCTTACCTCTCGAGGAGGAACCTAAGCCCTGGAGTCAAATTTTGTCACCGGGCGAACAGCAACGGGTAGCCTTTGCCCGAGTGTTTCTTCAACGACCTGAGTGGATTTTCTTGGATGAAGCCACTTCGGCGTTGGACGAAGCACGAGAACGCCGCCTCTACAGCCTGTTGCTAGAAACTTTGCCTCAAGCCAGTGTGATCAGCGTCGGGCACCGTTCTTCCCTGGCCGTGTTTCATCAACAACGATTGAGCTGGGACTCCGAAGATTGGCACTTAGAACCCTGTTGAAATCCTCCTCAAGCTTACTTTGGGACTGTCCGAAGTTATAGAGGAACGGTACCGAAGGGAATTGGTACCGGAACAGGACTATTCGAGGTGAATTTTCAAGGAGGAAAATCATGATCATTAACCATAACCTGAGCGCCATGTTCGCTCAGCGCGTTCAGAACGAAGCTGCTCAGAACGTGCAAAGCGACATGGAGAAGCTGTCCTCCGGTTTGCGGATCAACCGCGCCGGTGACGACGCCTCGGGACTGGCCGTGTCTGAAAAGATGCGCGCTCAGATCCGCGGTTTGAATCAGGCTTCCCGCAACGCCTCCGACGGTGTGTCGTTCATTCAGACCACTGAAGGTTACCTGCAGGAAACCCAGGATATTCTTCAACGTCTCCGCGAACTGGCTGTTCAATCCTCTAACGGTATTTATACCTCCCAGGATCGTCAGCAAATTCAGGTCGAAGTCTCCCAACTCGTGGATGAAGTCGACCGGGTGGCGTCACAGGCTCAGTTCAACGGTATCAACATGCTGACC
>JABEVK010000080.1 GCA_013044245.1 Spirochaetales bacterium | reverse complement strand
TTTAGAGAACTGCCGCTATAGCAAGAGTGAGGAATTTATGATCGCAGAATCGTCGTTGAACGAATTTTATCGGGCGTACGCCCGGCTGGTCATTCATACAGGAATTAACCTGGAGCCAGGCCGTCCCGTTTTAATTTCTACCGGATGGGAAACCTACGGCTTTGCCGTCCAAATTTCAGAAGAGGCCTACCGCCAAGGCGCATCGCAAGTCAAAATCGAAGTTCGTGACGAACGGCTTACAGCTCAACGACTCAAGTACGCACCAGCCTCCTCTTGGGCGTTAACACCACCCGGATTGGCCGAAGAATACCAAGGGTATGTTGATCAAGGCTGGTCGCGAGTGGCACTAGAAGACCTCGCCGCATCCGAAATTCTTGAAGGGGCGAACCCTGATGGCTTACGCGTTGTCCGTCAAGCACGCAACCGGCTGACACGCCCCTATCAGGCGGCCCAGATGTCCGATCGCTTTCCCTGGGTTGTTATCGCGGCACCCAGTCCCGCCTGGATGAAAAAACTGGGGCTGACAGAGCTCGAACTGGTAAAGCTCTTAGAGCCACTTTTACTATTAAATACCCCCGACCCCCAGGCCGCCTGGGATGCCAAGATGCACGCCATTGAACACCGGTGTCAGCGTTTGAATAGCCTCAAGCTCAAAGAACTGAGATATCGTGGCCCAGGCACAGACCTAGTGATAGGCCTACGCCCTGAACACCTCTGGGTGGGGGGAGCTTCTGAAATTCACGGTCGACCATTTTTATGTAACATTCCCACTGAAGAGGTTTTTTCGGCACCCGACGCTTTTGCCGTGAACGGCCTCGTAGCGCTGACCAAGCCGGTCAGCGTGCTGGGAGCCTTAGTTCAAGGCGGTTGGCTGGTTTTCAAAGACGGAAAGATCGTCGATTCTGGGGCTGAACGCAACGCCGAAAACCTCAAGCGGTATTTTGAAATCGATGAAGGAGCTTCACGCCTCGGCGAAGTAGCCCTGGTCGATGAGGACAGTCCCATCGCCCTTAGTGGACGACTCTTTGGCAGTTCCCTTTATGATGAAAACGCCGCATGCCACATTGCGTTAGGAGCCGCCTATCCTATTTGCTACGCTGATCCTGATCAGCTTGTCACGGATGACGCTAAACGAAACCGAGGTTGCAATGTGAGTACCGTTCATACCGACGTGATGATTGGCTCACCACAGATCGATATCGATGGTATCACGTCCCAGGGTAATACCGTTCCTCTGCTCCGTCAGGGACGCTTTACAGAGGAACTGCGCTGACGGATAGTTTTCTGGACGAGTTGATCACAGGCTTCATTATCCTCGTTGCCGGCGTGGCCTTTGACCCACGTCCAATGGGGGTGAAACTCTTGGTTCAAAAGGTGAAGGCGTTCCCACAGATCCTGGTTTTTGACTGGTCCTTTTGAGGCAGTCTTCCAACCATTAGCTAACCATGAGCGTATCCATGTAGTAATGCCGTTTTTCACATACTGACTATCGGTCCGAATTTCAATCCGCTGGGGACGGTTGGGCAATTCGCCCACCGCTTCGAGAGACTTAATCACTGCGGTAAGCTCCATCTTGTTATTGGTCGTCAGGTCTTCACCACCACTGCCTTCCCACCGCTCCCCGCCACTACGAATTAAAAATGCCCAGGCTCCCGGCCCAGGGTTGCCAATACAGCCCCCGTCGGTGTGAATTAAAACATCTCTAGCATTCAACGAGATTTCTTTCGCGGGCACCGGGTTTACAACTGGGTCATACAAGCCTTGAGCCAACCTTTCCCACAACGAGGGCACTAGGGCCAAATCAGCAAGCGTCAGCTTGGTCAAATCTTCTTCCCACCCCAGGGGAGCCGCTGTCAGTCGCCGCGCCCCGGCAAGCCATCCTGACTTACCCGGCAAAACCTCACCGTTGAGAGCATACAAAACATCAAGGTACGCCATGGTAAATTGGGTGACTGCCTGCCGAATAAAGACAACATCCGCCTGTCGAACCGCTCGTTTTAGCCGGGCCAGGTACCAGGGGCCCCGCAAAAAGGGTCGGTGAAATTCTTGGATTTTACGAGTCAGCTCAACCGGATACACCCCATTTAAGCGTTCTCTAAGGGCCGCAAGCTCTCCCCGATCACCCCTCAGATGGCCCAAACGCAACTGACCCAAGGGAACGGTAGCGCCCACCGTCGTCACCTCTAGCCCTTCCCAAAGAGCAGAAAGCTTTTGTGCCCATACAGAAAAAAGCAGATAGGTCACTTCGAGAGGGGTACCATCGTTGAGGAGAACTTCATCGGTTTGGGGTGTGCTCGAAAGGGCTGTCGAGAAGGACTGCCACCACCGCAACCGTTCGCTAGGGGGCGTGACTGCGGTGACCAACACCATCCATTCGATCTGCGAAACCACTAACACGCCCAGAACTTCAGGACGCATCGTGAGCCCCTCAAGCATCGGATCCACCATGAGAATCTCCTCGAGAAGTGTAGCTTAGGCCGGTAGAACGGCTTGATCGGGCGAAACAAACGTCTCTGAAAAAAAGAACCCTAGGGCAGCTTCCACCACAGACGCAAAGTGAAACGTCATTTCCGTGCGGACTTCTTCGGGAATTTCTTCAAGATCACGTCGATTGTCTTCGGGAAGAAAGACATCTTTCAGCCCGTGGCGATAGGCCGCCAAGACTTTTTCCTTGACGCCACCTATGGGCAAAACACGACCCGTTAGCGTGACTTCGCCTGTCATAGCCACACCAGAACGCAGGGGTTGACCCCGGAAGGCTGAGACTAGGGCTGCGACAACGGTGATACCAGCGCTCGGTCCATCTTTAGGTATAGCCCCTTCGGGAAAGTGGATATGAAGGTCACGCCCCCCTAAATCTTGCGAGGAGAGTTTCCAAAGCTGCGAACGCGCTTTAACCAGCGAAAAAGCAATCCTGGCCGATTCTTTCATGACATCGCCCAGACTCCCGGTCAAAATCAACTCGCCCTTTCCAGGAAACAGCGAAACTTCCACCGGGAGCACCTTGCCCCCTACTTCTGTCCAGGCGAGGCCGTTCGCCAAGCCGGGCCGCGGTTCAAAGAGCAATTTATCGTCTTTCCATACAGGGAGACCTAAGTACTCTCGGACTTTCTCGGAGGTTATCCGCAATTGAAAAGGTTCACTGGCCTGACGGAGGGTTTGAGGCTCACGGCCTTCTTCCAATAGCGATCTGACGGTCTTCCTGAGAACCTGGCCGATTTGCCGTTCTAAAGCTCGCACGCCAGATTCAGCGGTATAATCGCGGATAATCACCTTGAGGGCCTCGGAATCGATGGACACATCCAGGCCTTCCAAACCATTTTCTTTAAGTTCTTTAGGCTGCAAAAAGCCTTCAGCAATTTTAAGCTTTTCTAAGTCGGTGTAGCCAGGAACTTCGATGACTTCCATACGGTCCTGCAGGGGCCGGGGGATGGTGTGAAGGCTATTGGCAGTGGTTACAAACAACACATCAGAAAGGTCGTAGGGCACTTCCAAATAGTGGTCAGTAAAGCTTGCGTTTTGTTCCGGGTCAAGCACCTCTAGAAGGGCCGAGGCGGGGTCGCCCCGATAGTCACTGGCCATCTTGTCGATTTCATCTAAAAGAAACACCGGGTTCGACGTACCTGCCCGTTTCATCGATTGCAGAATTTTTCCCGGTAACGCCCCTACATAGGTTTTACGGTGGCCTCGGATTTCGGCTTCATCGCGTACACCGCCCAGGCTAATGCGGACAAAGCTTCGTCCGAGGGCTCGGGCGATGGAACGGCCTAGAGAGGTCTTACCTGTTCCCGGTGGACCAACCAAACACAGAATAGGTCCCTTGAGCTTGGCTTGAATCTGTCGGACCGCAAGGTAATCCAGAATTCGTTCTTTGATTTTTTTCATATCAAAGTGATCAGTGTCGAGAATATCCCGGGCCTCTTTGAGGTTCTTGTTATCATCAGTTTTCTTGCCCCAGGGCAAGTCGGTGATCCATTCCAAGTAGGTGCGTAGAATCCCCGCTTCGGGGGTAGACGCCTGAAGACGCGCAAGTCGAGAGCATTCTTTGAGTGATTTTTCTTTGACTTCTGAGGGGCAATTCAGGGCTTCAACCTTTTGACGGAGTTCAGTGGCTCCTGTGGGGTCTCCATCCTCATGACCCAATTCTTTGTGGATTTCTTTTAACTGTTCATTCAGAAAGTATTCCCGCTGACTCTGTTCCAAACGGCCTTTAACTTTTCGTTGAATATCCTGTTGAAGACTGGCCAGTTCACTTTCAACCTGAATCGCTACCGCTAAATTCTCTAAACGAGCGGTAGTATTCTCTTCTAGAAATAACGCCAGCCGTTTTTCTTCGGTCAAATTGAGGAGCGGCGCCAAGAGATCTACCAGCGTATCTGGTCGATCAGCCTCATAAATGGCCTGAAGTTTTTCTTTAGAAATTTTATTGTTAAGCTCTTTAAATTCTTTGAGCGAAGTCAGCACGATCTGCATCAACGACACTGTTGCAGGATTAACTTCTAATGGCGTTTCGAGCGGTTGAACTTCGGCGCGGACATAATCTTGTCTTGAAAGGTACTTTTGCATCTTGGCACGTTCGCGTCCTTCAACTAAGACACGAACCGAACCGTCGGGGAGTTTCAGCGTTTGAAGGATATAAGCCACTACCCCTGTTGTGTAAAGGTCAGACTCTTGAGGGTTTTCTGCCTTAGACTTTTGAGGAACAAGAAACACCTCTTGCTTTTCAGAAAGAGCGATTTCTAAGGCCTTAACTCCTGCCCCTCGAGGGGCAAAAAAGGGTGCTACTGTTTGAGGAAACACCATAACCTCCCTCAGCGCCAGCAGAGGAAGGTCTTTTTTAAGATTTTTAGACGGCCGTTTTCCCAGTAAATTCATAAAGCTCGTAGACGCTGGTCTGCGCCATCTCCCTCGGATCGGTTAGGATTTTTGGCTTAAGGCCTTCTGTAAAAACATCTTTGGTCACAATGACCATTTTATGACCGGGAATCGACGGAAGGTCATACATCAAATCCAGCATGGAGGCCTCAACGATGGAGCGCAAACCTCGGGCCCCAGTTTTTCTTGCCAGGGCCAGATCAGCAATCGCACCAATCGCGGCCAACTCAAACTTGAGTTCGGTATCATCAAGCTTTAAGGCCAACTGATACTGCCGTATAATTGAGTTTTTGGGTTCCGTCGTGATCCGCACTAAATCATCGCGGGTCAACTCATTCAAGGATACGGCCACCGGCAGGCGGCCAATAAACTCAGGAATTAACCCAAACTTGATCAAATCATCCGGGTGAAGTGCTTTGAATAGATCGTCATGGCTTTTACCGTGTTTGATTACTTCGGTACCAAAACCCATAGCGCTTTTGGCAACACGACGTTCAATAATTTTTTCAAGGCCAACAAAGGCTCCACCGCAAATAAACAATATCTTTGAAGTATCGATCTTGAGGTATTCTTGATTCGGATGCTTACGACCACCCTGGGGAGGAACGTTGGCATGAGTACCTTCAATAATTTTGAGCAAGGCTTGTTGGACACCTTCGCCCGAAACATCGCGGGTAATCGAGACATTTTCACCTTTCTTGGCAATCTTGTCGATCTCATCTACATAAACGATGCCCCGCTCAGCCGCTTGAATATCACCGCCTGCCGCTTGAATCAGCTTTAACAGGATATTTTCGACATCTTCGCCGACATAGCCCGCTTCGGTCAGCGTTGTGGCGTCCGCAATCGCAAACGGCACACGGAGCTTTTTGGCTAAAGTTCTAGCTAAAAGGGTTTTGCCGGTTCCGGTCGGACCAATGAGGAGGATATTCGATTTCTCCATTTCCACATCATCTTCGGTAACCGGGCTCGAGATTCGTTTGTAGTGATTGTACACAGCAACAGATAAGACTTTTTTTGCTTCATCTTGTCCCACCACGTACTGATCGAGAAACGCCTTAAGCTCTTTGGGAGTAGGAAGGTTTTCTCCGAGGTTAAACTCGGAGGGAGTAACCGCGCCATCACCCTCTTCTTGATCAATGATTCTGTCACAGGCGGCGATACAGTCCGAGCAAATGGCAACTCCGTCGCCGGTAATCAGGCGCGGGACTTGGCTCGCTGGACGGCGACAAAAAGAGCAATGATCTAGCGAATCACTTTTTTTGCCCATTCTTTTCCCTCACCAGTACTTTATCAATAATGCCATAGTCTTTGGCTTCTTGGGATGACATAAAGTAATCCCGTTCCATGTCCCCAGCCACTTGTACAGGAGTTTTTCCCGTGTGTCTTGCAAAGATTTCTATCGTTAAGTTCTTCAAACGAATGATTTCTCGCGCTTGGATATGAATATCTCTCGCTTGTCCTTGAGCTCCGCCCCAGGGCTGGTGGATCAGTATACGACTAGACGGCAACGAATAGCGTTTACCTGCGGTTCCCCCTGCCAGGAGTAAGGCACCCATACTAGCCGCCTGCCCCACACAAATCGTCTGAACATCGCAGTTCAGCCATTGCAGGGTGTCATAAATTGCCAAACCCGCCGTGACACTTCCGCCCGGCGAATTAATATAAAGAGCGATATCTTTTTCAGGGTCTTGGGCATCAAGAAAAAGCAACTGCGCGACGACTAAGTCAGCGGTTACATCATTGATTTCTCCGTCCACAAAAACAATACGATCTTTGAGGAGTCGGGAAAAAATATCATAGGCTCGTTCGCCCACACCTGTCTGTTCGACAACCATGGGGACTAGGGTACTCATACGTTCCTTCATGCGGGGAAATTTACTCCTTTCCTTCCATCAAGTCCAGATAACTCGTCTTTTTTCCTTTTTTTACTTTGGCGGCCGCCATCAGAAAATCGCCGAGCTTGCGATCCCGAATATCGTGTTCCAAGTAGTGTGTTAAACCGTTGGACTCAAAATACGAGCGAGCGTCTTCGAGACTCATCTTACTCAGCTCGGCTTGTTTGACCAGTTCTACCTCGAGTTCTTCTTTTGTGGCTTCCATCTTTTCAATCTCGAGGATTTTTTCCATCACGAGGCGACGTCGCAGGGCCGATTCGGACTGAGGACGCCAATCCTCAAACAGCTTAGCCTTGCCTTCACTGCCAATTATTCGCTCCATTTGGTCAGGTTCCATACGGCTTTGTGAAGCGAATGAGCGCCAGGTTTGTTCCATTTCGGCGCGAAGCATCGACTCAGGAACTTCGAAAACCGACGCTATGGCGACTTTGTCAAGAAGCGCTTCAATGTTTCGGTTCTTGAGGCGATTCTCAAGGTTTTTGGTCAAACGTTCTTTAACGGCGGCTTTGAGATCCGCTAAGGTCTTGTAATTTTCGTTCACGTCCTGGGCAAAGTCATCATCGAGCTCAGGAAGCTTTTTTTCTTTAACTGCCGTTACTTTGACACTCAAACGTACAGTACGACCCGCCAAGTCTTTGTCCTCATAATCGGCAGGGTAGGTTTTGGTCAGGGGGCCCTCTTCGCTTTTAGACCAGCCAACAATCTCGTCATCGATTTTGTAGTAGTTGTAACCACTACCTACGGTAAAAACAAAATCTTGGCGGCGGGTCCGTTCTAGGGGCTCTTTGGCGTCGTCTAGCTCGACATAGTCAATGGTAACCGTATCCCCTTTAGCTACTTTGCCCGACGCTTTATCAACGACCATCGAGTTCTGGTCGCGAAGGCGCTCAAGCTCTTGATCAACGTCTGCATCGCTAAGGGAAACCTGAGGAACTTCGACTTCAACGCCTTTATATTCGCCCAGTTTAATCTCGGGGAAAACATCATACTTCAACGAGAAAACCAAATCTTGGTCGAGTTCAAGTTTTAGTTCTTTATCAAGAATTTCTGGTTGGGAGTAGCTTAACGGCTTTTCTTCAATTTCTTCAAACAGCTCATGAAGCGAGTTATCCACGACAGTCTGAAGGGCCTCCATCTTGAGGCCCTCACCAAATTTGCTTTCAAGAACGGAATTGGGAACTTTACCCTTACGAAATCCAGGAAGCACGACATTTTGCTGGTAACGCTTCAACAGAGCATTGTATTCCTGCTGTGATGTCTCTTTGGATAGGGTTACCGTCAGTTGAACAGCTGACTTGGGGAGTTTTTTGACCTCATGCTTAACAATCACGACCTTTCCTCTTTCTGCTTGAGAGATGAAAAAAAAAGCGATCCAGAAGAGTTTCCGGACCGCTTTCTCATTTGAGCGAAAGACGGGACTTGAACCCGCGACATCCACCTTGGCAAGGTGGAGCTCTACCACTGAGCTACTTTCGCATTTTTGCGGTTCACCAGCCCGCTGAGGCAGGCCGAATGCGAGAGAAGGGACTCGAACCCTTACGCCTTTCGGCACTGGAACCTAAATCCAGCGTGTATACCAGTTTCACCACTCTCGCAACAATAACGCAAGACTTTGGCTTTTGTCAAGCCGACATCCACGTTACCGCGAATGAGCCGTCAAGGATTCGAACCTTGGACCCGCAGATTAAGAGTCTGCTGCTCTACCAGCTGAGCTAACGGCCCTCATAAAAAGTTGCGCTCGACAGGATTCGAACCTGCGACCTACGGATTCGAAGTCCGGCGCTCTATCCAACTGAGCTACGAACGCAGCTTTCAGGGTGGATGACGGGGATTGAACCCGCGACAGCCAGAACCACAATCTGGAGCTCTACCACTGAGCTACATCCACCATGTCTCAGCGGACGAATGTTAATAAACACCAGTCCGAAAAAAAAATCAAGCGGTTTCTCCGACTTTCTTTATTTTTTTTCCTCGACAGGTTCGCGCGATAAGGCCTGCTCAACGGCGTGCCAGGCCAAGGTCGCACATTTAACTCGGACGGGCAGATCAACCACCCCCTTTAACGCGACGACATCCCCTAACTCTTCCAGCTTTTCGGGGGGCAATTCCCCGCGGATCACCGCCAAAAACTCCTGAACCAGGCGTCGGGCTTCCACCACCGTTTTTCCCGTTAAAAGCTCTGACATCATAGAAGCAGAACACATCGAAATGGAGCATCCCGATCCGTCAAAATAAACGGATTGAACACGCTCTCCTTCGCGATCTAGCTGAACCTTGACACTATCGCCACAAGACGGATTTTCGACAGCCTTCAAGTGGGCCAATGGTTTTTTGTTCCTAGGGTGCTTATAGTGGTCACGTATTATTTCTTGATACAGTTCGTCAAAGGCCATAATAAAATTTGCCTCAAAATCTTAACTAGGTCAAGCAAAGTTCTTCAATTGCTCAGTTAAAGTCACTTAAGTTGCTGAATTTTCTCGGTGAATCCGCTCGAGGGGTACACCGCGCCTGGCCAGAATCTCGGTGGCTTCGCGAAGCATCGCGGAATTGCCGCAAAGATAAAACCGATCTCGATCAATATGCAGTTCCGCTTGATCGAGCCATTGCGTGACCCGGCCCGGGACAATACGGCAGTGCTTGGAAAATTTTTCGGTGGCAACCGGTTGACGACCTTCTGCGGATGAAAGGCACAACACTCGTTCCTGATTCGCCTCAAAATCCGCACCAAAATCTTCATCCAAACTGCGTACCCCGTGGACTAAAAGGTAGGGCAATTCGGGAACTGTTCGAACAAAGGAACGAAAGGGCGCAATTCCGGTGCCTGTTGCCACCAATACCAAACGGTCTTTCTGCTCGCGGTGACGGAGCGTAAACCCACCCCGCGGAGGTTTTACTAAAACCAAATCGCCTTCTTTCAAACGCGCCAGCCGGGAAGAAACCGCCCCTCCGGGCACAAGACGCACCAAAATTTCAGCAATCTCATCTTGTTCGCCACTAAACAGGGAATACGGTCTTGTAAGCCCGCCAGGTAGACCCACGTCGACATGGGTTCCTGCGCGAAACCTTAACCCCCGCCGTTCAAACCTCATCACAAAAGCCGAAGGGCCCCACGGCTGGACCCCTAAGACACGTCGGGGCTGAATTAACTCATAACCTTGCATGATTCTAAACTACCCGGAGCTCAATAGAGCGTCAATCCGGCCGGTTCATTGACTGAAATGAAAACTTAGTCTTATTATTCAACCTTGAATGATTGATTTGAATTCAATCATCATAAAAATAAGTTTTTTGATGCAAGTTATACCTTTGACAATAGTTTTTGGGATCCTTCTCGTCTTGGTCACGGTAATTGCCGTGGTTCTAGGTACCTGGTGTTTTCGATACCAACACCGACTGAAGGCGGAGCGCGAAGAACGCGCATCTCAAGAATCCTGGTTGGCCCTCGGTGGGGAAATCTTAGTTTTGGTCCTCGATGCGCAAGGACGGCTCAAGCGTTCGTTGGGAGCGCAAGAGAATTTTCAGCCTCTTACTTCGGGCCTGAGTCCTGGCGCCTCTGTGGGCAAACTTTTGTACGCCACTCCCACCCAACAAGAGGAATTTCGACAGGCTCTCGAGCTTATTGATGCGAAAAAGGCCAACCCCGAAGTCGTCTTTGACCTGATGGACAAGGAACTCACCCATCAACAGAAACACTATCAGGTGCGTTATCGTGGTCCTAATCACCAGGGAGAGATCTTTATCCTCTTCCGCGACGTCACCACCGAAGCCGAGCTGGCAGAATCTGAAAAAAAAGAGTTTTGGCGGCAGAAAGTCCTCAAAACCGTGATGACCCAACGTTCGGCCTTTGCTGTCTTTGCCTCCAGTGTTCAGGATTTATTCTTGAGACTCTCCCAGCTCGAAGACCAGGGGCCATCCCCCGGAAACGAATGGACCGACTTTTTGCGCCAGCTTCATACCATTAAAGCTGACGCTCGTTTTTTTGATTTTCAAGCCACTGCTGAACAGTGCCATCAATCGGAAAGTTTTCTTTCCGATCAGCTGTTGTTGCAAGAGACGCCCGACCCTAGCACCTTTGAGTTAGAATTAAAAAAAGCCTACTACGGCGAATTAAAAACGGTCACCGACAACTTGGGAGAGGCCTGGCTCCATCAAGCCGATGCGGTTCAGATTCCTCGAAAACCCTACCTGTCCCTGATTGGCTATATCCGGCGTCGGTACCCCCTGGATAAAAAGCTTGGACAATTTCTTGATTTTCACCGGCAAGTTCCCTTGCGCAGTCTTTTTCAAAAACTCCCCGATCAGGCCAAAACGCTTGCTCAATCGCTAGGAAAGCGGGTGGCACCCCTAGAAATTCAGGGCGGAGATTTTATGGTCATTCCTGACCGCTTGGAAGCTTTCTGTCAGACTTTTATTCACTTACTGCGCAACAGCCTCGATCATGGCATCGAGACCGTCCGCGAACGTGAAACTTTGGGAAAGCCACTCGAAGGCAACCTACGCCTAGAAATCGCCGACACGCCACGCGCCATTATTTTTCGGTTTCAAGATGATGGCCGTGGGATTTCGTATCAACGGGTTGTCGAGAGAGCCCGTGCCCTGGGATGGCTTGAGTCGGCACAACCACTCGATGAACAAGGACTGCTCGGCTTTCTTTTTCGCGAAGGCTTTTCGACAGCTCCTCAAACGACTGAAATCTCAGGCCGAGGCTTGGGCCTAGCTGCGGTAAAAACCGAAATTGACAAACTACAAGGTTCTGTTCGCGTCCTCACCCGTCCCGGCCGAGGCACTACGTTTGAAATGATTCTTCCCTGGAGTCTCCATGAAAGCTGAATACGCCAATCCCTTTATCCGCGCGGCAAGCGAAGTCTTTGCCCACGAGACACACCTCCAAATGACCCGAAAAGGCCTAGAGCTTCGAAAAACGCCCCTACCATCTCGCCCGGTGTGCATTATCTTGGGAATTACCGGGCCTATTCGTGGACAGGTGGTGTACGCTCTCGATGAAGATTTTGCTCATACCGTTGCCCGACGAATGTTGCCTGGAAAGCTTCCAGCCGAGGTCAAACGTCTCACCAATAGCGCCATTAGTGAGATAGCTAACATGATTACCGGCAAAGCCAGTATAGAACTTGCCGGTGAGGACAAAACCATCGAATTGACGCCCCCTGCTGTCTTCACCGGGGAACGCTTCCACATGGATTTTTTAAACATCCCTACCCTTTCGCTCTCACTCATTTCAGAAGCTGGTTCTTTAGAAATTAATATTGCTTTGACGGAAGGCTCCTCATGAGACTCAAAACCGCATTGATTATCGATGATGCCGCCGTAATGCGGATGCGCCTACGAGATATTCTTGAACCGCATTTTGACGTGGTCGGTGAAGCAGAAGACGGGGAGCAAGCCTTGAGCCTTTACGAAGCTTGTCGCCCTGATTTTGTCACCCTCGATATTACCATGCCAAAAGTTGACGGCATCACGTTTTTACAAAATTTACTCAAAAGCCATCCCGACGCTAAAGTCATCATTGTCAGCGCTGTCGGTCAAAAACAAACGGTCTTCAAAGCCTTAACTTTGGGGGCACGAGATTTTGTCGTCAAACCCTTTGACCCCGAGCGGGTTAAAACCGCCGCCAACCGGCTTTTTTCTAAAGCTTGACAGTGACCGCATCCCGGGCTAAATTTTCACTCTTTGAGGGAGGCCCCTATGAGTGAAAACCGTGTTTTTGTTTTTGATACAACCCTCCGCGACGGAATGCAGGGTACTGGGATTAACTATTCTCTCAAAGATAAACTTGACATTGCTCGTCGTTTAGATGAACTGGGCGTCGACTATATTGAAGGTGGCTTTCCTCTGGCAAACGAAAAGGAAGAAGCCTTTTTTCATCAAATTCGCAAGTCACCACTCCAGCATGCCCGCTTGGCCGCTTTTGGCTCCACCCGTAAACCCCGAGGTCAGGCTGCTTCCGATCCCCACATTCAGGCCCTGTTGGAGGCAGAAACTCCCGTAGTCGTCGTCGTCGGAAAAGCCTGGAGCTCGCATGTAGAAGCGGTTTTAGGGACGAATTTAGAAGAGAACCTCGAGATGATTCACGATTCTCTGATCACGCTCAAAAAAGAAGGTCGCGAAGTGATTTTTGACCTGGAACACTTTTTTGACGGTTGGAAAACCCATCCCGACTACAGTCTACGCCTTTTAGAAACAGCGCGGGATGCTGGTGCGGATTGGCTGGTCCCTTGCGATACCAACGGGGGAACCCTCGTTACCGAGGTAACGGCGATTTATCAAGAACTTTTGCCCCGGGGCTTTCGCTTAGGCGCTCACTTTCATAACGACTTGGGTCTGGGTGTAGCCAACACCCTTGCGGCGGTACAGGCTGGGGCGTGGCAGGTTCAGGGAACGATTAACGGCTGGGGGGAACGATGCGGCA
>JABEVK010000079.1 GCA_013044245.1 Spirochaetales bacterium | reverse complement strand
CCCCAAGTTCATCGCCGTCCCCTCAGAGTCTGACCCCAGCCCAAGTGGCCAAAGAAAAACAGGTTTTGCAAAAAGCGCAAGCTGCTAACCGTCAGCGAGATATTCTTCTTCAGAAGGAACGACAGTCGATTCAAAAGCAAGACCAAGCTTTGCAGGCTCAGCCTCCAGCCCCTCAGTTGGCTCCGCCACCTTCAACGGTACCATTTTTGCAAACCGTCTCCGACGGACGGTCGAGACTTGATCTTGTTGATATTGGTGGAACGCGCCTTTGGAAGGTTTCAACGCTAAATTCTATTCGCCGGGGTGAGTTTCAAAAGTTCGGTAACTCTTGGTTGGTGACGGCGGGTGAACATCGTGGCGATGCTACCGTACGGCTTGTCTTGTTGTCAGCATCGGATCTTTCCATCACAGCACAGTCACCACAAGAAGTTTCCGCTTCAGCTCCGGTTGTTGTGGTTGGTACCTTAGCGTATGCTATTGTGAAAAGCGGCGGGCAATGGGTTGTAGCCACATACGATACTCAACTTCAAAGCCATCAACTCTCGACTATTCCCGTACGAGAAGATTCTGGCCTCGAAGTAACGCCGCAAGCTGTCCTCGTTCAAGACCCGTCCGGAGAGGTTCTTTTACTCGACCCTGAAAAATTAACAAAGATTGCCACTAGTAAGGACATTCCATGAAGTATGCCGGCCCGTTTTTGAGTAGAACTGTTGGGGTGGTTCAGGATTTGAGTTTGGACGAGCAGTGGTATTTGTACACCAAAACCGCGGCCATCAAAAAAGCAATCCTTGAAAATCAGGAAGTGGCTTCGTTTCAGATCGCCGATCATGGCCTATCGGTTTATCTCATTTTTTTAGAAGACAGCACACGAACCAAAGAATCCTTTCGTAACGCGGCTCTGTTTCACGATGTCACTGTTAACGTTTTTGACGTGGCTAGTAGTTCTGTTAATAAACAAGAAAGCCTGTCGGATACGTTGAAAATGCTAGTTGGCTATGGAAGACGATCTTTGTTTATTATTCGCAGTACAGTGGAAGGGGTCTGTCGTCATTTAGAAAATTATATTGGTGGGTATTGCCAAAAAGCGGGTATACCCCAACCTGGATTCATCAATGCGGGAGATGGTAGGCATGAGCACCCCACCCAAGAATTTCTCGATGAGTTTTCTTTCCTCGAGAAGAAAGCGTGGAATCGCGATGAAATTCATATCGCTTTGACAGGTGACCTTTATTTTGGCCGTACAATCCATTCGAAAGCCGATGGCCTGCAGATTTTTCACCGGGTCAAGGTAGACTTGGTTGCTCCCCAGGAATTGGCTCTTCCGGAGTTCTATGCGCAAAAGATGAGGTCAAATGGCTTTATCGTGCGAAACTTTGACTCAATTGACGAATACCTTCAACAAAAAAGTATTGCCGACATTTGGTACTTTACTCGCCTCCAGCTGGAACGCATGGGCGATGATGTTTTAGACAAGGTCGAGCGCCTCAAAGCCGCCGTAACGGTTCGTCCTGACCATCTTCCCCTTCTGCCGGAGGGAACAAAGTTTTATCATCCGTTGCCTCAAAATCGTAAGGCTCCGACCATTCCTCACTTTGCCGAAAGTCTGCCTCTAAATGGTTGGGACGAACAATCTCGTAATGGGTATTTTACAAGAATCACGCTCATTGGCATGATAGGTGGCGCGCTCGGTCAGGAATTTTCAGGGAAAACCCGGCCGGAAGAAACTTTGACTGATGACTTTGTTGAAGAAGTTCCCGTGGCAGGGCAGACGAAACTTGGTGATCACAAAATGGGTATTAAACCGGTTGATAATGGCATTGTGATCGATCATATTGGGGTGGGACGTAGCATAGAGCAGATTTGGAAACTCCTTGATAAAATCCGTCGAAACCTGCAGCTAAATTATTTATCCAGCCAAGGGGTATTTGCCTCAAGCAAATCGCAGACCTTAAAAGGAATCATTTCAGTTCCTCAGTTGACCGAGCTGGGTTTTAAAAAGATGAAGAAGCTAGCGGCACTGAGTCCTGAATGCACCTTGAATATCGTTCAAAACAGTCAAGTCGTTCATAAATATCGAGTACATATGCCACCGCGAATTTACAACTTTGAGGAAATCGCGTGCCGCAACGAAAACTGCATTAGTCATGCTCGTCAACACGAACCGGTGCAACCGGAATTTTTACGGTCAGGAGAGGGCTTTGTTTGCCGCTTTTGTGAACGTCCGCATACCTTTGACGAAATCTGGACGAGCTAAGACACTCAGAATCTTTTAACTGAAGCCCTGCTACTTTGTGTCAGAGGACCTCAAAAGTGAGAGGCCCCGACCCAGACTCCAGGCAGGGTTCGCCCCCTGCTATCCGCATTAATTGCCGGCCGCATTAATTGCCGGGAGTTGTCGATGGTGGCAGGTTGGTTTGACTTGGTTCTTCCGCTTGCGAGTTATCCCCACTTGGAGAGGTCGACGGTGTTGAATTCGGCAGACCAGTATTCAAATCAAGGTTGAAGTTCAAATCAGGGTTCAAGACACTGTTGTCGATTTTACTCGTAACCTTGTGAAGTACCTTGTTCATATTCGCTGAAAGTACGGCATCCCGCATTTTTCTAAATTCGGCCAAGTTAGAAACCTTTGTCGGTGCGGTACCGGTCAAAAAGACTTCCCGAATGACGTGCTCGCCAGGTTCTCCCGAAGGTAACAAGCCTGTTTCTGCATCAACATCAACAAACTGCAGACCGGTGGCAGGCACGGGGAACTTAATGGGAGGCAGGTGTTCATGAACTTTTTTCATATATTCAGCCCAATAAATTCCCGCTGCGGTGGCGCCTGTGTTTTCCAACCCCAAAGAGTTGCCAGGGTGGTCAAACCCTAACCAAACCGCTGTGGTCATGTAAGGAGAATACCCTATGGCCCAAGCATCAGCCCAGTTCTGCGTCGTTCCTGTCTTGCCAGCCATCTCCATGGGAAGTCCATTAACATACCAACGAGCATAAGCTAGGGTGCCGGTTTGAACCGTGGTTTCTAGCAAGTTTGTCATAATATAGGCGGTTTGGGGGCTAATGATCTGGGCCGCACTCCCTTTTAGCCGCTGTTCATTGAGCATCTCAGCGGCAGGGTTCGCAATGATGTTACCTTTTCTATCTTGAATATACAGCACCCCAATCGGGTCAACTTCCCGTCCTTGGTTGGCAAAAATCGCATAAGCACGGGCCATCTGTATGGGCGAAACAGAAATAATTCCTAAGGCTAAGGGATAGCGCCTTGGGAAGGTGGCGGCAATTTGAGCAGGGTCGGTAATTCCTAGCAATTTGGCGGCGCGATCAATCGCAGCATCAAAACCAATGCCCGCCAAAATTTGAATAGAAGGAACGTTCATGGAGTGAGCCAAGGCTTGGCGTAGCAATACTGGTCCTTTCCATTCCCCCAAGAAATTGGAAGGCGTGTAGTAGGTTCCGTCTTCATTTCTAAAAACGGTGGGTTGATCCATAATCATGGTTGCCGGAGTATATTTGCGGGAATCAATCGCAGCAGAATAGTACAGAGGTTTAAACGATGATCCTGGTTGGATGCGGGCTTGTACGGCTCGGTTGAACTGATTTAAGCGGTCAAAGTGCGAGCCGCCGACCATGGCCTTGATATAGCCAGTGGCATTGTCGAGGGTAATGAGCGCCCCTTCTACTTGATCTCGACCCATGATAGCGACTACAGGTCTGTAGGCTTTTGTTGCCACAGTATCAAGCGAGTCCACTCCAAACATCTTGGCCGCAATATCAATAGTCGGCAAAAGGTCTTGCTCCATGTAACTACGGGCATCACGAAGCCTTTGTGTCCCTTTCGCCTTAAGATCGCTGATGTTGAACGTATAGCTTAGCATGTCTAAGACCGGCGCGATTTCTGAATCGACTATGTTCATTCGGCGCCCGTTGGACGCTTGGAATTTTTCGTTGGTAATCTCGATACCTCGAGTCATAACCTCGTCGGCAACTTTTTGATCATTTAAATCTAAGGTGGTGTGAATGACTAAGCCGTCTCGGTAGATATCATGAGGTCCGACTAAGTTATCATCAAGCCAGTTTCGCACATACTCAGTAAAGTAGGGGGCCCTGTCAACTTGATCAAAGTACGCCGTACTCATGTTGCCACGGCTGTAGTCATAATTGGACCAATACTGGTCGAAGCTGTCTTTGGCCTGCTTTGCGGTGATGTACCCCAACTGTACCATTTGGTCCAAGATGTCTTTTTGAACTTTGGCTGCACCGTTGGGGTTCCTAATCGGAGAATACAAACCAGGTCGAACCAATTGGATGACCAGCAGGGCAGCCTCAGCCGGCGTCAGTTCTTTGACGGGCTTATTAAAGAAATATTTGCTCGCTGCTTCTACGCCGTAGGTGGCGTGACCAAACGGCATATTGTTCATGTATTGTTCGAGAATCTCTTCTTTTGAAAATTTTGTTTCCAGCTGAAGTGCCCACCACAGCTCTTGCAATTTTCGGGTTAGAGTTAATTGCGTACGGTCAGAATAGAGTTTTCCCGCCAATTGTTGGGTGAGGGTCGAACCGCCTTGAAGGTGATGGGTAATCAGATCCATAACCATGGCCCGCAAGATGCCTTTGAGTGAAAAGCCGTTATGATAAAAGAAGTCCTGATCCTCACGCGTTACTAAGGCGTCGGTCAAGAAGCGTGGTATGTCATTGTAAGAAACGAGGTCTCGTTTTTCGGTCGAGAAAAACTCGGTGATAACATTTCCGTGGATATCGAGAACCTTTGAGGGAAGCGCGGGGTCAAAGTTTCCGAAATTGGAGCGATTTTGGATATTCCAGGTGGCACTGAGGGCAAGCCCCAGCAAGAGGCCCATACCAGCGGCCAAAACCAAAGCTAAAATCGAAACGATTTTTAGCCGACGATTGCGTCTTTCGGAAAAGATCATGGCCTATGGTAGGCAAACAGACATTTTCTGTCAACTTACCACGGAATGTACAAACAAAAAAAAGAAGCCGGCTGGGGAAGCCGGCTCCAACCCCGAAGGGTATCGTATGATATAGAAACTGGGAGGGGAACTATATCTCTACGACAATTAAACTATCGACGGGTACCTAGCGTTACTTTACAAGAAAAATCCCAGGAAACCGCTCGCGCTATTCCTCTTCAAAAGCAATTTGCATCTGTAAAGACACTTTATGCCGGCCGCCTCGAGTGATTTCAAAATTATCAGCAACCTGATAGCCCCCGATGGTGAATTGAACGGTATGAATTCCTTTTGAGACGGCTAATGAGTTCCAGGCGGATGGGGGAACTAGTTTGCCGTCAAGCAGTATCTGAGTTCCTGTGGGAGCCTCAAAGGTCACATACGGAGTATCTTCTGCCAGCACTGCCGAGAGTTCTGTAATTTTGGCTGGACGAACGGCCATATTCAGGTTTTGTGACTTGTACCCGGGAAGTGAAAGATGCACGGTGTATACCCCAGGGTCGAGGTAGATCACGCCTTCGGAAGTTTCTTTGTGGCCGTTGATTAAAATCTTGAGTTGCTGGCGCAGTTCGGGTGAAAGGTTCGGCGTTCGTAAAAGAAAACCTCCTAAATTTGTACTGAGCCAGTGACAGCTAACATGAAAAACCGCAGGATCGTGAGTCTCACCGGAGCTATCAAGGGCTTGAATGGACAAAAAAAGAGGAAAAGTAGCTCGTTTAACCACGGCGGTATCCACCGAAGCCAAAAGATGGGCGTTGGCAATGAGAGGAACATCTAAATAAAAATGTGAGGCTATGGGCAAAACCTCCCAAGCAATCCTTTCTTCGGTTGTGGGGGCTCCTTCTGGATTTTGATAAAGCGACACGGCTAAATTGGCATGCCGATCAAAAATCTCCCTAGGTACCTGAATTTCGATTTCTACGGCCTTCGTAAAGCGTGTTTGTAGAGGAACCTGAAGCTTGACCAGCTCACCAAGGTGAAACTCTATGGGTTCTCCATCCAGTACAGCGGTTTTCTCAGTCTGGTGGGACTGAGCAAAAAGCGCGGGGGTGAGAAAAATGAGAAGCAAAAGTCCATTAAGGAACTTCATTAGAATTTTACCGGTAAAAGGGGAAGAGGATTCACAGGAATTCCATTTTTCTTAATTTCAAAATGGAGGTGAGGACCTGTAGATTCTCCGGTACTTCCCACTTTTCCAATGATTGTACCTGATCGAACGGTTTCATTCAAGAAAACCAAGATGCGTGAGAGGTGAGCATAGACAGTTTCCCAACCTCCTGCATGCTTGAGGATGATATGATTGCCCAGAATAGGATTGTATCCCAGGTCGGCTACTGTACCATCTTGGGCCGCAAAGACATCCGTGCCAATAGGAGCTGCCAGATCTACCCCGGCATGAAAGTCGGGCTTTCCGGTAAACGGGTTCGGCCTCATACCAAAAGGAGAGGTAAGTATCGCGTGGGGAAGGGGAAACCTAAACAAGGTACCCAAGAAGCGGGAGCGCTCCTGAGGTCCAAAACGTTCTCCAGGAAAAAAAGTAAACGGCACAATGCCTTCTGGGGTGGGGAGCTTTAGAGCGACCGCATGCTTTTGTGACATGTTCCAGGCTTTGAGCAGCCGGTCGATTTCCCCCGGATGCTGACGATTCAAAAATAGTCCGGGTTGACTGGGCACAAGAATTGTTTGACCAGGTTTAACTGCTTGAGGGTTCGACCAGCCGTTGAGTGTCGAAAGGGTATCGTAGGGCAGATTAAAACTCCCCGCGAGCGAAAACACGTTATCTTCTGGCTTGAGTGTGTACCGAAACAGGCTTAAATCCGGCAGGGGGTCTCCTCGGGCGATGGCCTCATAATAATCTTCAACAAGATCTTGCTGCTGCTGAAATAACGGGTCGCTTAGAACCGAAAGGTGACGGATAAGGGGGATTCCCTGCCAGGCCAAAAGTGAGCCAGTTTCTCCGTAAGTGTGCGCGGTCAGTAGTAGGGAGGTCACTAGGACAGCAAAACGTCTCAAGGCAGTCACGAAGCCTCACTCGGTGAGGGCTTTTTGAGTTTTTGGGCTAAAGGGATGAGAAGGTTAAGGGTTTTTAGGCGCTCGGCCGGAAGGTTGACGGCCTGAAAGAGCCTTTCTGACCTCAGCAGAAAGTCGTAAGCCTTTTCAAGGTGTCCTAGTTTTTCTGCTAGTAGTCCTAAAACACGTAAATCCTGCCCTATTGCCACACTATTTTCCTCTTCTTTATCGAATTGCAGGGCTTTTTGCAAATCTTCGAAAGCGGTTTGGGTTTGACCTGCTTGTGAGTCTAGGGACCCTATCATGAACCAGTTTGAGGCTTGCGCTTTTTTGTCACCTGTACTCGTATTGATGGTCAAAGCTTCCTGTAGGGCCAAGCGGGCCGCCTCGGGGTGCTTAAGGTTTTGTTCAACAAGCGCCCACGCTTGCCATAGGCGAGCCCCTTCCGAAGTGGAAGGAAAAGGTTGCGCCGCTTTTAACAATCGTTTGGCTACAGAAGTTTGGTTTTGGTCGATAGACCATTGAGCACGTAGAACCAAGTTCTGTGCCACGAGATCGGGACTTTTGGCATCGAAGGCAGCCTGTTCCCCTGCCTCAAGGGACTGTTGAGCTTCGGCATACCTTCCCAGAGCCATCAGTGCAGAGGCAACCGAGTTATAGGACACGGCAATACCTTTGCTGTAGTCCACCGAAGTGTTAACACTCAGAGCCAACTGAAACAGTTTAAGAGCTTGATCATACTGTCCCTGGTCGAAATCGTTCTGCCCATACGTCAGGTAGCCCGCCGCAGAATTTTTTTGAGCATCCACCCTATCGGGCAGAGAGGGGGCTGAAGAACAGCTGAACAAAAGCAAAAGTCCAGCGACCACAATGACAAAATGTTTAGAACTTTTCATCCCTTAACCCCGGAGCTTGAAAATGTTGTGGTTTTTGTTCGGGTATGCCACCTTTCAACAGTGGATTGTTGGCTAAACCTGTCATCACATTGTCGGCGTTGTGTAAGGCAGTTCGCGTATCTTCTAAAACCCCTGTGATTTGCGGTGTGGACTGATTCACATAACTGGCTACTCCTTGTACTTGGGTCATAGTCTGACTTATTTGCGACAAGATGGTAGTCACTTGATTATAAAGCTGGTTATGGTCATTCAACATGGTCGCGATACTTCCTTGAGGATCAAGAAGTTTGGGGATAAGCCCTTTGGGGTCGCGTAGTTGTGACGAAAGCTTGGCGAGGTCACCAGTAATCGCCGTGAGATTGGGGACTAACCCTTGGGAACTTTCTGCCAAAAGGCGGTTAAGGTCTCGTACGGTCAGGTTGATCCCCGCTAACAACGTGGTCAATTGGTTGCTCGAAGTACCTTCGACAGCGGCGTTGACATCTCCTAAAAGCTGGTTAATGTTGCCAAGGGTGGTTTGAACTTGTGCGAGAATAGCACCAAGCTGATCGTTGCTGGTGGGCTGATCGACGAGACCTTGCGCAAGCAAATTTTTTCCTAAAATGGTGTCCGTAGAAGGGATAAACGAGCCATTTTCCATGGGAGGCAAAAGATTTCGACCTGGTAAGAGGTTTAAGCCGCCCCCTATTCCAAAGGTGCCTTTGTCTAATTCAAGCACAGAATTGGGTTTGATTTTGTCATAGTAGTCTGAATAAATTTGGATCACCACATTAACCCGGTTGTTGCTGTTCAAATCAACAGAACTAACTTTACCGATTTCAAAGCCGCGGAGATGAATCGGCATACCGGGAGTAAGCCCGTCCGCAGTTTCAAAGCGGCTGGTAAAATGATACCCACGATCAAACCAACGCTGATTGAGCCCCATGAGGATAATTACCCCCACCAGAATCGCCAGGGCGAGCAATAAGAAAAAACCTACAACCTGCTGGGCAAAGCGGATACGGAACCTCATGCTGACACTTTCGGCAACTTTTTGCCCATGGTCAAGGTGCTCATGGTTAAGGTTGCCCCTCTGCCAATAAACCTAGGATATCCTGCGAAAAGGTAGCGGCTTGGCTAAGAACAGAAGTTAGAATTTCGACGACGCGGGGGTCCTGTGACTGAACAACTTCATGAATAGGTCCCACGACTAAGATTTGGCCATCGCGCATAATGGCCAGGTCATCTGCGACTCTGGCCGTGACGCTGGGGTCTTGAGTGACAAGGATGACAGTTTTTCCTTGGCGCCGAAACTCTTCGATAAAAGCCAAGAGACGTTCTTTGAGCTGATTATCTAATCCTGCAGTGGGGTCATCTAAAAAGAGGGTTTCAGGGTCATTAACAATGGCCCGAGCGAATGATACTAACTTTTGTTCGCCTAGAGATAGGTGTGAAGGTCGATCATCCCAAACATTTCTAAGGCCAACCAGCCTAGCGGCTTCCTCGACGCGTTCTTCGATTTGAGCCTGCGAAAATTGAGGATTATGAAATTGTAAGGGCAACTCGATGTTCTGCCGAACGGTTTTGTTGGCCCAAAGTGCAGCATTTTGAAAGACAAACCCTGTTTTTGCCCGGACCGCAATGGTTTGCTCTTCATTTCTCGCTTCCCACGATTTTTGATCGAAGATAACGCTACCTGATTGGGGTAAAATTAACCCGGCTGCAATTTTGAGAATGGTGGATTTTCCGCAACCGGCAGGCCCCATTAAAACTGTACATCGATCTTTGGCCAAACTCAGGCTCAAGTTTTCAAACAAGAGGCATTGTCCGGTGTGGAACGTGACTTCACGCAATTCGGCGCAGGCAGAAGAAACGCTCATCCGGCAAACGCCAAGGTCAAGAGAATATTCACGACGATCAATAGTCCAAAACCTTGACCAACAGCCCGAATCACGATAACCGGAATTTCGGTCGTGGACTGCTGGGCCCGAAACCCATTCAAACTCGATACTAACGAGATCACGATACCAAAAATTAGACTTTTGACTACGCTGAGAGACACGGCATTGGGGGTTAGCTGAGCCATCAGTTGAGAAAAATATTCACTGGCGGGAATCGGGTGAATAAACTGAGCTACTAAATAACTAGCGGCTAGACCGCTAAGGTTAAAGTAGAGGTTAAGAGCAATCATGGACAAAGTAACGCCTAAAAAGCGAGGAACGACCAAATATGAAATGGGATTAATCCCGATAGCGAGGTAGGCTTCAATCTCATGTGTCACCACCATCGAGGAAAGTTCTGTGGCAATGGCTACTCCCGAGCGTGCCATCACGATGAAAGCAGTCAAAAGGGGACCGAGTTCTCGTGTGATAACCGTAATCAGAATGGTATAGACTAGGTTGGTCGAAACTGCTGTTGGAATTTGGTTGCCGTAAAAGATAATAACGGTGCCCAGAGAAACGGCGATCAACGTGATAATGAATAGCGCATTAACCCCTGTAAAGAGGATCTGCATCACCAAAACTTGAGTGCCAACTTTGGATCGTGAGCGAAAGTGAAAGGTCTCTAAAAGGACATTCCAAAAAAAGCCAAAAGCGTAAAATAGGTTAGCGGTGAGCTCAAAAGCTGCGCTTCCCCAGCGAGCTAAAACACTAGGATGCTCTTCACCTGAGGTGAGGCTCATCGACAAAGGCCCTCCGAAACAGAAAAAAGCTCTTCATAAAAACGGCAGGAAATGGGCTGACGTCCTGCTGTTTGCCCTAAAATTCGGTCTGGCCGGTTTTCGCCATGAAAATCTGAGCCAGCGGAGACTTTGAGCTCTAACGACCTGGCTAGTGCTTCAAGCCGCACGCAAGCGGCTGTTGTTGCAGCAGGATGCCATGCCTCCAGCCCATCTAACCCCAGGATTTTCCAACGTGCTAATTGATCTTTCAAGGCGTCCCATGATAACCCCAAAGAAAAAGGATGCGCGACAATTGCCAGACCGCCCGCTTGATGGATGAGTTCTACAGCTTGGCTAAGTTCCAATCCTGCTTTGGGTTCCCAAAAGAGTTTACCCCGCCCCAAAAAGTGCGTAAAGGCCTCTTGTATAGTTTTGACCTTGCCTCGGGCCAACAGCCAACGGGCAAAATGAGGTCTGCCGACAACACCGCCTTCGGCAAGCTCTTCGATGTCCTCAAAATGCCCTCTTAAACCAGCTTGTTGCATTTTTGAAAAGATTTTTCGGTTTCTGTCTTCTCGAAGCGCTTGTAGGATCGTGACCGCTTCTTGAAATTTTCCGCCCCAGTCTTGTAGACCTAAACCCAGAAGATGAAATTCTCCGGTGTGCTGGACTTCCCACTCTATGCCAGGAACAAAGGTAATACCTGCCGCGCGACAAGCATTTTGGGCTTCTTCCAGGCCGGCCGTGGTGTCATGGTCCGTGAGGGCTAAAACAGAAAGCCCACGACGTGCGGCCTGCTCCACCAGTTTAGCGGGAGTTAACCGGCCATCTGAAGCTGTGGAGTGGGAATGAAGGTCAATCATCAAATTTAGTCTAAAGAATTTTTTGCTGTGTTGACAGGGGGGGTGCACCGAATTATTCTAAATTATGTCATCCTTTGTCCTGTAGGAGGTTGTGTGCCTAAGGCAACGCAGTTTAAAGCCAATTCTGTCATCTACTTTCAGGGCGATTTGGGCGACAAAATTTTTATCCTCAAAGCCGGCAAGGTTCTCTTGCGTAGCCAGGATATTGAGACCGGTGAGGAAATTAAAGAACTCATTGCTACCGGAGAGTTTTTTGGTGTCAAGTCAGCATTGGGAAAGTACCCTAGGGATGAAACAGCCCTGGTGCTCAGCGATGCTGATGTGCTGTTGTTTAATGTTCCCGAGTTTGAACAGTTGGTGCTATCGAACACTCGCATCATTATGAAAATGCTTAAGGTTTTTTCAAACCAATTGCGGCATATTCATGGAAAGGTCCAAAATCTTATTTCTAATACCGAGCAAGCCGATCCCGAAACAGGGTTGTACTCGATTGGTGAGTACTACTTCAATAACCGGCAATATAAACAAGCTGTCTACGCGTTTTCAAGGTATTTAACGTATTATCCCTCAGGTCGCTTTGCTTCCAATGCTGCCAGTCATCTTGATCAGGCAGAAGGGGGAGTGGCAAAAACCGATTCTTCCGCCCTTTTTGCGGCCGCAGGTGCCCCTACCGGAGGGGGGAGACCAACCGTAGCCGATGGGAGGGACTTACAAGCTGCGAAAGGTTTTTTTGAAGCGGTAAGCTTGGCGAATCAAGAAAAATATGCTGACGCATTAAAAATTTTTCAGCGGCTGGTTTCGTCCAACGCTGACCCGGAACATAGTGCTAAGGCCGAATTTGAAGTGGGGCGTTGTTTGGTGATGACTTCTCACTACGATGAGGCAATTCGCCATTTGACGGCGGTAATTCAAAAATATCCCAAGCATCCGGATTTAAAAGATGCGTTATACTTCATTGGACGGTCCTATCAAGGAAAAAACGATTTTACCTGGGCCAGAAATTTCTACCAAAAGATTCTCGGTTTGGCAGGCGAAGACGAGCCGGTTGCTGTAAAGACCCGCCGGGCTCTCAGAGAACTGGAAGGGACGCCATCGTGACTTTGGACCTATCACTCTTTAACCGTTTTGCCGTTACCAAAAAGGCTGGCGAAATTATTTTTTGTGAGTTTGAACCGGGTGACGCCTTTTATCTCATTCAAAGTGGTAAAGTCAAAATTGTAAAAATTCTGGGGGATATTGAAAAGACCATCGACATCCTTCAGCCAGGTGAGTTTTTTGGAGAAATGGCGCTCTTGGAAGAGGCCCCTCGAAGTGCATCCGTGATCGCCATGACGGACGTTAAGCTGCTTGAGTTTAATAAAGCCAACTTTGAAATTCTCATGCAAGGCAATCCTCAAATAGTTTTGAACTTACTAAAACTCTTCGCTAAAAGAATTTACGATCAAAAAAGACGCTTTTTAATTTTAAAACTTGATGATCTTCAGGCTCGGGTAGCTGACGTCTTTCTCATGTTAGATGAAACCAGTGGGAAAACAGCGGATCCGATGGATACGCAGAGGGTATTTCCCAATTCGGTTGAAGATATAGCACACTGGGCTGGCTTAAGCGTTCAAAAGGTCAGTGAAGTTCTTAAACAATTTGCCAATCAACGCCGCGTTGAAGTCCAGCAAGGCAAAATTATTGTCCGCAACATTATGGATTTTACACGCTTTGTGAATTCAAAGCGCCAAAAATCCTAAGAAAACTCTGTCTTAGCGTTAAGGAGGGGATGTATGCAATATCGAAAATTAGGACGAACAGGTCTGGTAGTAAGTGAAATCGCTTACGGGAGTTGGCTGACGTTTGGTAATCAGGTGGAATTGGATTCTGCCAAAAAGATTATACAAAAAGCCTTTGACCTCGGCATTAATTACATTGACACAGCTGACGTTTACAACAGAGGCGAGGCGGAGAATCTGCTAGGACAGATTCTTCCTGCTAAACGCCGTTCTGAGTATATCGTGGCGACCAAGGGGTTCTGGCCGATGTCAGAAGGCGTGAATGATCGCGGCCTTTCTCGAAAGCATATTTTTGATACGGTCAATGCTAGTCTAGAACGGTTGAAGCTCAACTATGTTGATTTATGGTACTGCCATCGTTACGACACCGAAACACCCTTGAGTGAGACCTTGGAGGCTATCGAAGACTTAATTCGTCAAGGAAAGATTTTGTATTGGGGTACCAGTGAGTGGGAGGCAGATCAAATTGCTGAAGCATGGGCGTTATGCGAGGCAAAAGGCTGGCATAAACCTGTCGTTAACCAACCTTATTATTCCCTTTTAGGGAGAAAAATTGAGCAAAGAATTTTACCAACTTGCCAACGGTTGGGGATGGGAACTGCGTCCTTTTCTCCGTTAGCACAGGGAATTCTTACAGGAAAGTACTCTGGTGGCGTGATTCCTGCGGGGAGCCGGGGAGCGGATTCGCGGTTGAACGGGTTTATGAAGGATAACCTGACCAATCATCGGGTCTTAGAAAGAGTTGACCATCTTGCCGGCCTCGCTCAAAAGAATGGGGTAACAGTCGCTCAGATAGCGATCTCGGCTCTTTTGCACACACCTGGTTTGTCAAGCGTCATCGTAGGAGCCAGTTCAGTGGCTCAACTCGAAGAAAATGCCAAAGCCAGCGGCATGAAATTGTCGGCACAAGATCTGAAAAAGATCGATAAACTTTTTCCCATTAGCTGAGCTCATTGGTAGACCGTTTATTAGGAATCTCACCCCTCAAGGCAAATTGGCTAAGAGGGGGGTGGTAAGTTTGTTGTAGGCCTCTGACGCTTTACCAGCGGCCTCGAAATGATGTTTTGCTAAAGACCATTTTTGTTGCTGGTACAAGACTAGCCCGATAGCGTAATCTAAAAGTCCTGGTGGGGCATCCTTCCAGGTCTTTTGTGCTTGAAGGTAGTAACTTTCCGCTTCGGGGTAAACTTTTCTCTCGTAAGCGGCCAAGCCGGCCAAGTACAAGGTGTTACCATCTTGTTCTATCTTTAGTGCCTGGGCCAGAAGCGGTTCTGCAGTTTCCCCATTTCCCGCTTTGAGGGCTTTTTCAGCTTCTTGCAAAAGGGTTGTTCGTCCGGGGTGGTCTTTCCACCACGTCCAACAATCGTGGGATAGCTGAGTAAGCATCTGGGGGGTGAAAACGGCTGTTAAGGGGGCTGGGTGATCTGAGGTTAAGTTGGCCAGATACGCTCCAAAAGCCCGGGCGTAAGTGGGGTTTGGCGTATTCATCAAAAACGTTACCAAGCCCCAAGCGGACAATTTTTCGGCATCAGTTAGCGTTGGTTTTGTCAGAAAAGCCAACGATGGCTGAGTTTCCCATTGTTTCAATAACTCAT
>JABEVK010000078.1 GCA_013044245.1 Spirochaetales bacterium | reverse complement strand
TTTTTTTTTTTAATGATACGGCAACCGCCATCACTTCTTTGAGTTTGTGGGTGGTAATCAGAATGGTCTTGCCCTCTTGTTTCAGACGACGCAACGTTTGAAAAAGATCATCAACTTCATTGGGGGTAAGAACCGAGGTCGGCTCATCGAGGATGATAAACCGCACCCCCCGGTACAAAGTTTTGACGATTTCTACTCGCTGTTGCTCCCCTACGGCTAACAATTCCACAGGGATATCAAGGGGTATTTTTAGGCCCAAACGCTGGGCAAATTCGCCAATTTCAACGTGGCGCGCTTTTTTCCAGGCGGGGCCGTGCCAAAAAGGGCCTTTTTCTCCTAAGAGGATATTCTCGACGGCGGTTAGGGTAGGAACCAAACGAAAGTTCTGAAAGACCATGCCGATGCCCCGTTTGGCGGCTTCGAGGGGGGACGTGAGGCGAACCGGTTGTCCGTCGAGAAGAATCTCACCGGAGGTTGGCCTATACACGCCCGAAAGTTGACACATGAGAGTGCTCTTTCCTGCGCCGTTTTCACCGAGTAATGCGTGGATTTCACCGGGAAGAGCCTCGAAATCGACGTGGTCGTTGGCGGTTACCACTCCGAAAGTTTTAACAATTTGACGCATCTGCAGGGCAGGTAAGCGTTCCAAAGGCCCCTCCGTTCTTCACAATGACGATAGCTCTGTTATAGCACGGGTTTACAGCGAGGAAAAAGTCTACTTGTCGAGTTGAATGAACTCCTCTAGAGTGGATGTATGGCGACTCAAAAAGATGTAGCCCAGAGGGCCGGAGTTTCATTTATCACGGTGTCTCGGGTCGTAAATGGTCTGGATAACGTTAAAGAAGAAACCCGTCTTCGTGTCGAA
Source organism: Spirochaetales bacterium (assembly GCA_013044245.1). Classification (GTDB taxonomy): domain Bacteria; phylum Spirochaetota; class Spirochaetia; order JABEVK01; family JABEVK01; genus JABEVK01. The sequence continues at coordinate 24,234 of JABEVK010000078.1, read as the reverse complement.
GAAGCGATTCGCGAGCTTAGATATCACCCCAACCATTTAGGACGAGCCCTCAATCAAGGTAAAACAGGAACTTGGGGCGTCGAGACACCGATCAGTATTCGCTCACATTTTTGGGGGGAACAGTACCTGATTGCCATTCTCGATGGTATTGAGCGGCGTTGTCGTGATACGCATCAGGATCTCATCCTTTCGACTGAAGCAAGTGAAAATCAGTCCAGCGATGTTCTCCGCCTTTATCGCCAGAAAAAGGTGGATGGCCTGGTATTCATCGGTTTTCAACGAATTGCCGCTCATGTGATTGAAGAGATCCGAGAAGACCATATTCCTTGCGTTGTCATCGCCGAGCGTCCTGACGAACCTTCGGTTTCGTGGGTTGATACACAAAACTTTGAAGCGGGACTTGAGGCCGTAGTACGCCTGACCCAGGCCGGAAAGAACAAAATTGGGTTTGTGGTTCATGACCAGGCAGAACTTTACAATTTTAATGTGGATCAACGTCTGGCCGGTGGCTTGGCGGAACTCAACCGCCTCGGTGCTGATAAATCTCTCAGGAGTATTTTTACCGTGAATGACCTGGGTGAGGCTGAGGGGGAAGCGTTTTTTTACCGTTGGCAAAACCTTGGGAGGAACCGTCCTGATGGGTTGGTTTTTGGCAATGATTTGTTAGCGATCGGTTTTACACGAGCGGCCATCGAGGCGGGAACCAATATCCCACAAGACGTGGCATATGTTGGTTTCGATGCGCTCCCTCAGGGACGGTGGGTTCGGCCGCAATTGGCCAGTTTCGCTCAGCCTTTTGGACAGATGGGTTATGAAGCAGTCAAACTGTTGGAACAAAGATGTCAGAAGCAGGCGGAACCTCGATTTTTAACCCTGCCGCTAACGTTTCAACCGGGAGACACTTTGCCACAAAGCCCGTAAGGGCATCAAACAAGGGTGAGGACGATTAAGCGTTCTGACGCGCGTGTGAGGGCCGTGATGATTCCCCGAGCGTGAGCCGACTCGGGGTTTGGGGTTTGATCTAAGACCACGATGACAACAGGAAAACTCAGCCCTTGGGTTTCCCGCCAAGAAGAAATCCTGATCCCCGATAGCGCCTTGGCTAGCCTTGGCTCAAAGTTGCCTTGCTCATCGAAGGGAATGATGAGAACTTCCTCAGGCCTGTAACCCTGACCTTCAATACAGGTACGGAGTTGAACCTCGCAGGTTTTGACAACCGTTTTGTCCGAAACTTTGAGAATTAACGGTGGGAGGAAAGATTGGGGAGTCCCCAATGGGGAGGGGAACCGAAGCCCGGCGGGTAACCATTGTCCAGCGTAGTCCAAGATCGCTGGGGAACAGCGAAAACTCTGCGTAAGCGTAAAAGAAGCCGAGTTTTCTGTAGTTTCCCCGGGGGTAAAAAAATCACCTGCCATCACTAAGCCATCGCGGGACAAGGCCCTCAGCCGGGCTAATTGTTCCCCTGTGACGTCTTGGGTGTCATCAAGAAAAATTTTCGGGTAGATCGATGACGAGGAAGTATTCCCGCTCCTTGCCAAAAAATCCTCGACACAGGCGACAAGGATCGGGGAGCGTGTTTCACCTAAAGTCGAAATTATTTGCTCAAAAATGCTGACAAGTGGTTTGCTCGAAACCAGCAACGGATATTCCTCGGGGTAACGTTTTTGAAGGTGATACCAAGCGACAACGAGAACCTGCGATTTGCCACTCCCTGCGGGGCCTTTAAGGTAAAAGTCGCCACGGTGTTCGGTTATTAGGTTTACCGCCTGTTCTTGCTCCACCGTCAGCTTTTTGACGGTGCGCCGGGTGGGTGACTCGCTTCGCGCATAGTGGGAAAGTTCCTCGCCTACCTCCATGTAATCTTGATAGACTTGATATTCTGTCATTTGTTGGCTCGCCTGTTGCTGGGCTTGCTGGGAGTGCTCGATTTGGGCTCGCAGGTCTTGGATCCGTTGTTCCAGTTCTTCTCGAGACTGGGCGCTATCACGCGATAACCGCTCTAAGGCTAGCTCGGCGAGGTCGAGTTCATCTTTGAAGCGGCTCCTCTCAGCATTGAGAAAGTTGAGTTCTTGGGCTAAGTCCAAGTAGTTGGTCATTTCGGCTTCGTTTTGGGCTAACTGTTCTTGGAGGGCGGCATTTCGTTTCATTAAGGCGGCGATTTCTTGATCATGCTGTTCTTTTTGTGCGCAAGTCCTTTGGCGAAGCCTGTGGAGCGTTTGCGTCACGACGTCTCGAGAGGAAAAGGCAGGAAAGTGCTGGCAAAAGGTTTCAAACTGCAGAAGCGTCTCTTGAAAACGGCGCGTTTCCATCCGTACAAAATTATGACGCACGGCGTTTGACCAGCTTCGCGACCGGGCGAAGTCGTGGACAAATTGGTCGTCAAGGTAGCGTCGCAGGCTGGGGTTTTGACCAAGAAGGCGGCGAAGTAGTTCGGGAGCGTCGACTACTGGACTCTCGGCACTGATGGTAGCATAGGGTGTTCCTGTGGCTTGGCGCAAGATTTTCTCCCATAGGGCATGTAAAGCCAAAGCAATGAGACTTTCGTCAGTGTCCGCCAGTCCTGCTAACCGTTGCAAATCCTCGTCAAAATTCATGCGTACGCTCCGCCCTTAGCGTTAATCTTTGTGCAAGCTTATCTGTAAGAAAACTGTAACATACGTCACGGGTTTTTTCGATGCCAGGATTGCTTAGTGCTCGCGGCTTTGGGTATGGTGAAAGGATGAAAGCAACTACGGTATGTCCTGGAGTGTGGCGGCTGTCGGCCGACCTCTCGGACCTTTTATTTGAAGGGCTTTGGCCCATTCCCAATGGCGTCTCCTTGAGTAGCTACCTGGTGCGTGGCGAAAAGACCGCTCTCATCGACGGGGTCTGTGGCTGGGACGGGGTTCCTGAAACTCTGTTTGCCCAGCTAGAGACCCTGGGCATCCCCCTTGAGAGCATCGATTACGTCGTGATCAACCACATGGAACCAGACCACTCCGGTTGGCTTGAGGCGTTTCGTCGCATTCGTCCTCAATTTCAAATCCTCACCAGTGAACGCTCTGTTCCCTTGCTAAAAGCGTTTTTTGGCATTACGGACCAAATCCGTACCGTGAAGGACGGAGATACCCTCGATTTGGGTAATGGGAGAGTTCTAACGTTCGCTGAGATTCCTAATGTGCATTGGCCCGAAACGATCGCCACCTTTGATACCCAGAGTGGCACCTTATTCCCCTGTGACGCCTTTGGCAGTTTTGGCGCTCTGGGAGAGGCTCCGTACGACGACCAGCTGTCACCAGAGCAACTGGCCTTTTTTGAAAAAGAAGCTGTCCGTTACTATGCCAATATCGTCGCCGCTTTTAGCGGGCCCACGGGCAAAGCCATCGACAAGGTTGAGAAGCTCTTAGGGGACAAGGTCAAAATCATTGCACCCGGGCATGGGATTGTCTGGAGACAGAACCCCGCCAAGATTTTGTCAGATTACCGGCGCTACGTCAGTTATCAAAAAAATCCTGCAAAGGCTGAAGTTTCAGTGATTTGGGGAAGTATGTATGGTAATACCGAAAAGGCTTTGGATGCCGTTGTGATTGGTCTGAGCGAGATGGGGGTTCATGTCAAAACTCACCGAGTACCGGATACGTCGATCGGTGATCTGTTAGCCTCGGTGTGGACTTCCACGGGGGTGGTCCTAGGGATGCCGAGTTATGAGTTTAAGATGTTTCCTCCTTTGGCGGCGGCGTTGGATGAGCTTTTTAAAAAGAAGGTTCACAACAGGCTGGCTTTTCGCTTCGGTAGTTTCGGTTGGTGTGGCGGCGCTCAAAACGAGTTGGACGATCTTTTAGCGCATCACAAGCCGGGTTGGCAGTTCCTTGACCCCGTGGAGTTCCAAGGAGCCCCGCGTGAGACAGACTTAGCGAACCTAAGGTCCCAGGGGCGAGCTTTGGCTAAAGCTGTATTGCAAAGTGTCACCGCCGGGACTTGGACTCAATTACTTCAGCACCAGCGACCGCTGGACGGCACCTGCGAAGATTTAGATTGAAGACTTAGGGGTTTCGGAAGTCCAGAGGTTTTGCCCTCCGGACTTCTGAAGCGCAAAAGGGCTCCAAGAATCGGTGCCGACGACGTCGGTTTGCTCGAAGCGCTTCATGGCTCTGACGACCACCACAGTAAGGGGCGTTAAGACGGTTTCGACGACAGTTTTGACGCCCCACTGTGACAACACCAGGACAAAATACAGGTCGGCAGGAAAGACCTTGAAAAGCGTCGCTACGCCCACAAATAACGCGGTATCCACTAGTTCACCGGCAATTGTCGAGGCAATCGTGCGCAAGGGTAGCCACTGATGTTTCGGGTCCCACCGTACCATCCAGACTTTCATGCCCGCAATCACGGAATCGTTGGTAAAACTGCCGAACCAGTAGCCAGTCAACGACGCCAGCACTAGGCCAGGAAACTGCCCTAGTACAGCGGCAAACTCCGCTTGAGTCGTAAATTCGGGGCTATGAGGTAGGGCTACTGCCAGGCTAAAGACTACAGCCGCCAAAAGGTTCATTCCAAATCCGTACCAGACGATCCGTCGAGATACCGCATAGCCATAAACCTCGGTTAAAATATCAGAAAAGATATAGGTGATGGGGAAAAGTAGTATGGTTCCCACATCGGTGGTGAGCTTCAATCCCCCGAGGTTCAGATCGAGAAACTTTTGTGCGATGACATTGGAAATTAACAAAAGACCGACAAACGCGGCAATGACAGGTTCCAAGAGCCGGAACCGGGTAGCGGGAACAGACATAGCGTATCCTTAGTTTTGATTTGTAACGCGCAGGAGGGTTTCGAACTGCGCCGATACCGGCAACGCCGGGAGGCTCAACTTACTCTGGGGGCGGTTTTCTGTCCAGAGACCTCAAAATCTTGCCCAGGTCCTTACCATGGCCCCAAAGCGGCCAGGGCTTCTTTCAGCTCCTCGGCGGTAAACGGTTTGTGGAGAGTTTTGATGCCCTCGGCGACAAGGTTGACGGTAGCTTCGGCATCATAGCCGGTGGTGACCAGAATCTTTTGATGGGGGTGATTTTGGCGGATCAGAGTGAGGGCTGTACCTCCGCTCATTTGGGGCATATTCATGTCGAGAATCAAAAGGTCAAAAATTTCACCTTGGGTAAATCTGTCAACGGCCTCTTGTCCCCCCGCAACGCACGTGGCTTGGTGGCCTAGTTGACTTAAAAGCTCCAGCATCGCTTCGCGGATAAGCTCATCATCATCAGCGATCAAAATGCTTAAACTTCTAATGCGGTTATCGAGGACCGGTAAATGGTCGTTGGGGCGCTGTACCGACAGTCGCTCAGCGGGAAAGTCGAGAAAGACTGTCGTGCCTTTCCCCACCGTGCTTTCGAGCCGCAACGACCCGCCGTGAGCTCTCATGGTGCCGAAAACCTGAGACAGCCCTAGACCAGTTCCTTTGCCCTGTGGCTTTGTCGTGAAAAAGGGGTCAGTGGCTTTGGCCAGCACCTCGGCAGGCATACCCATCCCTGTATCGCTGATCTTTACCTGAAGCGTCTTTCCCCAAAATCTTGTTGAAATGCTGAGCTGACCCCCATCGGGCATGGCATCGATGGCGTTGACGCATAGATTCATAAAGGCTTGGCTCAGGGCCCCCCCGTCACCCATTAAAAAGGGGGTGTTTTCAGCTAATTGGAGGTCTAACCGTATCTTCTGAAGCGTGGTATGTCGCAAAAGTTCGGCGAGCTCACTCAAGACAGAATTCAGATCAACCAATCGTTCCTCTTGAAGCTCTTTGCGGGCGAAGTAGAGCAGGCTTTTGATGACACTGCGCCCGCGTAAACAGGCCTGAGTGATAGTGTCGACCGTGTGTTTTTCTTGAGGACGTTCGATCGAAATGGTCTGGAGAGCCGAGGCCGCCCCTAAAATGGCTCCAAGAACGTTGTTCAGATCGTGAGCTACCCCACCGGCTAGACTGCCTAAAGCCTCAAGCTTTTGTGATTGTTGAAGCTGTTCTTTTAAGAGCCTTTGCTGTTCTTCGGCGGCGCGGTTTTGACGTTCGAGCTCAGTGCGGTCAAGGGCAAAGACAATGTTTCTGACGGCTTCTTCGAGTAACCGGACTTCGTCGGATCCGAAAAAGTTTTTTTCGGTGGAATACACCATCAACCCACCGACGGTTTTGCCCTCTTGCCAAATCGGGAAGGTCGCACTTGAATGAAACCCGCTTTGTTCTGCGCGGCTTCGCCACACCGAAAACCCGGACGAGTATAATAAGTCGTTGACCACTTCAGGGCGTCCGCTACGAAGCGCGCGTCCCGTGGGGCCCTGCCCCTCGGGAGAGGTATCACTCCGAACGATGATGCCATCGAGGTACCTCAGCGTATCGCCAAACTGGGCTCCAACAGTCAACTGATGGTCGGGGTGGTCCCAACCGATCCAAGCGAGCTTAAAGCCCCCCTGTTCCACCAAAATTTGGCAAAGCTTTTGCCAAAGCACTTGGGGCTCGCGTATTTGCGAAACAGAATAGTTGATTTCGGCTAATGCCTGGTACAACCTCGTGATCCGCTTGAGTGCGGCTTCTTGAGCACGGAATTCCGTGAAATCTCGGACAAGAGATAACAGGCAATCCTCACCATTAATTTTAATGCGGCGGGCGGACATGAGGCACCTCACGGTGTGACCGTCCTTATGCCGAAAATCTGCTTCGAATTCGGCCGTGAAACCTTTTTCTTTCAAGGTGTGGATCATGCGGTTTCGATCGTCGGGGTACACCCAAATGTTAAGGTCATGGGGTAAAGAGGAACGGCCCAGGGTTTCTTGAGGGGTCCAGCCGAGGATACGTTCAAAACTTTCGTTGACTTCAAGGTACTGACCGTCGGTAATCCGGGTGATGAGGATGGCCATGGGGCTCTGGCGAAAGGCTAGGGCGTATTTTTCTTCCGAGAGCCGAAGCGCTTCATACGCGGCATCGCGTGCTTGATTCAGGGTAAGGTGGTCGAGGGCAAACGAAACGTCGGCAGCGGTTTGGGTCAAAAGGGCAATTTCTTCGCTGGCAAAAGCGTCCAGCTCAGCCGATTTCACGACCAGGGCCCCCGCAACGTCGTGTCCGCACCACAGGGGAAAGGCCCCTACCGAAGCAAACCCCGAAGCTAACAGTTCGTCTCGCCAGGGGAGTGCTCGAGGGTCGTGGGAAACGTCGTTGATTACTTGTGCGGTCCCTGTCCGGATTGCAGGGCTAACAACGCCTAGCTTAGCACTCGACTCGTCGCTTCGGGCATGGTTTCGTTTCAAAAAGTCCTTTGTGTCGCCGTACGAGGCTATCGTTTCAAGCTGTGGCAACCCTGGCCCACCCCAGGCAATCCAGACCATAGAAAACTGTCCGACCTCGACCATGATTTGGCAAACATCAAGCAGAAGCTCGTCGCGGTCTTTCAGACGAACCATCTTTTGGTTGACTTGGGCCAGGGCATTGTAAAGCCTTGTCATCCGTCGGAGTGCTTCGGTTTGATGATGTTGTTCGGTAATATCGATAAGGAGCCCATTAAAAAGCCGACGGGAAGGCTGGCCGGACACTTGCCCCTGGCAGTGTACCCAGCGAAGGCTCCCATCGCAGGGGCGGCGCACAGGGTATTCTAATTCAACAGTGAAGTTGCCTGGTAAACCTTTGGCGAGTAATTCCTCGAGACGGCTAGACACAAGCTCGCGATGACTGGGTTCGATCAAAGAAAGCCACCCTGAACGGTCGCGGGGAATGTCGGGAGTCAAACCAAGAAGATCTGCCATTTCAGAGGAAGTCTCCCAACGGTTCTCATCGAGCTTCCATAAGAAACTAGCTAGGCCTAGATGCCGTTCATAAAAGAACGGCGAACCAGGCTCGGAACCAGATTTTTTCATCCTTTTCGGTCTCCGTACTTTTCATTATAGTACAGAAATCCGAATTTCACGAAAAAGGTAAAACAGTAGCGAAATTAGCTCAGATAGCCGAGCTGCTGGGCAACAGCCTTTGTCTTATCGGCATTGGCCAACAAAAGCCCTGTACTATCCCAGGTGCCTTCCATAAGAGCCTTGCGACGGGTGTCCGCCAACCGAATAGGAACGCTCAGAGAACCTGCTTTGACGGTCATCGAGGCAAGGTCCAAGGTGAACTCCGTTTGTGGTGCCTCTTGGGCAAGTTTTTGCAACTGAGCGACATCCTCTTTTGAAGCGATGACTGCCGGAGTCCCTAGCATAACGCAGTTTTGCGCAAAGATTTCGGCAAAGCTTTCAGCAACAAGGGCCTTGATGCCCCAGCGAACTAACGCTTGGGGGGCGTGTTCTCGTGACGAGCCACAGCCAAAATTCACATTTCCCAACAGGATTGACGCCCCCTGGTATTCCGGTTTGTTAAACGGATGGTTCTTAAGCGAACGATCCGCATTAAACCTCTCATCGTAAAAAGGATAATTGCCCATTCGGCTAAAGGTGATTTCTTTCAGATATCGGGCCGGAATGATGCGGTCAGTATCAATATCGTCCCCGACCACGGGAACGGCCCGACCTTGAATTGTAACGACTTTCGACATACGTGTACCCTCGTTTAGAATGTTCGCACGTCCACAACGTGCCCAGCGATTGCCGCTGCCGCTACCATGGCGGGCGACATCAACAGAGTGCGGCCCGTGGGGCTGCCCTGACGTCCAATAAAGTTTCGGTTGCTTGAAGAGGCCGAAATCTGGTCGCCCTTCAGCTGATCAGGATTCATGGCTAAGCACATTGAGCAACCGGCTAACCGCCATTCAAAGCCTGCTTCTTGAAACACCTTGTCTAAACCTTCTTTCATCGCCTGTTCACGGACTTTCATCGATCCTGGAACGACGAAGGCCTCGACTCCCTTAGCAACATGGCGACCTTTGACGACCGAAGCGGCGGCCCGCAGGTCTTCAATTCTGCCATTGGTACAGCTACCGATAAAGGCCACGTTTATGGCAATTTCGTCTGGCTTTTGACCGGGCTTGAGTTTCATGTGCTGGTAAGCTAACTCTAAGGACTGACGCTCACCGGCATCGGCGATGGTCGAAGGAGCTGGCAGAGGTTGAAGCACGCTGACGCTTTGGCCGGGCGTGACGCCCCAGGTTACCATAGGTTCGATTTTGCTGGCGTCGAAACGCACGACGTCGTCGTATTCGGCATCAGCGTCCGAGGCCCAGGCTTTCCAGCGAGCCACAGCCGATTCCCAGGCCTGTCCTTGCGGGACGTACTCACGACCTTTGAGGTAGTCAAACGTGGTTTGATCGGGGTTCACGTAACCGGCTCGAGCACCGCCTTCGATGGACATGTTACAGACGGTCATGCGTCCTTCCATACTCATACGGTCGAACACCTCACCAGCATACTCGTAGGCGTAGCCTAACCCTCCTTTGACGCCCAAGCGGTTAATAATGTAAAGGGCGACATCCTTAGGGGTGACCCCGCTTTTGAGTTGACCGTTAATTTCTATGCGGCGGACTTTCATCGGGTCCATAGCCAAACACTGGGTGGCTAAGACGTCGCGGACCTGTGAGGTTCCGATACCAAAGGCCAAGGTGCCGAATGCTCCATGGGTTGAAGTGTGCGAATCGCCGCAGGCGATGGTTTGGCCTGGTTGGGTGAGTCCCAGTTCAGGGCCGATGATGTGAACTACGCCTTGACGCCCCGAAGCAAAGTCAAAAAAGTTGACACCAAATTCTTTGGTATTGAGTTCAATCGCCTGCATCATTTGTTCAGCTTCACTGTCGGTAAAGGGGCGTTTTTGATTGCGAGTCGGTACTATGTGGTCCATGGTGGCGAAAGTCCGCTGGGGATAAGCGACTTTCAGACCGCGTTCGCGAAGCATGTCGAACGCCTGAGGACTGGTGACCTCGTGAATGAGGTGAAGCCCTATGAACAATTGAGTCTGCCCGGTGGGCAGGGTCGTGACGGTGTGAGCATCCCACACCTTGTTATAAAGAGTGCGCTTGGCCATCTCTGACCTCCTTACTAAGTTAATTTGAGAATAATGTGTTATGGTGTATTTGTAAAAGATATTGTTTCTATAGCAAACATAGGAAAAGACTATGGAAGTTCACCAGCTGAAGTATTTTTTGGCCGTTGCCCAGTCAGGCACCTTTACAGGGGCGGCTCTGGCTTGCCACGTCTCTCAACCATCTCTTTCAGCTCAGTTGGCGAAACTTGAAGAGGAACTCGGTGGCCCTCTGTTTGAGCGTTCGCGCCGTGGTGCTCGTCTCACCGCAAGGGGCCTGCTGTTTCGTCCTCGGGCCGCCGAAGCTCTGCGACAGTTGGAATCGGGGCGGCAGGAACTTGAAGAACTCGCCGGAAGGCGGAGGGGTTTGGTGACTTTGGGGTGTCTGCCGACAACCGGGGCCTACCTGCTACCGCCGCTTTTGAAAACGTTTCAAGCTGAGTACCCGGATATTACCGTTCAACTTCGAGAAGGATCGTCGCCGGCTTTAGCCCAAGCCCTCCGCGATGGCGAGGTTGACCTCGTGCTGATGGACGAAGCCGGCCTGGGACCAGGAATGGAAGCTCAGACGCTATTTCGAGACCCCCTGCTGGCGGCTTTTGCACCAGGACATGCCTTGGCACATCAAGGCGTTTTGGACTTGATGGACTTGGCAGGTGTACCGTTTATCTTAATGAAAAGCGGTCATGGGTTTCGCCAAATTGTTCTCGACGCGTTGGCAAGTCGTGGTGTAGAGCCCCTCGTGGTTTACGAAAGCGATGAAATCGGTACGGTGCAGGCCTTGGTAGAAGCGGGCCTTGGGGTAAGCCTCGTTCCCCGTATGGTTTGCCGTCCGGGCTTAGTGTACCGACCGATCGCTGACCCTGCGCCGTCCCGGACCTTGTTAGTGGCTTTTCGGGACGCGTCCAGCCTTAGCCCCGGTGCCGAAGCTTTACGGCGGACGGCCTGGCGGGTTTTTCAACAGATGTCCTATACTACAAAAGATGACCTATTTAACGGGCAGAAACCTATTTAAAGGACGGGAGTTTTGATGAAAAAGCGCGAATCCGCCTCACGGCGCTGGCCCTTTTGGGCCACCCCAATCATTGCCATAGCAGTCGTCACGCTTCTGTATCTTTTTACTCCCTTTGCTTTATTTGAACGTCGGCTGTATGACCTGTTTCTGAGCATAAAACCGTCGGTGACTCAAGATCCTTCGCTTTTGTTTTTAGAGGTGGACGACTCTTCGATTGCAAAAGAAGGTACCTGGCCTTGGAGCCGCGACAAGATGGCCGATGCCCTGGTCGTTTTGAAGGAATTCGGCGCCCTTAATGCTGTCTTTGATATCGAATACACAGAAAAGAGCCCCTTGCACGTCAATTCTAACGTTTTGACCCAGGAATTGCCTGATGAACTCAAGGCCGGCTTTTCATCGATCAGTGGCAACGCTACCGACTTGTTGAATGCCGTCAAGCAACATCAACTTCCCGTAAGCCAGATGGGCCCCTTCATCAGTCAGCTCGACACGCTGAGTCAGCAGACCCAAGCGCATATCTTGGACAAGGTCACCACCCTAACTCGGAATAACGACGACTATTTAGGCCAGGCTGCTAAGGTCTTCGGTCATGCCTTTTTTACGATCAACACGTTAGACTATCATGACCCTGGTGTCTCGGAGACCTTGAGGCAACAAGCGATTGATCGCTTTAGCTTAAAGGATGTCTCGGCGCTTCATGGATTTTACCGGCCCACTGTAGATATCCGTCCTTCCATTTGGCCGATTTTGAGTCAAGGAGAAGGTGCCGGCTTTCCCAGCGTTCATGTCGACCGCGATGGCGTCAGGCGTCGCATTGACCTTCTGGAGAGCTATCGCGGCCATGAGTTTGCGCAGTTGGGTTTTGTCGCCTTGCTCTCGGAGCTGGGAAACCCGCAGATTCTCGCTTACCCCCATCATCTTGTACTCAAACAGGCCCACTGGCACGGTGTGACCAAGGATATCGTCATTCCGCTCGATGCTAATTCTCGGATGCTGATCAACTGGCCTCACGAAAGCTTTGATAAATCCTTTCGTCACTTGCCGTTCTATGATCTGCTTTTACCGCAAGTTCAAGAACAAGCACTAATGGACAACTTGCAAGCGATGCAACAAGCGGGGTATTTGGCCTATGCGACAGATCCGAACTTTTTGCAGGGCTATCAAGAAGCACAGGCGATGCGGCAAAAAGCCCTTTCTACTGGCGACACCTCGGCCATGACGGCTTATGCTGTTACCAGGGTTAAGTTCTTTCAAAATGCCAAAGATTTCTTGGAAGGTAATGCGGAACAGAGACTGATGGCTGATATTAATGCGGCCTTGGCAACCCCGGGTATTACCCCTGACCAAACGGCACAAATGCAAGGGGCTCGACAAGATGCACAGAAGATTTTTCACGATACACGGGCAATTTTAGACAAAATTCTCGAGCTGCGGGCCACATTGCAAAAAGCGCTTTCAGGTTCGTTTTGCATCATTGGTAATACGGCGACGTCAACCACAGACCTTGGTGTAACCCCGTTCGACAACAAATATATGAACGTCGGTACCCATGCCGCCGTCGTAAATACGATTTTATCGGGACAATTTCTTTCAGAATCTCCCGGCTGGTTGTCGGTTCTGGTGGGGGCTTTACTGGCACTGGGACTTGCCTTTCGGGTGAGGCGAAGTAAGCCCGGAACCTTGGTGATCTCGGGGTTTGCCGTCGTTGTTTTGATTGTTGCGGTAAGCTTACTGATCTTCGTCCTCATGGGACTCTATATTCCCATTCTGGCTCCCGTACTGATGGTATTTGTCACCTTTTTAGCCTTGGCAATGACCCAGTTCTTATCGATCGAAAAAGAAAAGTCCTTTTACCGAACGGCGTTTGGGCACTATTTGTCCTCGGCGGTTATCAATGATTTGTTAGACAATCCCGAAAAACTAAAACTCGGCGGCGAGAAAAAAGAACTTTCGGCCTTATTTACTGACATTCAGGGGTTTTCGTCGATTTCAGAACTTCTTGACCCCGAAGATCTGGTCAAGCTGTTAAACCTGTACCTGACCACCATGAGCGACATCATCTTAGACTTGTCTGGAACCATTGATAAATATGAAGGTGATGCTATCATCGCCTTTTTTGGGGCTCCGGTTGATCTATCCGACCATGCCAGACGCGCTGCCTTGACTGCCATTCGCATGAAACGTGCCGAAGGCCCCCTCAACGAGTATATCTTGAAAAATAAACTCAGTCCGCGACCCTTAGTGACCAGGATCGGGGTGAATTCAGGGGAAATGGTCGTCGGGAACATGGGTACGGTCAAAAAGATGGACTACACCATCATGGGGAACGCTGTGAACTTAGCCAGTCGGCTCGAAGGCGTCAATAAACAGTATGGCACGGGGATCTTGACGGGAGAAATAACCTGCCAACAGCTGGGTGGTGAGTTCCTAACGCGTCAGCTTGATCGGGTGAGGGTAGTCGGGATCAGCAACCCGGTTCGCCTGTATGAAATTGTTGAGGAGACCTCGGCGGCAACCGACGTGCAAAAGCAAAAGGTCGAGCTTTTTCACTCGGCGTTGCTACGTTTTGAGGCCAAAGACTGGACGGGAGCCGAGAAGGGGTTTTTAGATGTTCTTCAGTTAGACCCTCATGATGGACCTGCTCTGTTCTTTAGAAAACGCTGTGTCGATTTTCAGCATAAGCAACCCGCCGAAAATTGGGATGGTGTTTTTAACTTGACAGCAAAATAGAAAAACTGAGGTTTTTGCGCTATGATAAAACAAAGCGGAGGGAATATGAAAAAGTCAGCCTTTGTGCTGTGGGCGTTGTTGGGAGCTCTGATTCCGGCGTTTGCCCAGTCACCCTTCAGTGGTCTTCAGAACGACTTCTCTCATGTTCTTTATAATTTGGGCGAAGAAATTGTCCCGACCCTCCAACAGAACGATCTTTCTGGTGTGGGGATTGGGCAAGCTACCCTCGGGGGATCACACTTTTTTATTAGCTTAACGGCTGGTACGGTAGTCTCGAACGGCTTGCTCAAATTTCGTAACGAAACTGACTGGAATACCCTCGACATCCAGAGTCTGCTTAACTCGCTCGTACCGGCCAGCGGACTGGGGCGTGACCTGTACGACCTCTCGGCAAACACCATGCCTTACCCTACCGTGAAGCTCTCAGCGGGTGTGGCTCTGCCGTGGAAATGGGAACTGCTTGGTTCGGGGTTTTACTTGCCCCAGGCTGTAGGCCAGGCGCTCATGGATAGCGCCTTATCAAACAATGGATCGGGAAGTCTAGATGCCGGCAATGTCGTGGTCCGACTGCGGCGCGGGCTTTTACAAGATCACGGTTGGACTCCGGCCCTTTCGGCGGGGGTCGGTTACAGCTATTCTCACCTCGATTTAGCGGTCACACTCAACAACTTTCAACAACAGATATCCGGCCAGACTGTCGATATCTCGGGCAATTTTGCGGCGGCTACCACGGTCAACTCCTTGGGGGTGGACGTGACTGTTTCGAAAGATCTGTTTTTTGTCACGCCTTTTCTCAATGCGGCGCTGTGGTATCAAAACGCGAGTTACGATGCCAGTGCCAATTTAACGGCAACTGTGACATCAACAAACAGCTCGAGTGCGCTGTTGCCTTCGGCTAGCGTACGGCTGGCAAATTGGGCACCGATTGTTACCAGCGGTCTGGATATCAATCTGTTTGTTTTGCGCTTGTTGGTATCGGGGCAATACAATCTCGCGACAGGCTTTTGGGGGGCGGATCTCTCGACTCGCGTTCAGTTCTAGGCCTTTGAAAGCCTTGGGCTTAAAGCCTTCGCCTCAAAACAAGCGACGCCCTTTACGAACTAATTCATGACTAGCAGATAACTCGCGAACCTGCCCGCGGAAGTAAAATAAGAGGCGGGCTAAAAGGTTGCCCCGCAATTTTCCACAAAAGTCAAAGTAACGCCCTTGGGCCTTCCAAAAGAAGTGCAAACCCCGGGGGTACTCCCAGGGAAAGACAACGTAGATCCCTTCCTTGGCCTGTTTTAAGGCTTCGATCAAACAGTTACTTCGGAATTGTCGCTTCATGATAGCTTTAAATTTGATAAAAAAAAGAGCCCCTGAACTAGGGGCTCGTACCAAAAATTGATGAAATTCTGGTGAGAAAGGTGGTTCTCAAAATCAACAGCGCGTCGTTGTTACTCCAACATCCCTACAGCTAACTGTGCTAAGCCGTTTTCGCCTGCAATATAGAGTGTGCCACTGGTCGAAGGACTCCAGCGAACATCGTGAATTACCCCAACGGAATTGGTAACAAAGGGTAGACGAAGCAAAGGTTTTCCGAAGGGTTGAACAAAGAGCTCGGTGGGCGAATAGAACGCCACATCCCCGGCGGCATCGGTGACGATACGGCGAATATCAATGCCCTGCGTACCATTAACAATCATGGGGGGTGTCAAGGTTGTTCCGGTAGCATCCGCGATTTGGTAGGCACCTCCAGCAGTACCGAGGTACAGGGTTTGTGTGCCAGATAGGCTAGCAGGGGCAAGCCCCAGAGCTTGAACCAACGGGATCCCCGCTGGGACATAGCTGAAGTACTGGCCTCCCAATAGGTCGGACAATTGAATTTTAGGACTTTGCAACCAGTCAGAATTGACCCGGACAGTTCCTACCAGCCGCGTTGCAAAAAACGCGTAAACGGTGGGGCTGGTTGCAGAACCGGTTGTGGTCAAGGCAAAATCTAAAAGCGGGTTACCGTTGATGCCGGTGAGGTTGTTGACATCGACTGTCCGCCACTGAGCGGTGCTGTTCGAAACGGTCGGGATATCCACGCTATCATAGAAGCCCCCCAGTGAAAAGGATTGTCCACTCGATGAGCTATAGAAGTATACCGAGAAGGGGACCCCTGAAGCCTGCCAGCTGGCCGCTCCGGACCAGGTGACATCCGGTTGTGTTGACGTTGTTGGCGCCACTAGGCCTGAAAGCGGCAAATTTGAAATGCCGGTGATTGCAGGCGGTTGGTATACGCCCTGGGCCGTATTGACCAGCAAAAACGGAGTGACGGTAGCTGTGCCAGAAAGTGTATACCCCTCACTGAGCGAGCGAATAACGCCCGGGGTTGTTCCCGCACTCATCAGGTTCGTAGCAGTGAGAGGTGTTGGTGTGTAGAACAAGGTGTTTCCGGTGGAGGTATTGGCGGCGGCGTACAGGTCTCCATTGAGCTCTTCCACGCTCGCGGCGCTGGGCAGGGGAGCGAAGACATAACTAGCCGAAATGTCTTTCAAACTTAGGTTGACCGACGTTGTGGACCCCGAGGCGATGGTAAAGCGGTTCGAGGTGGCAAACGCGGTGGGTGTGAAGTTGCTTCCCGCAGCAGAGGTGGCGAACGTACCAACCGCAACCACAATACGATAGTTGGCCCCGTCGGGAATACCGTTAATCGTAACTGAGGCATTGGTACCAGAGGCAAATGGCGTAGACCAATAGACTTGGGACCCATTGGGGTACGGCGTTGTACCGTCGTACAGCCAAAGTCGGGCTTCATTCCCGGCTATCACGCGCGCTGATGTCGTTGACGCTGGCAACGTTAGAGAATTCGTGGGAATAGTAAAGGTGATGCCGGAGTTCGATGAAGCGCCAAAGGGTGACGAGCAGCCGCCGAGCACTAAAGTAAGAACTACAACAGCAAGTAAAAGTCTTTTCATAACAGGCCTCCTTCGGGGCTAGTAACGTTATTGAAAGTTAACACTCAGCGAGCCATGTCCAAAGTTTTCGGTGTGTTGTTTAAAGCGGTGTTGCTCGGGACTGGTGCGGATTTCGGTACGAGTTTCTCGTTCGAAAGAACGCCGAGAACTCTCAGGGAAGCGCAATCCGACCAGGGTGCTGTGCTCGCCGGCCCCGACCAAGGTTTGCAGGTTAAGCCGGTTACTAAAGGCAACCAAACCGTGCAGAACCGTAAGGGTTTGAGTATCGAAAATAAACCCTGTACCCCTAACGGCAGCGGTTGAAATGGGGCTGTGAACCTCAAAATCTTGACTCAGCCCCTTGGCAGTTTTAACCTCGGCATGGATGCGGCCAATTCGTAGGGCCAAGTTGGTACGAACAAAGCCACCGCGTCTGACGAGCTCTTGAAGGCTTAGCCGAGTCAACGGCTGAAGTGAAATGGTCGCGGTTCCTAAGTTCAGCTCAGCGCGAGAGTGAAAGCCGGTAGAAATTATTGTGCCGGCAGAAATCACCAAGCCGGTATGAACAGGTGTCCAACTCGCCCCAGGGGCTTTGACTTCAACAAAACCTGAATAACTAGAAATAACAGCCTCTTGTGCCGTTAGCGGAGCCGCTAAAGCAATACTTGTTAGGAAAACTAGCCACCATTTCATAAGATCCTCCTCATTCTAGTCCCGCAATCTAAAAACTAAACGATGCAAGCACCTGGCCCAGATACCAGAAACTATACTTTGTGGTTAGCACGTTTGGCTGGGCTTGAAAAAAACCATACTGAACAGAAAGTCCCAGGTCAGAGGTGGGGCGCCAATTGAGTGCAGCATCGACCTCTGTTCCTAAAAAGCCGGCGGCCAAGGTCGCATTGGTTTGTAGAACAGACAAGGGACCGGCGTTGGGTTTGCTGTAAAAAAGAACTTTCATGCTGGGTTCCAAGGTTTTTGTTAGGCCAGATTGATCAGTAAAGGGTTTTGCTGTCAGTGCCACTTCAAAGGCAGAAACGTTGCTAGCCTGCGGGGCAAAGACAAGGCCGAGTGGTTCTCCGTTAATGGGAAGAAATGAGGTAGCCGTTCCCGAGGTGTTGCCCTCGAAGTAGCTGGTCTGTGTGTCATCGCCCGAGGCCCAAACATACCTCAATGTTAAAGAGGAGTGAGCCCATTGCGGGGCAAAGTACATCACAGCACCGTCAACCATGCCGCTCAGCATCGGTTCGGCCACATAGGCTGTTCCCGAAAGCGAAACGGCAGTTGAGACATTTTCCCAAGTTAACAGGCGACCTGTCCCCAGATAACCTGCAGCGGAGTAGAACAAGTTTTCGAGACCCAAGGGACCTGACATTTTGGCGCCGAAATATTGGGTGTCTACCGCGCCGCCTTGACCCGGGGGAACTCGTGTTGAGGTGCCTTCTGTGGGTAGTGTTTGAAACAGCGGCCGTAAATCAGTTTGAGTGATCATCGTCAATTCGGGTGTCTGACGCAGAAATAGCTCGGGAAACCTCACCGAAAGGGCGCTGATTAAACGGGGGCTGGCAAAAAGGTCGGTGTTACTCAAGTAGTCTGCATAATCGTCTTTGCTCATCAACGGGTCGGCGTAATACTTGTTGATGAGGCCGGTGTAGCCTGCGGTGGCCTCAAATTCTCCCCAGGGATACGACATTGCTAGCTGAAGACCGTCAAGATTTTGTGCCACAATCCGTTGGGACGGATCGGCGTAGAAAAATCGGCCCAAACGAACTTGAAGTAACCGGGGGCCAGGAAGATCCGTGAAGGTCCCTGTAAGACTGAGTTGGTCGAAGTCAGCATACAAATGCGGTGTGTAGCTCCAAAGGTTTGCACTCAGCTGACCATCAAAGCGAAAGTTGGAACCTAAGTCCGTTCTAACCCAAATAGCGGCTTTATCATACTGAGTAAACGCGTTTTCCAGTTGTTGAACAACGGCAGATTGGTTTTCAACAGTTACCCCATAATCCAGGGCCGAGAGCGGCAACGTCAAACCTAACAAACAAACGCCCAGGCCAAAACTAAGTTGCCCGATTTTCATGAGCGGCCCTCCTTTGATCCCATCACCGCGTTCAAGATTTGCAGGGCTTCGTCGGGAGAGAGAATGTGGTCAGGATCCCAGCGGGAATCCCCGTCTCCTCGGTAGGTAAGTTCATGGGCGGCGTAGCGCGGTGTCGGAAAGAAATGGTACATGATGCCGCCGGGTATGTTAAACGCTTTCATCACGAGCAGAGAGAATTCACCGTAGGTAATCCCCTTTGCGGACGGTTTTATGTTCCAATTCAGATCTTTAAGCTTGTTTAAGGCTACTTGCGGGGTGGCATCGGCGGGTACGAGTCCGGCTGCCGCTAATACCAGATAAACTGACCCTGAAAACTCTGCCTGCGGAGCAGCCAAATACTGGTCTTCAAATTCATTCGACTGGGCCCAAAGTCTGCCCATAGCGGTAAGCAAGATCAGGAGTACGAGACTTTTTCTGGTCATGACCTTTTCCCTTCTGGCTACAGTATAACCCAACATGAAAAAATATCTAACCCTTTGTCTCAGTCTTTGCCTAGCACGAGTCTTAGGTGCCCGCTTGACCAAGGTCGGCCGGGTATGAATGCTGACAAACATGAAAGGTTTTTGGTGGGGTTTGGTGCTCCTCTCTGCCGGGCTGGTGTCGTGCGGTACACGAGAACCGGTGATGCGGCAAAAAGAGGTGTATAGCACCTTGGTCAGCATAACGCTGTTTCAAAACACTTCGAACAGTGTTTTTGATAAAATTTTTCAACGCTTGGAAACTATAGACCAACAGATGAGCGCTCAGCGGCCAACCAGCCAGATTAGCCAAATTTCGGCTCATGCCGGGATTGCGCCGGTTAAAGTTTCTTCTGACACTCTATGGGTTCTTCAAAACAGTTTACGAATGTCGCAACTCACTGATGGGATTTTTGATCCCACTATTGGGCCGGTAACTTTTTTGTGGAATGTCGAGGGTAATAACCCTCACGTGCCCAGTGCTGGCGAAATTGCCAAGGCAAAAGCATTGGTTAACTGGCGCGATGTGGTGATTAATCCTGGTGAGAAAACCGTTTATCTAACAAAACCAGGGATGCGTCTGGATTTTGGCGGCATCGCCAAGGGCTACGCCATGGATGAAGCCGTCCGCATTGCCAAAGCCGCCGGCGACACTATCGGCATCTTTAATATGGGAAACAGCTCGATTTGTCTTTTAGGGAGCAAGCCAGGCCATGTGCCGTGGAGGGTGGGACTCCAAACCCCGGAATACGGGGCCCCCCGCGATTCCCTTATGGGAATCGTCGAAGGCTATAACTTTGTGGTTGAAACCAGTGGCCCTTATGAGCGGTACTTTGTCCAAGATGGAAAATACTACCACCACATTATGGACCCACGCACCGGGGCCCCCGCGCAAAGCGGTTTGGCTCAGGTTACCTTGCTGATGCCCGTTGATACCAAGCTGGGGGATGGGCTTTCTACCTCCTGCTTTATTTTAGGACTCGATAAAGGTATGAAGCTTATCGAGTCTCTGCCGGGGGCGCAGGCTATTTTTGTGACAACAGATCACAAGGTCTACATTACCCCGGGGGCGGTGGCTCAATTTACCTTGACGAACCCTAACTACCACCTGGCCACGCTCACCCCAGTGCACTAAAACTCACGAAAGGGGGAGGCTTGACCTAGGCCTTGCAGGCCGTCATGCTGACGTTCGGCTGATTGATCAGCCGCAAATTCACTTGACGAGGTCAGCATGGATTTTCTGATTGCTGTGATTCTTGGTGTCGTTTTAGGCATCACCGAGTTTCTTCCGATTTCATCCTTGGGGCATTCCATTGTTTTGGAAGCATTTCTGGGCTTTCCCCGAACTGTGGTCTTGGCCGGCTCCGATGCCATCAAGCACGCTCGGGATGCCTTGGCGTTATTCATTCAACTCGGTGCGGTGTTAGCCGTCATCGTCTACTATTTTCGTGACCTTGTGGGCCTTTTGGGACGCCTGCCGTCTGACCCCAAGGCTCGTCGCTTGTTTGGTAACTTGATCATAGCCTTTCTTCCCATTGCCTTTCTCGGGTTCTTTTTCAACCACGAGATCAAGTCTACCTTTTTTTCACCGTGGGTCGTCGCCGTTTCGCTGATCCTGGGTGGTATTGTCTTTTTAGTTGTCGAAAGCCGAAAGGCACGGCCTGTCACCGTCACCAACCTTGAAGAAATTCCTTGGCACAAAGCCCTTTGGGTTGGTATCGCCCAAATCTTTGCCTTGATTCCCGGGGTCTCCCGCTCGGGAGCAACCATCATTGGCGGCCTTTTAGTTGGTCTTGAACGCAAAGTTGTAGCCAATTTCAGCTTTTTGCTGTTTATTCCCACCCTGGGGGCTGCCGCCGGTTTTGAATTGTTTAAAGCTGTGAAAGGAAAGACTCTTGATCATGCACTTTGGCCATTTTTTCTTTTAGCGGCCGCTGTCGGTTTTATTGTGTCGCTGGGGGTCATCCGGTGGTTAATGAAGTACATCTCCACCCACAATTTTAAGGTTTTTGGGTACTACCGCATCGGTGCCGGTCTCGTGATTGGGACTTTACTTCTGATGGGAGTTGCTCGCTAACGTCAAAATTCCATAAAAAAAGAGCCCCGAGAGGGGCTCTTTCGTTAGGGCACCAGGGCCCTTAAAGGTTTAGGCCTTGAAGCCGGCGTTTTCAAGTGTCTGTTGCAGAGTGGTCAAAGCGTTCTTTTCAGCGGTCAGCTTGGTTCTCGCAGCAGCAAAGTTTCCGGCGGTTACATCAGCCTGATCGTCAGCAGTAGCAATTGCGGCGGTAAAGTCAGCTTCAGCCTTCTTAACATCCATCTTCTTGTAGGCGCGGCGCCCAGCGTGTTTAGCCTTGGCCAATTCTTTCTTGACCAGAACAGTTGCGGCGGCAATGTCTTTCTGGAGCTGAGCAACATCAGTCTTGGCTTGGGTCAAACCGGTAGCGGCATCAGCCTTAGCTTTGACCGAAGCGTCGACAACAGCCTGTGCCAGTTCTTTGGTGTTGCTGTAATCTTTGGATTGAAGATTAGTCTGAAGGGCGTCATTGGCGTCAGAAGCTGCCTTGAAGGAATCAGGCGCGTATTGGTCGGCCATGGCGGCCTTGGCGTCGGCAAACGCGGCATTGGCGGCGTCGACGGCCTTCTGGGGGATAGCAGGGGCGCATGCGAACACGAGGAACGCCATGGCCAGGACGGGAAGGAATTTGAGCGATTTCATAGAAACACTCCCTTTTTTTCAGGGGTTTATAGTCTGGTAGACATCCACGATGTACCTTGATGACTATTCTACTCCCTTGATGAACTCTAGCTTAGCGAACACCATGAACCTCGGGAAGTGGAAAACAGAATTGTGACACCAATTTAATTCTGACGAAGCCAAAGGGCAGACCCTTGTCAAATCGTGTTGAGAAATCGACAATAGAAGAGAGAGGATTCTATGATTTTTGATGGCGAGTACGGCAGTCGTGTCCTGCAGAACGAACTAAAAAGCCCGGTTTCAGGGATTCTCAGCTTAGCTCAGCTTTTGATGCTCGAACCGCCCGGGACTCCCGAACTTCACGAGCTGGCACAGGCGATTTATGATCGGGGACAAAAGCTGTTGATTCTCATGGACAACCTCCAAGATTTGGATCGAATTCAACGAGGCGTATTCCAGCTGGAACGCGAGCCGTTGATTATCAACAACCTTCTCGACCAAATTGTTCATGACTATGAACGAGCCCTCAAATTGAAGGGAGTTTCTGCACGCCTTCGCGTCCAGGGTCTGCCGTTAGGAAGCGCTCCCCTGATGACCTTGTGGGCTAAAGAAAACCTTTTATGGGGAATTTTAGATAACGCCTTTCGTAATGCCTATGAAGCGTCTCCTTCGGGAGGGACCCTTGAACTTGGGGTCAGCCTCGAAGGTGATCTCATTAACATTATTCTAGAAAATGAAGGCGAAGTACCGTTTGATATTCGGGAAGAGTTCTTTCAAGCCTGGAGGTCTTCAAAACCCCAAGGTCTTGGTTTGGGAACATTTGTTATTAGGAGTTTTACCATGGCCCTGGAAGGCGAGGTAGACATGCAGACCGGGGCTGGGCGAACAACCCTTCGCGTGAGTTTGCCCCAGCGCGAAGGGAAGCTCAGCCTGTAACAGGCTCACCCAACGAACCTTGCTTAGGCGGGCATGTCGTCCAGACCGCCGGCGTTGGTGACATCGTCCCAACCAGCTTTCTTAAGGATCTGGGCCGCCATGGCACTGCGGGCCCCTGAGGCGCAAAACACCACCACGGGCCTGGTTTTCGGGCCAAGATCCATCAACTTGGCGCTCAGGATGTGAACCGGAATGTTGACGGCTCCTGGGTAAGATCCGTCGGCGAACTCATCAACAGTTCGAACATCGAGGACAAGCGCCCCGTTCTTAATTTTATCCAGAATTGGATTCATTTTGTCTCCTCCCAGCCACACCGAACCATACTGGTCCAGCCACCGGCGATGTTGTCGGCATCAATGCCGTTTTGCTTCAAAATTCTTACGGCGAGGTAGCCTTGAAAGCCATCCTTGCAGTACACGTGTACCTTTTTAGCAGGCACTTGGGCCAAATTGTCCCGCAATTCATCGATGGGAATGTGAAGGGCTCCTGCGGCATGACCTTTGGAGTGCTCTCCGAGCGTTTGAACATCTAAGAGGATCTCGTCCGGGGTGAGGGGCTGAGCCAACAGCTGATCGGGTGTCGCTAGGGGGCAAACTCCCTCCAGAGCGTTCTGCGCCGAAAAAGCGGCCATGTTAATGGGGTCGTTTGCCGACGAATAGGGGGGCGCATAGGCAAAGTCGGCTTCGGCGAGGTCTTGCACAGTCAGTTTTCCCAGCAGGGCGACGGCCAACGCGTCAATACGCTTTTCGACCCCTTGTTTGCCGAATGCTTGGGCACCTAAAAGACGGCCTGAGGGTTTTTCCCAGACCAGCTTAAGGCTCAGAATTTCGGCTCCGGGATAGTAACCCGCATGGTGTCCTTTATGCACCGTCGAGGTTCCCACTAAGAAACCAGCATCGCGAGCGGCTTTTTCTGTCAGCCCGGTCGACGCCGCCGTGGTGTCAAAAATTTTAACGACGGAAGATCCAAAAGCCCCTCGGTACCGGCGAGCAGCTACGCCGGGGAGGTAGGTTGAGGCAATGTTGGTAGCCGCCAGGCGCCCTTGACGGTTGGCAGGGCCGGCTAAGGGAATGCGGGCTTTTTTGCCGCTGATTAAATTGACGGTTTCGATCATATCGCCTGCCGCCCAGATTGAGGGGTCAGACGTTCTGAGGAACTCGTCGACTTGTAGACCCCCGGCGGCACCTACGGACAAACCTGCGGCTTTGGCTAGGGTGAGCTCGGAACGAACGCCAACCGATAGCAACACAAGATCAGCCGGAAGTTCTGAGCCGTCACTCAGCTGGACCGTCTTGGGTCCAATAGAGGCCAACCCGATTCCGGTTTTTGCAGCCACGCCGCCAGCTTCTAACTGCTTTTGTGCGGCGGCGGCGAATTCTTTATCCATGGTCGCCATGATTTGCGTTGCGAGTTCTACCACAGTGGTTTTGAT
>JABEVK010000006.1 GCA_013044245.1 Spirochaetales bacterium | reverse complement strand
TTACGCCGTCCGGGGCGGCTCACGCAAGGTTTTCGGTCGCAGTGAATCGAAGCGTGAAACGAGGCGAAAAGTGGGAAAGTGAAGCCTCATTTTTCGAGGCTGATGCCTGGGGTTCGACGGCAGAATGGGCATCAAAAAAGCTGGCAAAAGGCAGCCTTTGTGTGATCGTCGGCGAGCTTCGGCAGGAGCGTTGGGAGAAAAACGGCGAGAAGTTTAGTCGCGTGACGATTAACGCTAGTAGCGTCCAGCCGCTCGGTGGGGAAAGTAATGGTAAGGCTATGGAAAGTCAGCCAAAACAAAGCCTCAGCGATACTGGTGGCAATTTTGAGGATGACATACCTTTCTAAAACCTGGAGGATGAGAAAATGGCTTGTTTGTATTGGCGGAGGGGTAAGAACTGTTTAAAACCTAAGTGTTCCAATTGGCTCGGTAAGGGGCTATCTGATAGCTGTAAAACCAAGGGTGAGGTTCCCGAAAAAAGACCGGAAAAAATGGGCCTTGGACTCATGCCGGAAAAGTGCGCGATTGACCTATGACCTACGACAAAATTGATCGTTTTTTGATGGTCCTTATCGTGTTCTTTTCGTCTTGGTTGCTGTGTTCTGGTTCTCCATACAGACCGGAAATTAAAGCATTTTCTGGATGGGGTCCAGTTCTCCCTGGTGTGACAGGGCGGATCATTATGGAAGCATCCAGAGATGCGGGTGTTCCATACGATGTTGGTCTTTTTTTGGCCCTAGCTGAATCTAGCGGTGATCCAATTGTAACAAAGAGGGTTCCAGGTGGCCGGGGTGTTGATCAGGGGATTTTTCAATTAAACACCCGATGGCATGGGGATTTCGTGTGGCGTTTCAATGGTGGTAAACCATTCAGCCCGTTGGATGTTCGAGATTCGGCCTGGATTGCGATGAGATACCTAGCAGCGCTTTATCGAGAGTTTGGGAGTTGGAGGAAGGCTTTGGAGGCTTACAATGCTGGGGCCGATTGTGTCCGTTCTGGTGAGATTCCAAAGTCAACTCGGAATTATGCGAATTGGATTTTGAACGGTGGATTTTAACTTGACACCTAACCTAGGTTGGGTTAATCTTTCGGTATGCCAAAGTGTCCGAAGTGCAAAGTAGAGCTAACCGACGAAGAGGTTGTGTCGATTATTCAGTCGTCGAGGGGGGGTAAAACCTCGGCTAAAAAAGCCGAATCATCGAGGGAAAACTTGAAGAAAGCGCTTGAAAGAAGGAAAATTTCAAGCGCTCGAAATGGAAAAGGGGGTAGTGGTGAAGCTGGTACTTGAAAATGACCATCAAATACAGTTTGCGTCGGTCAAGAATATTGTCATGAATAAGAACGATATACTGTGCGTTAAATTAGAAAAGAGTGTTTCACTAGAAGAAGTTGAAAGTATTAAGGTCTTTTTTAAGAATATGGGTATTGAAAATAAGGTTGTTTTTGTAATGCCTGGTATTTCTTTAGAGGTTATCGAAAGTAAGTAAAAAGAGAAGAGGTTAGCGTGGTTAAGTTGCTTTATTTTGATTGTGAGACTACTGGGTTGGACCCTAAAAGCTGTGCGATAGTCCAGTTGGCCGGGTTTGTAGTTATCGACGGTCGCGAAGTTGATCGTTTTGACATTAAATGCCGGCCTTGGGTTGGTAGTCAGATTGAAGAGAAGGCTTTGGAGATTCAAGGACGAGCTAAAGAAGAGATTATGGGTTATCCAGACCCGAAAGAGGCTTTCACTGAGTTTGTCGAGCTGTTGAATAAGTACGGTGAAGGTGGTCGGTTGTTTTTTGTCGGATACAATTCAAAGTTCGACGAGGAATTTCTTCGTGCTTTCCTTTCGCGATACTCCTACCAGTACGGTAAGTCTTTTTGGAGTCCTTCTTTGGATGTTATGGCTTTGGCAGCGTTTCACCTGATGACGAAACGTCACGATCTTGAAAACTTCAAACTTGGGACTGTTGCAGAATATTTTGGGGTAAAGACTGAAGGTGCTTTGCATGACGCTTTCACCGACATTGATCTGACTCGGAAAATCATGGTCAAGATTTCAAGTGAGATTTGGGGCTGATTATGACTAAAGGGAGTTGTAATCTGTGCGGAAGGTGTTGCCAGGCGATAGCGTTAAGAGATGATTGGACCCGTTTTGAAAATTACCAAGGCGGTGGAGATAGGGGTTTTGTGGCTAAACATTGGAAACCGATTTCAAAAGAAGAAGCTACAAAAGTAAACGCCTATTTACTGAGCAACCCGAACTTTCGAGGCTACAATTTTTATACTTGTGATTGGTTCGATAAAGAGAAAAGGATTTGTTCGCATCATGAGGAACGTCCATCTGTTTGCCGGGACTATCCCTGGTATGGTGGTCAAGTGCGAACTGATGAGGTTTTCTATTCTGATGATTGCGGATACAAAATCGACCGAGAGCGGCAACGAGTTATTGAGGTTTTGCGCTCATTTTTGATAAGGATTAGTCCTGTTTTAGAGATTGGTGAAGAAAGGTCTTTAGTGACAAAGATTGAAGATTAGTGTTGGGGGTAAAATGATTTTAGTTGATTTAGACATTTTGAAAGAACGGGACGCTGGAAACATCGTGATTGACCCGTTCGACATAGGGCAGTTAAACCCTAATTCCTATAACATCCGCCTTGGGCCGAGAATTATGACCTACAATCGAGGTTCTTTAGACTTGAGGGAGAAGAATCCTGAGACCTCGGTTCAAGAGATTCCAGAAGCCGGGTTCCTCCTTGAGCCTGAGCGATTGTATCTGGCTGAAACGTTGGAATGGACAGAGACGTACAATTTGGTTCCCAAGATCGAGGGACGTTCCTCGGTTGGTCGGTTGGGGCTTTTCATCCACGTGACGGCAGGGTTTGGTGACGTTGGATTCCGTGGCCGCTGGACGCTTGAGCTTTTTGCGATTCAGCCGATCAGGGTTTACGCCGGCGAGAAGATTGGACAAATTTCCTACCTTCGGACAAGTGGTCCGTGTGGCAGTTGGTACAACGGAAAATATCAAAATGCCCAAGGGGTCCAGGCGTCAAGATTTTTCAAGGATCATGGTTAAGTGCTACGGGGAGCGTGGCGTTTTACAACGTCGAGGTGATATTTGTTCGGTGCGGGACTCTTGTTTGAGGTTTACGTCGCTAATGGATATGAAACACCAACGTTTTCAGGAGCCTGGGGCTGAGTTCTCGGCGAAGCGTGGCTGTTTGGACAAGATTGAGCTTAAACCTGGGCCGTCGGTCCAGAGAGATTTGTTTGAAGAGGCGGGGGTTGAGTTATGAGACTTTGGGAGTGTCCTGGTTGCGGTATGAAAATTACCGATTCTGAGCGATTTTACCTACCAGAAAGAAAAAGCTGCTCGAATTGCCGGGCGGTAACTTACGCAACATTCAAGCCTATAACAACGTCGTGGGTCGGTTTCCGAAGGAAGTTATTTTGGGCTTTTTTGTTCTGCGGTGGGCTTTTGATTGCGCTCCAGTGGGTATTGCGGGGTTTTAATGGCAGTTAAAAAGATTGTAGATGTTGGTTTTGTTGG
>JABEVK010000077.1 GCA_013044245.1 Spirochaetales bacterium | reverse complement strand
GGAAAGATGTACGTGCCTTGCCGGAAGGGGTTACTTTTTTTGTTGCTGGTCGGCTCACTGAAAAAGACGGACGAAGTCAGTTTTATACGCAGTCTCAGCACAAATTGTTATTGATCGCGTATGAAGGACGCTCGCAAACCGTTTTAGCCCGTACCATTTGGAGTGCTCGCCATAAAATTGAATTATGGAACTTTTTGACTCCGCTATCTCTCGCCGTGGGGCTGTCCGCTTTGTTAGCGGCCGGATACTTCCTTTTAAAAATTCCTGGTGAACGTGCCGAAGGTTTGGTTGCCTTATCCTTGGCCTTGTTGCCCAGTACCTTCTTTCTGCCGCCGGGGATTCTCTTTTTTTACTGGTTTTCGAGAATCTGGAGACAAAGTCGGCGTCGGCGTGCTGAACGTGACGTGTTAGCCTTTGAGGGTAAGGCGGGAACAATGCCATGGATTGAGCAAAAACGCTCTGCTCGTCATCGTGAGATCTTGGCCATGACAGCATTTCTGTCGGGAGCAGGGTTAAACGTGATCCTTTTGCTCATCCTTCTCAGATTGTGGATTTTATCCTAGTTTTAATTGGTGATGAAGTTTGCTTACTAAGCCTGTTTGACGAATTTCTTGCGTCTGGACCGATTGCTGTACGCTTTTTTCTGACATC
The DNA here is from genome assembly GCA_013044245.1 of Spirochaetales bacterium. Lineage (GTDB taxonomy): Bacteria > Spirochaetota > Spirochaetia > JABEVK01 > JABEVK01 > JABEVK01. Next base: position 10,832 of record JABEVK010000077.1, on the reverse strand, counting down.
CAAAGCGATACCTGCTCTTTGGCTCGGGTTAACCCCGTATAAAAAAGCTGGCGGGTTGGTACAAAGCCCTCAGGCTGTACTTCGGGAATAACGAGCGAAACGTGGGCAAATTCTGAGCCTTGCGATTTATGAATGGTCATAGCGAAGGCGATGGTGTGACTCGGGAGCTGATTCTCAAGAAACACGGCTGGCTTCTTGTCAGAACGTTGAAAGTACACGCGAACACGATCGGTGCGAAAGGCGACTCCCAAATCACCGTTAAAAAGATTCAAGCGCGGATCATTTTCGGTGATCATTACAGGCCAAAGGCTGAGTGGTTTTTCTTTTGAAAAGCGCTCGAACAACAGCTCATTCAAAGTTCGCTGACCCCAGGGCCCCTCATTAGTCAGGGTCAAAAGCATGTGATGGTTAAGGGCTTCAAGGGCCGCTTCGGGGGTTTGTGCCGCCAGGAACAATGAATAAGAGGCCGCAAAATTCTCTATTGCTCCTGCGTCTAAAGCGTGAAGCGACACCTGGCCGCCTGTCCCAAGGTTTGTTAAAAATTCGCTAAGAGGTTCTGTTTCGCCTTTTAAGGTCAACTGTGCCAAACGGCCAATTTCTTTGTCATCACTGAAGCGGTAGCTGTGCTCCAATTTTACCAAAGGGCTCGGCGTGCCAGAGTAGGACTTTTCATGGCCGGTCGGGGAACCAGTCATAGCCCACCAATCGGCTGAAAACGAGTTGGCCGCAAAAACCTTCGTTAAATCGCCTAAAACATTTCCTGGTTCAACAGAGGAAAGCTGATCGGGGTCACCCATGAGAATCAACGTGGCAGACTCTGGCAAGGCGTCTAATAGCTGATCCATCAGGGTGAGGCTAATCATAGATGCTTCATCAATGACGATAAGATCGGCATCGAAAGGATGCTCCGAATGGTATTTTGGTGCTCCGACCGCACTACGAATTCCTAACAGCCGGTGCAGAGTCTGGGGTTCTAGAGTGGCAAGAAGGGCCGAAAATTCAGCAGGAATCTTGCAAAGAGCATTTCGCAGCGACTCGCCCATGCGAAAGGCGGCCTTGCCGGTGGGTGCCGCTAGGGCTATTCGAGGCAGGGGAAGTCCTCGTGCTTGTCTGTCGGCAAACTGATGAACTAAGAGTTGGGCTAGAACGGTGGTCTTTCCCGTACCAGGTCCCCCGGTGAGTATCCCGAGTTGAAAGAAAAACGGGAGGTACGTCGCCGCCGCCTGCAAGGAATTGAGGGTGAGGGCTTCGATCCGGTGCCCTTGGATTTCAGAAGGTCTAGGCTGGTACTTTGCCAACGCCGCAAACCGCTGGGCCAAACGCTCTTCTTCGTGAAAACAGCGGGTGAAGGATAAAAGGCCATCGGCCCAAGTAAGCGGGGAATGCCCCCCGTGGTTTAAGGCTTTCTCAATGGCCGGGGGCTCGGGCACGGCGAGGGCCGTGTGACCTTCTCGATAGCTTTGGTGAACGGCGAGGGCCCAAGTTACTACCTCGTCAGAAGCCTGAAATCGTCTTTTGAGGTAAACGGCCAACTCCTGATTGGCAAAATCTGTTGCTTCTTGAAAATTTTGCTTCATAAGAGGGCCTCCAGACCCCGTATCACCGCTTCGTCAGGACGGGTGAAGTAGATCCCGGCACCAGGTGTCCGAGGCGAAAGACCACGTAAGAAGAGGTACAGAACCCCTCCAAACTGATCCCAGGTAGGTTGACTGGGGCTGATGTGTCGCCACCAGGCCGTGGAATATAGCAGGTATTGTAAGTGGTACCGATTTTCAGTCATCGCCTTTTCTAAGGCGGCCGGGTGATAGTCCTCACTTTGTGAACCTAAAAAGTTCGATTTCCAGTCGAGAACATACCAGCGGTTCTTCCACGTAAACACGAGGTCGATAAAGCCGTGGAGGTAACCTTGGAGTGAAAATTTCCCAGACCAATTCCCTGGGCCTAAAAGCGAGGTTAACGATTCTTCCGTGAAGCGGGGTTTGTTGGTCTCAGGATGAGCCGCACTGAGGTAAAATTCCACTTCGGAGGCCCTCTCCTGCCGTGAAAGCTTGGATAAGCTGAACTCAGGGTCGTCGGCGAGTAGGGGGGCCGTGAGGGTATACGCCAAAGACTCTTTGACAGCCTGGGCATGAGCCTCGAATTGCGGTCCTGCTGCTTTCAGTTGAGACTCGGCTTTGGCAGTTTCTTCGGCGTTTAATGATCCCCCGTCCAAACCCATAAAATCCAGCTTTTCATAAATACTATGCAACACTAAGCCTGCGTTCTTGCCCTTGGGAAAAGCCAACAACCCCTCGGGAAGCAACCCCTCGGGCAAAGTGCCCCCAGGGACTCGGTGTGCTGTTTCACCGGCCAACCGCGTATAGCTACCAATTGACCACGGTTCGTGAATTTGACGATCTGAAGGCCATACCGGTGGCCTTACGGCTAAGGTTTCGGGTACCTGTCGTGGTTCTACCTCGGGCGGGTTGCCCCACACAATCAGAGGGCCGGTTTCATCCGAAGCCTGCAAGAGCTGGGGGTTTGAGAACAGCCAGGTTGCTGGGGACTTTGTTGAATCATCGTTAGCTCTCCCATTTTCATCAGGCCAAGCGGTGATCACGTAAAGCAGAGACTCGGCTCGGGTGAGCGCTACGTACGCCAGCCGTTGGGCCTCTTGCTTTTTAGCGGTCGTTTGTTGTGTTTTACGGACATCGCTAGTGGCAGGGTCAAGGTCGCCCATCAGGGTATGGCCCTCGCGCCATAAGGGCTCAACCGGATCTTTTTTGTTTAACTGGCGCCAAAGTTCAACGGCAAATACGACAGGCCATTGAAGACCTTTAGCTTTGTGCATGGTTACAATCTGGACTGCCTCTTCGTCCGACTCCAGCCGCTCTTCCTCTTCTTCACCTTCTTGGAGTTTACCAGCGAACCACGAGGCCGTTCGTTCTGGTTGTCGCCCCAGATCGCGGTCCTGGGTTTGAAGAATTTCAAGCAGATGGCGAAAGTTGGTGTGGCGGCGATCCTGACTGATATCACCGGCTTGCAGGCCAAAAGCTCCGTGATTGATTAAAAATCGCTCTAGGGCTGTACCGGCACCGGACCTTTCCCAAACCTGTCGTAAGTGAACAAGCTCGTCGTACAGCCTTTGAATTTGCGCCTCGTCTTGGGCCCAGGCTGTAAGCTGGCAATCGTCATAGCCAAAAAGATCACTGACTAACAATGCGCGTAACAGGCCCTCGTCTTGAGGGGCCAAGAGCGCTGCGATGAGCAGCCTGATGTCCTCAGCCTCTGCCGAGGCGAGGACATTTTTTGATCTTCCTAAAACGGTGCGAATGCCCTGTTGGGCCAAAAGGCCCTGAAGCTTTTGCGCCGAGGCGTGAGACTTAATCAAAATAGCCATGTCTCGAAGACGTAAAGGTCGAGCCTCGGACCTTGGGGCATCTTTATCATGACGAGTGGCATGCGTTAACAGGCGAATCTCGCGCGACAAAAGCTCTCCGGCCACCTTCATGTCATCATCAGTTTTGGGCCAGAGGGTCAGGGGGGGCAAGGTTGAACCTTGATACGACACGGGGTTAAGTTTTGCCTGGGCCTGCAGAGCCTCAAACGCAATGTCGGCGGTCATAAACGGCCCTTGGTCTTGTTCATCGACAGGATTTTCGATTTTTGTTTGATAGACTTTGTTAATGGCCTCTAACAGCCGTTTTTCAGAGCGAAAATTGTTGATAAGAGTCCAACGGTGGTCAGGTTGAATTTCTTTGCTCACTTGAAGATACGTTGCTAAGTCGCCCCCACGAAAAGAATAAATTGCTTGTTTGGGGTCGCCGATGAGAGCCATGAAAATATCATTACGACCCATAAACAGCCGGAAAATTTCTACTTGTGCAGGGTCGGTATCCTGAAACTCATCAATCATGACCGCCGAAAACCGCTGGCGAATCACGCGGGCGGCCGAGCCTCCGTTCCGAAGACCTTTAAGGACATCTGCGATGAGGTCATTGTAGGCTTTGGTATTTTGCCGAGCTTTTTCGGCGGTTAAATCTGCCACCAGCGAAACATAGGCTTCGTACAAGATGCTGGCGTGAAATTGAGATTTGCCCGTTGATAGCATCCCTTTTACTGGCGCATCTGCGGATTCCCAGCATTCCCAAAAGGGCAAATTAGGAAAATCTATGACACATTTTGTTTTAATTTTACTTTGAATATATTCTTTTGTGATCTTGAGAAAGCCATCACTGGCTTCAAGAGCATCAAAAGAATCTTGAGCATTTTGAAGGTACTTCTCTATCTCTTTTTCTTTAAATGATCGGCCATCCAGCCGCGAGATATTTGCGGTTAAAAATTCACGAAGGGCCGGTCTGGTCTCGGGCCATAAACGTTTGAGTTCGGCGTATAGAGCTAGCCACTGGTCCCACAAATCTTGTCGAAAGCTCAATGGTTTGACCTTCAGGGTAGGAAACCGTAAAAGTGGCTCAATTTCTTTGTAAATCGAAGCAGGTGTGAGGTCTTTAACCAGCAGTAAACGGTCCGTGGTAAGCAAAGAAATTTTCCGACGCCAAAAATCTTCTAAAGCCGCTATTGCCAAGGGACCGTCATCCTCCACAATGTCAAAACCAGGCAAAACGTTTAATTCAAACGAAAATTCTTTCAACAGCTGGGCACAAAAGCCGTGAATGGTCGAAATTGTTGCCAAATCGACGTCCGCTTCGGCCAAGGCTAGACGACGGTCCGCTTCGGCGGGGTCTAGCCCTTTCAGCCAAACTTGAGCCCATTCACCGGGCTTCTGGCGAGTTTCGGACACCAGGGAACGAATTCGTTGGGCCAGCTCTGCCGCCGCCGGTTTGGTAAAGGTTACGACCGCGAGGTCACGAAGTCTAAGATTTTTTTCTAAGATGAGACGGAGCACCAAGTGGGCCGCCGTATAGGTTTTGCCGGTTCCCGCACTGGCCTCGATGAGGTGGGTTCCCGACAGGGGAAGGGTCAAAATATTAAGCTCAGCCACGGCTAGCCTCCAGCATGGGCTTATAGATTTGTTCTAGCAAAACATAGAACTCGTCCTTAACCGCGGAGGAGTCTAAGTCCTGAGCGTCTACGAGTCGCTTAACCCAGGGGTCTGAGCAAATGTTAGCCCATAATTTAGGCATATTATCAGCGAGCTCCTTCGGCTCAAGGGTATAAACGTCCCAGGAAAATTCGGGAAAAAAGGGTAGGGGACGACGGCGGGCTTCGGCCGCGAGCTGGGCTAGTGTGGTCAAATGTTGGTTGGCAACCTCGGCAGAAAGCTCAGAAAAAACCATGTGTCCGTCTAGACCGACAAAATAGGTCGTTCGTGGTGTAAAAAGGTTGGCGAAGAGGTGGGTTCCCCAGGCCGAAAGGCGTTGGTGTGCTCGGAGGTTCCCCACTTGAAACACCCCCAAGCCCGAAGGTACCCAAAAGACAGACCCCGCAAAACGCCAGGTTCGAGGCGGGTACTCTCGCTTGGTCGCCCACGGTGTGGCCGAGAGCTGTTGACAAGCGGTTAACTCCTGAAAAAACTGAAAACGATCCTTGGTTTTTTGGCTCTCTTGTTGTACTGCGAAGTCTCCTAAGCGCCCAGGTGGCACACCCCCCGAAGCTTTCAACAGCCCCAGGGCATCAGGGTTTCCCAGCAGGGCTTCTTTTTGGGCGTTCCGGACCTTCCAAGAATCGAGGTTATCTAGCGAGAATAGTTCCGCATGAGGAAGGGGCGGAGTAAGTTCATCGCCCGAAACCCCGCACCCTTCTGTTAAAAATGTTGTTAAAGGGTCTTTTAGACGCATCAAGATGGTATTGACGTTTTCTAAAAGCTCAGGCTCGTCCGGGATTCGCCACTGATACAACGGTCGGGTGTTTCGCACTGGAGCCGGAGAAAACCACCGTTGGTCATAGGTCACAAGGCCTGATGTGGGGTCTTGGTACCGTCGTGATGAGGGCTGAAGCGGATAGATTTTTGTGATCGCCTCACCGGCTTGTTGGCCGCCTAGGGTGTAATGTTCATTGAGCACTTGACGTAAGGCCGCAACCGCATTCGACTCGGGAGCGCAGTCGCCGCTGTCGGTGAGCCCGCTGGCCGTAATAATTAGCCGGTCTTGAGCCGAAAGTAGCGTTTCTAAAAAGAGGTAGCGATCGGCCTCAAGCGGATTACGATCGCCTGGCCGTACCGAAAATTTCATCAAATCAAAATCGGAACGCACAACTTCGCGCGGAAAACCCGCGTTCATACCTAACAACGCTACGATACGGTAGGGTAGGGAACGTAACGGGACCATATCTGCCACGGTAACGCGGCCGGTAAAAAAGCGGGTTGCCCCCGCCTCTTGCTGTAAAAATTCTTTCCAAAGTCCAGCGACCAATGAAAAACTGACGGGCTGTCCTAAAATTCCAGCAGTCTGGGCATTCTCGACAAGCTCGGCAGTCTGCTTGATCAGTTCTTCACGTTCCTCGCCACCCTCCTCACCGAGAACGTTTTGAACCCATTGGTTGAGCAAAATAGACCATTGATCAAGGGGTTGGTTGGTTTTTTGAGCGTCGTGAAGCTCTTGTAATTGCCCTAAAAACCTCGAAAGGTCGGCGATGAGGTCAGGGTCGGGTACTGAAGTAAAGGAATATAGACCGTCATCGAGAAGCGTTTTAGGCCCCACGCAAAAAGCGGACCACAGCCGATCCAACCCCTCATGCCAGGTCAATGCCGACTCGGCGGGTAAGTTCCACTCGGCCTTGTCGGGGCCCGAGACCCCCCAGCGAATCCCTGATTCTTCGACCATAAGCCGAGTGTTCTCGCGATCCTCGTCAGAAAGGGGCTCACCAAGCACTTGCCGTGTCAATTCCCAGAGCGAAAACACACGGTCAGCCTCAAAACGCCCCGGAACCACTTGTAAAACCTCATTGAGCCACCGGCTAAACAGGGATTCGGGGGTTTTGGCGTCGGCTAGGTCAAACGGCAGGTTGACACCACGGGTGGCCTGCGCATTACGAAAGGTGAGGTCAATCAAAGGCTCATACACCTCCAACTGCGGTGAAAGAATGACAACGTCGGCCGGGGTGAGGGTTTCATCTTCGGCCATCGATTCTAAAAGGAGGTCCAAAAGGACTTCTACCTCCCGTAGGGGGGTGGCACAGCGGGCAAAGCGGATGGTCCAAGAGCTTTCTTCGATCGCTTGGGCTTCAGGAAGGCTATTGCCACGGATTTCGGCCTGCAAAGCTCCTAAAAGGCCACGCCCCATTTCAGCACCAACCAGCGGTTCCTCGTCCAAAACGTCGGCTTCGAGCAGTAAATCCATCAGTTCCCGGCCGGTTTTTCCCCACTCACCTAAAAGCCGGGAACCGGTGGGTCCAGGTGTCGCTGGCGTTTGAAGGCGAGAACGCAAGCTGGCTTGATCACCCCAGTAATCTAAGGTCGGGACGGGGAGGTAGAGAGTCACGGGCACATGGCGGCCCAAAGCCTGAAATATCCGTAAAAAAACGGGCGGGAGTAACGACATCCCAAATAGCGAAACACGAAACGGCAGATTGACGTTCAGGGGGCCCCCAAGTGCTTGTTCTATGCGTAGGAATAATTCTGCACGGTGGGGTTGTTGGGCTTGGTTGCACAGCCTTCGCCACAACTCGGCTTGCCAGGCTTGGGCCTCGCGAATGGTCTCGTCCCAAAAGGGAGCCGCTGAAAAAGCCTCGTCAGGGATTCGCGCTCCTCGTTCCCAAGCGCTCAGCCAATCGGGTCGGTACAAAAGGTACTGGTCAAAAAGGTCGGCGACTGATGAGGCTAAGCTAAAAGCACGGGTTTCTTTTTCGGACGAATCTTTTTGAAGATAATCCCCTAAGGGGAGTAAAGGCGCATTCTGAGGGTCCTGGAGTCTAAGTTCGTGGAAAAGGCGAAACAAAGCCCACACCATCACATCTTTTTCAAAAAGAGATTTTTCTTCTTTTTGCCGAAGGATGACAAACGAGAGTTTCATCGCCAGCTGAACGGGACTCAGCATTTCGGCGCGGACAAACGAGCCCCGTTGTCGGGCTGTTTCTAAGGCCAGCCATTTTTTCATGCCCGGTGTTTGGACAACAATGTACTCGGGGTCCAAGAGCGAGACGCTAGCTCGATTGGTTGTCTCTTGCGCAAAGCGGCGGGAAAGCGCCGCCAGATCAGTACTGCGGATCATGCGAAATGCCATGAAATACTTTTAAGTTATGTTTTAGCTTTCGTCTACAGAAAAAGAAATATTGACAATAAAGTGTCCAGGTTTACACTAAGAATAATGACCGATTTTTCTGAAGCTTTAACTACCTGTCCGGCGTCTCTCTACCCCGCCGTATTGGGGGTTCTTCACGCTCAGGCGGGCTGTGATTTTTCCCTGTACAAGCAAAGCACGATTTTGCGGCGGCTTCAGCGCCGAAAAGACCATTACCCCGAGCGTGATTGGAATTCTTATATTGAACTTTTAGATTCGAATGCTGAAGAGCAACAAGCGTTGTTCCTTTCTCTTTTGATTGGGGTGACATCTTTTTTTCGTGATCCTGAGGCATTTGATGCCTTAGGCAGGGAACTACGCACATGGATGTCTGGCGCGAACACTCCGGCACCCCTGCGCGTTTGGGTCCCCGCGTGTTCGACGGGCGAAGAAGTGTATTCCTTGAGTATCTTGTTGCGAGAAGCGAAGCAAACCTCGGCATGGCCCGGTGAAATTCAAATTTTCGCCTCGGATATTGATACACGAGCCATTGAAACCGCCCGTCGCGGCTGGTATTCCGAGGCGGCCTTACGAGGGGTTTCACCGCAACGTCGTTTTGACTGGTTTGAAAACGCAAACGATGGTTGGCAGGTTAAAAAAAGTCTACGGGAAGGGGTTGTTTTTGCCCCACAAAACCTTTTGGCCGATCCTCCCTACCCCCATATTGACCTTCTTAGTTGCCGTAACCTTTTAATTTATTTAAATGGTGCCGTTCAAAAGTCCTTAACAACGACGTTTGCTTACGCCCTTGAACCCAGTGGCATTTTGTTCTTGGGCAATTCAGAATCGATCAGTGCTAGAACTCCTTGGTTTGAGGTTGTCGACAAGCGAGCCCGGTTGTACCGACGGACTTTTGCGGCACGCCCTCAGACTACTCCCGTCCAGTTGGCCATGCCCCTGAAGCGTGAGGTTGTTCCTGTTCGGCCGACGTTAACGGAACCCACGTTAATGCTTCAGAACCTCATTTTTGAGCAGATTGCCGATCAGCATTTTCCGCCCTGTGCGCTTGTTGATACCCAGGGGGATATTCAGTTCCTTTGGGGTGATACGTCCGAAATCTTTCACCGTCGCCGGGGAAAGCCCTCCCATCAAATCGTTGAAAATATGATTGACCCTTTGAGGATACCGGTTGCTAACGCCCATGCGGAGGCTTTACTTCACCAGCGTCGGCAAGAGTCTGCGTTGATACGGTGGGATCGAGAAGCCGGTCGAGCCTGTAAAATCACCGTTTACCCCATCGAGGTTCCGTTTCTTTCTGGTGTTCATTTTTTGTTCGTTTTTGACAAGCATACCGTGGCGCACGAAGCCAGTGGCCCAGGCAATAGCAATACCGAGAATCAAGAGCGCATCCTGGAACTCGAACAGGAATTAGCGTCCACACGCCTGTATTTAAAAAATACCGTTCAAAAGCTTGAAAAGGCGAATGAGTTGCTCAAGGCCGGCAATGAAGAGTCTCAGGCCATGAACGAAGAACTTCAAAGCGCCAACGAAGAGTTAGAATCGTCAAAAGAAGAGCTTCAGGCCGCGAATGACGAGCTGGGGAACCTCAACATCGCCTATGCCAACCGTATCGAAGAGTTAAGCCGTCTGAATAACGATGTGTTCAACTTTATTCACAGCGCCAGAATCGGTTTGATTTTTGTTGATCGAGAACTCAAAATCTGGCGTTTTACCCCCGAAACCGCCCAAGTTTTTCCGTTGATTGACAGCGATTTAGGCCGATCAATTACCGCATTTTCGGGGTATTTTGGTCTTCGTATCGAAGAGCCCATTCAAATGGTTCTTCGCGATTTAACCCCATGGGAGCAAGAGCTTCACACGGCGGAAGGCCACATTTATCTGCATCGTATTCTTCCCTATAGGACGCTAGAAGAACGGATCGAAGGTGTCGTCATGACCTTTACCGATGTCAGTCTTCTCAAAAGAACAGAACAGAAACTTCAAGAAAGTGAAGATCGGTATCGTGCGTTGTTTGAAAATCTCCCGGTACCTGTTTTAGCCTGTGAAGCACAACAAAAGGGTCACGTTTTGCTCGACTTTATGATCTTGGGAGCAAACCCAGCATTTAAAACCCAATTCGCTGGGATATTGGACTTTCCGTTGGAACAGCACGGTTCAACTCTGATGGCGGACCTTGGCATGGATTTTCATGAGGGTATCGCCCGGGTTTTAGCTACTCAGAATCCAGAATCGCAACGGTTTTACAGCAAAACGTTGAAAAAGTATTGGCAGACCTGGATCTATCCCTCGGGGAAAGAGCGGTTTGCGGTCATTCTTGATGATGTGACAGACCAAACCGCGACTCTCGAAGCTCTTCAGCTCAGCGAGGATTTATACCGTTCAACCCTGACGTCCATTGATGATTTTGTCAGCGTCTTAGATAAAGATGGCCGCTATCTTGAGTTTTTTCAGTCGAAAAAAGCCGGTACGCTTTTTTCGACCTGGGATTTTACCGGGTTGGAGATGTCGTTCCCTGAAATTCAGCAGTCCGTCAAGCAAGCCTTGCAGCAATTAGCCGCGGGAGAACCTGTTCAAGCTTGGACCTATACCCTGCCTACCGTTCTCGGTGACCGCTTTTTCAGCGCCCGGATGTCACCTCGTTTGACAGGCGAAGGG
>JABEVK010000076.1 GCA_013044245.1 Spirochaetales bacterium | reverse complement strand
CAAATCCCTCTTAAGGGGGAGGTTGCCAATGGGCCTAGCGAAGTCAGGGGTTTAAAGGTTGAAGTATCGGTTGAGTCGGGCAAAGCTCTTGCGGTAGAACGCTTTTGCTGGGGGCCAGAGACAGAAAATCCGGTAGCCTTTTGATGGCAAAGCAACGGCGCTTACTCGATCATCTGGCACTTCTCTATCCTGAAATTTCACGGGAACGGCTTTTTGCCCGAATTTTATGCGGTGATGCGCTGGTAGAGGGTGAGCGTCTCCGTGACCCCAAAACGCTGGTTTCAGCAGAATCGGAAGTTCTTTTAGATGCCAAACGCTTTGTAAGCCGGGGCGGTTACAAACTCCAAGCGGCGTTGGACGAATGGAAGGTACCTGTGGCTCATAGGGTCTGGGTCGACGCAGGGTCATCGACAGGAGGCTTTACCGACGCCCTGTTGCAGGCGGGGGCAAAACTCGTTCATGCCGTGGATGTGGGGACCAATCAACTTGACTGGAGCCTGCGACAAAACCCTCAAGTTCGTGTGTTAGAAAGTACCAACATTATGGAGGTGAACAGTCTGGAACCCCGTCCCTGGGGTGCAACAGCAGATTTGTCTTTTCGTTCCCTCAAAGGTGCTGCAGCCCATATCTTGTCGCTTACCGAGGGGAATCTCTTGGTAGCTCTGATTAAACCACAATTTGAGTGGGAAAGCCCTCCTCCTGAGTTTGTAGGTATCGTACCCCCTGAAGAGGTAGAACGGATTGTCTCTGATTTGATGAACCGTCTTGCCGCCGAGGGCATTTCTGTCCGTCATGTCATCCCCAGCCCCGTGCGAGGACGAAAGGGAAATCAAGAACTTTTAGCGTGGTTAGAACGAAAATCAGTGAAAGCTGGCACGGCTGAGGGGGATAGCGATGGATAACCCATCCATCCCCAGACTGTCACGGTATTGGCCATTGACCAGAAACTGAACCCTCTGAACCGAGGGAAACTGTGTGGCTGTCCAGACTAGCTCTTTCAACTGACCAGCAAACCCCTCTAAGTCCATTTTGTTATGAGTGAACTCTTCGCTGAAACTCAGAAAGGCGGTACCATTATCGACGCGTGCCGAAAGGAGCTGAGTTCCATTGGGAATCAATGTGATTGCACCAGCATTCTTTTCAAAGATTGTCGGACCCATTAACAAGCCACGTATTACCGCTGTTAAAGGAGTAGTACCTGCGATGAGTTCCCGTTGGTACGGCGTGGGCTCTAAGCGGCCGTCGGGACCCATTTTTAAAAAATAGAGGCTTTCACCCTGGGTCGTAGGCGTTGGTGATGGTGATTGCGAGGGGGTTGGTACTGGCGTTAGTGATGGCGATGGTGTTGATACCGGCGTCGGTGGCGGCGTTGGTAAAATGCCATTGCTCGGTAAAATGATGTCACTGGTGGTAAGCTGATCCAGCGGGGTCCCTGGTGGACCGATAGGAGCTTGATCTAAAGACGGGTCGGCCGGCGACTGTTCGGACAATGGTAAAACGTGTTGTGCTGGTGCCTGGTCGAGAACGATGCGTGCCGGTTGGTCCAAATGCCTATCTTGGCGCACCACTTCAGCAGCCAAATTGGCTTTTCCGGGATAAAGAACATGAGTTAGTCCTGTGGCGTCCATCAAACGATCGACTGCGTCCTTGTTGGCAAGAAAAATTGCCGCCGCCAGGACCAAGCCGGTTAGCCAAGCCAAGGCCCAGGTGGGAAATCGCTGTTTTGCCATAACGGTATCTTAACGGGCTGTTTGGGCTAAGGCAAGGCATTGTTTGACAGGAATTTTACCTTCCGAGTATAATAGGCTATGAATGAGTTGAGAGGCGTACCGGCCTCCCCCGGATTTGCTATCGGTCGCGTGTACCTCTACCGTGATGACGACTTGGATATACCGGAATATAACATTCTTGAACGGGATGTTGTCGATGAAATGAATCGCTACCGGCATGCCGTTGATCTAGCAACGAAAGACTTAGAAGACGTTCTTAACCGCGGCGGTGGTGACCCCGACGGCTTTTTATCGACTCACATATTGATGCTCCGTGACCCCGAAGTACAAGCCAAAGTGGATGTACGGATTACCAGAACCCGAAAAAACGCCGAATGGGTACTTCAGGACGTGGTAAATGAACTTATTATCAAGTTAGGTACTGTAGAAGACGTTTATCTGAAAGAGCGAACTCTGGACATCCGCGACGTTTCACGAAGAGTTATGCAACACCTTTTGGGTAAGACCCCACGTACTCAACTAGCCGAGTTAAAATCCGAAGTCATTTTAGTAGCTCCCAACCTCATGCCCAGCGATGCCGTTGCCATGAATAAGAAATTTGTTCAGGGTTTGGCCATGGATGTGGGTGGGAAAACTACGCATACCGCCATTTTAGCGCGTTCGTTTGAAATTCCAGCGGTTTTGGGACTAGGGCGCATCTCGAAAGAAGTAAAAACGGGTGACTGGCTGATTGTCGACGGCGAGCAGGGAAGGGTGCTCATCAACCCCACCGAAGAATTACTTGCTGACTATCGTGCCAAGCAAAAAGAGTTTCTTCGCCGCCGCCATCACTTAGCAACCTTAGAGTCTTTACCTTGTACCACTCGTGACGGCAAACCATTTATCCTCAAGGCCAACATTGAAATTCCCGAAGAAGTTCCTTCTGTTATCGAACATGGTGTAGAAGGCATCGGGCTTTACCGGTCAGAGTTTCTTTTTATTCAGCACGGCGCTTTGGTCAACGAAGAAACTCAGTTCCTCGCTTACAAACAAGTTTTAGAAGGAATGGGGGGTATGCCGGTTACCATCCGTACCCTAGACTTGGGCGGGGATAAGTTGGCTCCCGATGCCTACCCGTTCAAAGAATCGAACCCCCTCTTGGGCTGGAGAGCCGTTCGCTACTGTCTGGCTGATCAACAAATTTTTCGTACGCAACTGCGAGCCTTATTGCGGGCCGCTTGTCATGGAAACCTAAAAATTATGTTCCCAATGATTTCGGGCGTTGGAGAATTAGAACAAGTTTTAGCCGTGTACCAGGATGTGCGCGAAGAACTCTTGTCAGAGGGTATCCCCCTTCCGCACATTCCCCTTGGGACGATGATTGAGGTGCCTTCGGCGGCCTTGGTGTCGGATCATTTGGCCCGCATGGTAGATTTCTTTTCGATTGGAACCAACGATTTGACTCAATATACCTTGGCCGTCGATAGGGGAAACGAGCGAATTGCGGGGCTTTACGACCCCTTGCATCCTGGTGTGCTCCGTCTGATTAAAATGGTGATTGACAACGCCCACTTTGCCGGGATTCCTGTGGCAATGTGTGGTGAAATGGCCAGCGACCCCAAAGCTGCCCTGGTTTTAGCCGGTTTAGGGCTGGACGAGTTCAGCATGAATACAGTAAGCCTTACCCGGGTCAAAGAAGTTTTACGGTCACTAACACTTTCTGAAGCACAAGAAGTGGCCGAAAAAGTTCTCAAATTGCCCCGCGTCGAAGAGGTCGAAGCTTACCTCTCGGCGTATAGTCAAGGAAGGTTTGCCGAAATTGAGTGATTCTCCCGTACCTCAGCTTTCTCGAGTCGCGTTGGTCGGACGCCCCAACGTGGGTAAATCCACGCTTTTTAACCGCTTAGTCGGTCGTCGTCACGCGATTACTGACCCCACCCCGGGAGTTACTCGTGACCCTGTCGAAGCCCCGTGGCGCTGGAACGACCGTGCTGCAACCCTGATTGACACCGGTGGTTACCTCTCCGAAGGCGGCGACCTCGATCGCGCCGTAGCGCAAAAAAGTATTGATCGTGCCCGTGGCGCCGACGTTATCGTCCTGGTATTGGATATTCGCCATCTATCTCCTGAAGATTTAGGCTTCATTGAACTTCTGCGCCCGCTAGGACGTAAAATTATTGTCGCCTTGAATAAAGCAGACTCACTTGAAAAAGACCTGCTGGCTTCTGACTTCTACTCTCTGGGCTTTGACGAGTATGTGTGCCTAAGTGCGGCGCACGGCCGCGGTATTGACGAGTTAGCACAAACAGTGTTTGCACGGCTACCCGACACCCCCATCCCTGAAGAAGAGATTCCTGATTTGCGGTTGGCCCTTTTAGGCAAACCGAATGCGGGAAAATCAACGCTGGTTAACCGCCTCACGGGTACAGATTTGTCCTTAGTTTCGGACATTCCTGGAACGACGCGTGACCCTGTGGAGGGCCGGTTTACGTTTCAAGGGCGTCGGTTTCGTGTGATGGACACGGCTGGAATTCGCCGTAAGGGCAAGGTTATCGAGGACGTGGAGTATTACTCAGTCAACCGCGCCCTAAAGACGATTTCTGAATCGGATGTTGTGATCCTTTTGATGGATGCCGCTGAAGGTTTAACCGATCAAGACAAAAAGATCGCCTACCAAATTGTCAAAGAAGGTCGAGGCGTGATTTTGGCAATGAACAAATGGGATCTTCTGCCCCCGATGAAAAACCAATTGGAAGCCGTTCAAGATCGCGTGCGGTTTTTGTTTCCCATTTTAGATTTTGCCCCGATCGTGCCGGTTTCGGCAAAAACGGGAGAGGGCGTTCGTGAGCTTCTCAAAACGGCAGGACAAGTGCATCGAGAGCTTCTTCATAGGGTTGAAACGGCAAAACTCAATGAGATGTTAAAAATCTGGATGGATGACTTACCCACACCTCAGATCAAAGGTGTCTCGTATAAAATTCGTTATCTGACTCAGGTAAGTGTCTTACCCGTAAAGTTTGTTGCTTTTGGCAATCACGGTAAAGATACACCTGCATCGTTGGTAGAATATATCATCAACCGGATTCGGCGTGACTTAGGATTTGCCAACATCCCGCTGCAGTTAGAAGTTCGGGGCGGATCATGAAAGGACAGTCATGAGGACGCCTTGGGCTCTGATTGGGTTGGCCTACTGTTTGGTGGCGGCTTTCCCTGTAGCCGCAGACCCCTGGGGTGAGACGCGCTCCCATCTGATTCCTTCGACTCTAGCCGATCGATTGGACCCTAGGGTTCAAAACCTTTTATTTTTAACGCCAGCCGCTCAGTTAAGATCTGAGCGCCTTCGGCTGTCTCCTGTAGAGGGGCAGGACGTAACCTTTATCGTTCGAAAGGTTCGTTCTGGTCCCGAAGATCAAACCTTATGGGAACTGCGGCTGGATGTGGGAAAGCCCTATTCAGCCGGCTGTTGGATTGTTTTTCGTGATGGGCTTGACCGGATTCGCGAGGTTCGGCTGATTCTAACAGGCCCTGTTGAACCTGCAGGGGATTTGTTGGCCAACACGGGAACCTGGATCAGGTTAACCCCTAAGGATGGGGGACCTACCAGTAGAATGGATCTGTTTGTTGATGGACGTCTGGTGTGGGGTGGTTGGCAGGTACCAACATCTCTGTCAGAAATCTTAAAAAGCCCCGAACAATCGCTATGGGATTCAACGGCACAAGAAGTTCCTTGGTCATCTCTCATTCCACAGCACACTCCCGCCGATGACCAGGTGGAACATTTAGCAAGGTTGGTTGAGCATGCGCTTTCAACAGTCCCCGAAACTCGTTGGGGCCTATGGGTCCCTGATCCCCATAGTGATGCTCAGGGGACGGACGCAACAGGTAAACCGTGGGGCTTGTGGACTAGTCTTGAAAATTATCGATTGCCAGAAAGGGGCTTGGGGCCTTGGGGGTCTACGGCTTGGCTGACGGACTCGCTATGCCGGGCGTGGAAGATACCCGTTCCTCGTGTGGTAGATCTGCTACGACCACAAAGTGCCCTTCCTGGGTATTCTCCTGCTGCCCCTGGCGAGCAGCCTGACCACGACCCATCCTTATCCTTAGATTGGATTCGCAACTTGGGACTAACCTTGGCACAGGGTCTGGCCCCCGACCGAAAGTTGGCTTCAGATGGCGCCGATGTCTTGAAGGTTCCGTTCTTAGACGCTGAACCGCAAACCGGGTTCAACGTGGATGACCTGGGGCCGGTGTTAGAATTATTAACGGCCCTCCACCCCGGACGAATTTACTTTGCCGGGCTCAACCAGCAAGTCTTAACCCAAGGTATGGCCGGTGCTGTTCGCTTTCTCGACCCTGCTATACTCTTTCCTTGGGTAGGAAAAGATGGAAACTTACGCTTAAAAGTCATCTCGGGAACAAAAGCTGTTCCCTGGCAAACATGGCTAGGTCCTATCGGCCAACCGGCGGGTCGTCGCGCTGACCATATCCTTTTGGTTGCCGTTGATTTACCGCCCGAGGGCTTTCCTTTATTAAAATTGCCATAAGCAAAACCCACGTTCACGTACGAAAATACGGAGTACGGGTTAAGTGTACCTTCTTAGGTCGTCAGTTTTTCCCACCGTTCAATCCGGTCCAAAGCTTGTTCTAAGAGCGGGCGGGGGCAAGCAAGGTTGAATCTTAGCCAACCCTCGCCTCCCGTACAGTAGATTGACCCCGCGGTAATCTTAACCCGCCCGGAAACCTCCCAGGATTCGGTCAGATGGGCGACATCGCGGTAGGCCCGTTGAGCCAAAAGAGGACGAGCGTCCACCCAAGCCAGGTAGGTTCCTTCCCAAGGGCAGACCGTCAACGGCGGGTTCCATGCGGCCAGACGTTCTCGCAAGACGTCAAAATTCCCCTTCAAATGTTCTAATAACTCGTTCAACCACTGATGCCCGTGACGATAGGCGGCCCAAGCCGCTTCGATGGATAAAACATGGGGTTCATTGTAAAAGTCCGCTTCAACGGCCCGGCGAAACTTGAGGGCCAGTTCGGGGTTGCGGGTGAATGCGTGAGCGATGGCCAGACCTGCCATATTGAAAGTCTTATTGGGACCGGTAACAACAAGGGAACGTTCTGCCAAGGAAGGAAGATCTAAAGCACTGGTAAAGTTCACCAGCGGGTTGACCAAATCCGCGTGGATTTCGTCAGACAACACCAGAAGGTCGAACTCCTGGGCGATTTGAGCAACACTCTCAAGTTCTTTCTTGGTCCAAACCCGACCCGTCGGGTTTTGAGGGGAGCAAAACAGCCAAAGTTTAACGGGGGCCCCTGCTTCATGGCTTGCCCGCAGACGTGCGCGCGTTTGCTCGGGGTCAAAACGCCATGCCTGACCGGGGTTTTCTGGTTCTTTCAAAGGAGCTTCGACGACAACCCGCTGATTCAAGGTGACAACGCGAAAAAACGGGGTGTAGACAGGAGGTTGTACCAAAACCGCGTCGCCGGGATTACTGAAAGCCCGTAAGGCCATAGATAACCCATGAAGCACCGACGGAATAGGGATGAGCATCTCACGGGTCAGCGACCGGTGGTACCTTGTCTTGTGCCAATCAAGAATTGAATCGAAGTAGGCAGGGGGAAACCTCATATACCCAAAGATAGGTTTACGAAGCCGATCTAACAGCGCCTGCTGAATTTCGGGTAGGGCCTCAAAATCCATATCGGCAACCCAAAGGGGTAAGATGTTTTCTTGTCCGGGCGTATTGTGCGGGTTGTCCCACTTAAGAGAGTGGACGCCAGAACGGTCTATTCGGGCATTGAAGTCATACATGTCAGTCTCCCGGAAATCGGATCGTTAAAGTTCGTGTTGTTTTATCATAACGGGGGTCAAGGCCAGGTTGATCAAAAGCCGGAGCTTCTACGATGGCGGGAAAGGGGGAGTCAGCCGCCCATTGCCGCTGTAAGACTTGGCAGAGTCTTTTGGCTTCAGGCCCAGCACCAGCGACGGGCACAAGACGAAAGAGGGTTGGGGGAAGGGCTAAATCGGGGGCCTTGAGCGGAAGAATCCGTTCAGCCACCCATAAACCCTGAGGCGTCGGTTGAAGGTCAACGGTTTGATAGGTTCCCGAAAGTTGAAGTCTGAAAATTCTCGTTAAAAGAACCGGAGGTTGCCCAGAGCGCCCAAGCACCTGATCGAGGTACTTTTGAGCGGCAACTGGGTCGACAATCCACACGATACGGTACGTGTTGGGATCAGTCAGAGGCGGCAGATTCTGAGCCGAAAGTGTCGAAAAACCCCCGCTCAGGGCAAGCAGTGCGGCAAACAAAAATCTCAGACGCATGAACTTCAGCTTAGAGGCGGGGGCTGGCACTGTCAAGAAGCTCAACTTCTCCCCTCCCGAGGCGGTAAAATAGAAGTCCGATTTCGCTGGGTTTTTGTGCTGGACAGATGAAGTCCAGCTCCACAGTATCCCCCGAAGGGAAAGTTCCTTCCCCTTGAAAACTCCAATAAGGGGCAAGGGGAAGGTTCAGCGTGATTTGCTCCCCGTCATGCCATTCCTGAAGCAAGAGATTTTCTCCCCAATCCTCGCTCCCACCGGGGGCAACGAGGAGGACGGTGAAGGTGATCCCGGTCTGATTGACAAGGGTAACGGAGGGCCCTTTCAAGCTGTCGGCAAAAGGCTGGGCTAAAAACACAGTTAGACCGGTCAAAAAGAGAAAGCAAAAGGTTTTCATGGGTGTCTCCAACCTGAGAAACAGCACGAAACGGGAATTTGCTTTCAAAATAGGCTTGTACGATTCGTTCCAGATTTGACGAGCTCAACTCCTCGAAGGGCACTGACGGGCTACAGGGCATTCCGGACATTGCGGGTTACGAGCGGTGCAAAGCACCCGACCATGCCGGTTTGCGGCCATCGAAAAGTTGAATTGTTTGTCCTCGGGGATGAGACACTGTATCGCACGCTCGATTTTTTCGCTGTCGTGCTCGTCAGTCAAACCTAACCGTCGAACAACACGTTTAAAGTGCGTGTCGACAATCACGGCGGGAAGGTTTGCCAGCTGACCGCGCATCACATTTGCCGTTTTGCGCCCTACTCCGGGCAGGGCGGTTAACTCTGACATCCCCAAGGGAACCTCGCCTTGGTACTGATCGCACAAGATTGTGGAGGTCTGTTTGACGTAGCCCGCTTTCGCTTTATAAAAACCGGTGGAGTAGAGT
>JABEVK010000075.1 GCA_013044245.1 Spirochaetales bacterium | reverse complement strand
GACTAAAAGGACCATTTCGTCCCAAAACCAGGCCAAAACTGCCCCTTGCTGCTTGAGCAGACCATAGGAACGAGAGCTTTTCGGGTGAACTTTTTACCACCGTCAAAGGGCCCACCAGCACCGGACCTGCCCATAAGCCCGCCGGAGTGGCCCCCGAGGACTTCCAGCCTAACCAGCCGCCCCATGCTGAACTGTAGGCACTCAGCTGGGTTCTGGTTAAAAGTCCGTTTTCGGTGGCGTACAAGACGCTCAAGCCGGGCGCTTGGCCCCAAAGCGATACGTTTCCGAAAGCCATCACTGTGAGGGTAAGGGTTTTCATCCATTGCCGAATTAAAGTTTTCACGCCTTCTCTAACAGAAAACCAAGGCGTACCGCTTCAACACCTTGAAGTTCCCTTCCCTTCGTGACAAACTAGCCCGGGAGGTCATATGGTTATCTTGACATTGAATTGCGGAAGTTCTTCCGTAAAGTACCAGGTTTATTTATGGACAGAGCACCTTGTTTTAGCCAAAGGAATTGTAGAACGGGTTGGCTCGTCCGAAGCTGTTCTCGAACACATTCCGCATCACACGGAGCCCTATACGGTAACCCGATCGATTCCGGATCACGAAACTGCGATTCAGTTGATTTTGGAATGTATTACCGACAGCAAAATGGGCGTTGTCAAATCTTTAAAGGAAGTCGTGGCCGTGGGTCATCGGGTTCTTCATGGCGGTCAAAAGTTCGCCAAGTCGGTCCTGATCACCTCTGAGACCCTTCAAACCTTCCGCGAGCTAATTGACCTGGGCCCCCTGCACCTGCCAGCGAATATTTCGGGTATTGAAGCGGCACAAAAGGTGCTTCCTGGTATACCGCAGGTCGCTGTTTTAGATACGGCATGGCACCAAACCATGCCAGCGTCATCTTATATCTACGCTGTTCCCTATAACTGGTATAGCTTTTACGGAGTCCGACGCTACGGCTTTCATGGTACGTCGTTCCTTTACACCGCCAAGCGGGCGTCTGTTTTATTAAAAAAAGCTCCGGCTGAAACCAACCTCATCATCGCACACGTCGGCAATGGTGCCTCGATGAGCGCCGTCAAGAACGGTTGTGCCTACGATACCTCGATGGGGCTTACCCCTCTCGAAGGCTTGGTGATGGGAACCCGTTCAGGCGATATTGACCCGGCTATCATTAGCTACATTTGCCGCCGAACCGGGATGAGCAATCTTGAAGTAGAAAACGAACTAAATAAAAAATCCGGGATTCTTGGCATCACCCAAAAATTTTCAGACCGCCGAGATATGAACAAGGCGGCCGACGAAGGCGACCCCAACTCGTTGCTGGCGCGTCAAATTGAAGGCTATCGCCTAAAAAAATACATCGGTTCCTACATGGCAGCCCTCGGTCGCGTGGACGCCGTCGTGTTTACTGCGGGGGTCGGTGAAATGGCCTTTCAAATTCGTGAAGAAGCCTTGCAGGGGTTAGAAGGCCTGGGCATCATCCTTGACCGCGAAAAAAACAAGCTGTCACGGACCAGAAATGCTGAAACCTGCATCAGTGCCGACAACTCACCAATTAAAATTTTTGTCATTCCCACGGATGAGGAGCTGGTTATGACCGAAGATACCTACGCCCTGACGGCGGGTACCTACGATATCCATACCAACTTCACCTATTCGTTCCAGGACCCCAAGTATGTCAATCATGAACGAGCAAAAGCTCTTGAAAAAGAACTGACGAAGAACCCGGCGTTAAAGTCGATTTTAGCGTAGCTGGCGACTAAGCCGGCCCGGGATTACGGCCAGGACTATCGAGTGGAAATCAAACCACGGCGGCTCACCTGTAGAGCCGCTTCGTCTGATTTTAGTTGGCGAATGACCTCGAGGGCCAAAAGCGGGGCGGTACCGATGGCGCGGCTGGTGATAAGTTTTCCATCAACCACCACGTCATGGTCTTGCCAAATGCCCCCGTGAGACTTCCCCTCTTCAGCGAAGTCAGGGAAGCCTACAAACTGCCGCTGACGCAACAGCCCGTTTCGCCCCAAGGTGACGGCGGGAGCCGCACAGATGGCGATCAGCCAAAGGTTTTCATCCAACGTTTTTTTGATGAGGGACACAACCAACGGGGATCTCGACAAGTTTTCGGCGCCAGGCATACCACCAGGCAAAAAGACAGCCTGATACGGGTCACAATTGGTGTCAAGAAACTGTGAAAGGACAAGATCGGCTCGGACGGTGATGCCATGGGAGCCGGTGACATCCTGGTCGACGACCCCGACTGTTACCACCGAAAGACCAGCCCGACGCCACAGATCGACGGGATATAGGGCTTCAATTTCTTCAAAACCCGGTGCAAGAAGCACCAGGATATCAAAACTCATTTCGTCTTTAACCCTATTTTTTCTTAAGGCCTAAGGCACTGGCCAAACGATCCAAGAGACCTTGTTTGGATTTCTTCTCGGGAGCCACATGAACGGCCTTAAAATCTTCGCCATACTTGGATTTGTAATAGTCCAAGCGATCTTGAATACCCGAGCCTGACTTAGCGGCCACGGGCTTCTTGTCTCGGTGATTTTCGCCACGAGGATCGCGACGAACCGGAGAATCACGCCGAACCTCGGGACGAGACTCACGACGATTTTCTGGGCGTTTTTCTGTTCGGGGAGCTTCCTGACGCGCTTCAGCTTTGCGGGGTGTATTGCGCAAGTTGCGGTGTCCCTTAGGACGAGCTGTCCCCACTGCGGCCGCTGCTGCCGCAATCCGTTCGCCCTGAGTCGAGGTACGCTCTGGGTTCACAGTCCGTTCTTTATCATCGCGTCCAAGTTTTCGATCGCGTTTGGGTCCTTCGACTTTGCCACCCTCCATCGAGCGAACACCAGTAGCCTCGTTCACCAATGAGGACGAACGAATGGTCATCGGCTTGTCGCGGCGAGGACCACGGGGTCCGCGTTCTCGGCTTTCGCTGCGCAATGGCTGACGGCCACGGGGACCACGGGGGCCTCGGCTATCTTCTTCAATCCGAATAGGAACGCCACGGCTTTTGTCCTCGACAAGCTGACCCTCTTCAAACCAAGCAACAGGGATCTTATTGTGAATGTACTCTTCAATCGCCTTAAGGCCATAGACGTATTTTTCACAAGCTAAGCTCACGGCCCGGCCTTCTTTACCCGCGCGAGCAGTCCGGCCAATTCGATGAACGTAATTTTCAGCTTCGAGGGGGAGGTCGTAGTTCACAACCAGGTCAAGATCGTTGATATGAAGGCCCCGGGCAGCCACATCGGTGGCCACCAAAAACGGCAAACGTCCTGCTTTAAGATCCTCAATAATCTTTAGGCGTTTGCTTTGGGGAAGATCGCCCATGATGAACTCAACGGAAAAACCATTGAGTTCCAACCGTTTGGCCACCTGAATGGCGGTGTGCTTGGTGTTGGTAAAGATAATGGCCGTCTTGTTTTTAAACTCTTGTAAGAGCGATAGCAACACTCCAAACTTTTCGTCGCTGGCCACATGATATAGTTCCTGACGGATACGGTCTACCGTAACGTTCTCGGGCTCAATGACGATTTGCCCCGGATCCTTAAGGTACTCCCAGGCCAAATTCATGACTTGGCTGGACAAGGTAGCGCTGAACAGCATGGTTCTACGGTCTTCGGGATCGCTCATCGTGCGCAACATTTGGCGAAGGTCAGGGTAAAAACCCATGTCAAAGAGGCGATCGGCTTCATCAATTACCAACACGCCGACATCGTGAAAGCTCACCTTGCCCGACCCAGCAAAGTCGAGCAGACGGCCCGGGGTGCCAATCATGACATCCACGCCTTCGGACAACAGTTTCTCCTGTTGGGCATAGCCTACGCCGCCGTAAAACGCACCAATGCGCAACTTGAGATGCTTGCCAATCAGCAGGGCTTCTTTTTCGATCTGATCAGCCAATTCCCGCGTTGGGGCAACTACGAGCATCTTGCGGCCCTGAAATTTTGGATCAGACATGAGCAGATGAAAGCCACCGATGAGAAAGGCGGCTGTTTTTCCCGTCCCGGTTTGGGACTGGGCTTCGATATCCTTGCCTTGAAAAAGAAGGCCGAACGTTTCGGCCTGAACGGGGGTTGGTTCGGTAAAACCGATGTCGCGAATCCCGTCAAGGATTTTATCGTGTAAAGGAAAATCTTCGAATTTCATACATTCCTTATGAGTTTAGACGGACTATGATACCCCCTTTTTCGAAGACAATCTAGTGTTCTGAACGAATTTGGGGAAATTCGGCTCGCCAAATCGGCTCGGGCGCCTGTTTTTCCCACACCCGAATGGTGGGTAAGCGGGGAATATCATCGGAAATTAGCTTGTCCGTTTTTGTTGTTTCAGACTGAACTTTTGCCAAAACGGGTTCAACCGGTGCTTCTTGAACCCCTGCTTTTTGTAATCCGGCTTTTTTTAGTCCCTCAAG
>JABEVK010000074.1 GCA_013044245.1 Spirochaetales bacterium | reverse complement strand
GGCGGGGGTACGTATTTACTTTAAAGCGACTAGCGCTCCTACAATCTGGGTGTGGGAACTCAATAACGGCCCCGCCATCAGTCAGCTCACCGGGGGCACCTGGCCCGGTCCTAGCATGACTGCTGACTCGGCAAACCCGGGTTGGTACTACTACGATATTCCCTCGGCGTACCTGCCGGTGGCCAATACTCTGGCGATTAAGTTTAACGGTGGGGCCGAGCAAGATCTGGCGGGCCCCTATGCTACGACCGAATGGTTTAACGGTACAGCCTGGTCGACGTCGAATCCTGATGCCGCCGTTATTCCCGTGATTACCGCTTCACCGGCAGGTGGAAAGTATTTGACGGCACCTGCCGTTACCTTAACAAGTACTCTCAGTACAGACAAAATCTATTATACTCTTGACGGTTCAACGCCTTCCGCGACAAGTAATCTGTATACTGGTTCCTTTGTGGTCCCCTCGACCTGTACATTGTCAGCGATGGGAGTTAATGCTCAAGGCGTCAGCGGCACCCCGTCGACTTGGTCGTTCACGGTAGATCCTACATTAGACCTCCAGCCTCCTACGATGGTGGCCAGTGTGGCGGCGGGTAGCTATACCAATGGGCAATTAGTAACCTTTACGATGACTGACAATAAGGCTGGCACCTCAACCGCCTATTACACGACGGACGGCTCGGCTCCTACCACGTCTAGCTCTGTGTATTGCACGGGCGACGCTTCGAATGGCCTTTCAGGGGTTACGCTGAATATCAGTCAGACGACCCAAGTCAGGTTTTTATTGGTGGATGCGGCAGGAAATCAAGCTACCACCAGTTACATGTATATCATTGGCTATTCTGGAACGACGGACTTTCGCAAAGAAACTATCTACTTTCTGATCACCACGCGGTTTTTTGATGGCGACCAATCGAACAATTTACATTGCTGGAGCGATGCCCAGGCCAAGAACCCTGATTCTGACCCCGCTTGGCGCGGTGATTTTAAAGGGCTCATTGAAAAACTCGACTACATAAAAGCCTTGGGCTTTTCGGCGATTTGGATCACTCCCGTGGTCGAGAATGCGTCTGGTTACGATTATCACGGCTACCATGCCCTTAACTTTTTTCAAATTGACCCACGCCTAGAATCTGGTGATACGACCTACCAAGACGTTATCAATGCTGTCCATGCCAAAGGGATGAAGCTCATTCAAGACATTGTGCTTAACCATAGCGGGAATTTTGGCGAAGAAAATCTTTTCCCGCTCTTCAAGAAAAACTGGTCGCAGATTTATGATGCGAACCATGCGGCGATCTCTATCAATGCGGACAACCCCGCAGGCTTGATTGACATCGCACCCCCGGGTGTATTGCCGGCGAGCTACGCAACGGATACCCCAACCAACCAGTACAACGACCGAGAAACGGCGATGAAGACCGATGCGATCGACACCCATCATATTTATCACCATGAGCAATCCTTGCAGTGGGAAGGCTACACGGTAGAAACGGGACAAATTGCCGGCGATTGCGTTGACTTAGACACCGAAAACCCTGTTGTGGCGACCTACTTGCGTCAGGCCTACTACAAGATGATCGACGATGGGGTTGATGCTTTCCGCATTGATACGGTGAAGCATGTGTCTCGTTTGACGCTTGATAAGGAATTTTTTCCGAAATTCCTGCAAAGGGCAGGTCAAGATGGCAATAGTCATTTCTTTATGTTTGGTGAAGTTGCGGCTTTGTATGAAAATGTGGTGAACTCGGGAATCCCCGCAATTAGCCCCTTCTTTTACACTTGGAATACGGGGGACAGTTCTTTTGCCTGGGGGACGGACCCCACGCTCAACTGGTCGCAACTGATACAAACCCAGCCGGTGGATTGGGGCACAATTTGGAACTCTTCGGTGGATCAATCTCGTCAAACGAACGAGGCTTCGACGGCAGCCTTTTGGAATGCCAACGATACAACCTCGAACCTTCCGTCCAGCAATAATGCTTTCTTGAATGCGGTTACCTACCATAAGCCTGATTACAGTCAATCGAATGGGTTTCATGTGATCGACTTCCCCATGCATTGGGCCTTTATTAATGCCAATAACGCCTTTAATATGGCCTTATCCGGCGACCAGCTTTACAACGACGCGACTTGGAACGTGGTCTATGTTGCGAGTCACGATTACTCTCCCGATCAGTCTCCCTCGACAGAACGCTTTGCTCAGTCCCAAGCCACTTGGGCAGAAAACCTGGATTTGGAATTCACCTTCCGGGGTATACCGGCTCTCTACAACGGTGATGAAATCGAGTTCCAAAAAGGCGCTCCGATTGATGTGGGACCAAATGCGCCACTTTCTACAACAGGAAGAGCCTATTTTGGCGATAACATCACCGGCTCTGTGACGGCAACAGGTTTTGGCAAGTATACCGGGGCGACGGGAAATGTTGCTCAGACCTTACAGTATCCGTTGGCGATTCACGTTCGTGAGCTAAATTTGATTCGCCGAGCGATTCCCGCTTTGCAGATGGGGGAATACCAGGCCTCAGCGCCATATGTCTCGGGCAATCACCTGGCGTACATTCGCAGGTATACGGATGCCTCAACCGACAGTTTGGCGCTGGTGACCATCTCGGGGAACGCAACATTTAGTCAGATCCCCAATGGTACCTATACTGATGCGGTAACAGGGCACGTTAAAACGGTCACGAACGGAACTTTAACAACACAGACTTGTTCCGGACAAGGGAACCTGCGGGTTTATGTCTACAGCTCTTCTTTGACGCAGGCCCCCGGAAAAGTTGTTGATACAACGGATATGTACTTTAACTAGATTTTTGGCCCTGGGGGGAACCCCTCAGGGCCAATCCTGCCGACCACGCCGTAGTCCAACAAATTTGCAAGCTAAAGCCACCCGTGGGACGATCGAAATCTAACAGGTCCCCGACGAGCGACAGTCCCTCGACTTTGAGGCTTTTCATAGTACGAAAGTCGACTTCCTTCAAACTTACTCCGCCGGAGCTGACCACAGCTTTAGATGCATCCAGAAGCCTTTGAAAGGTTAACGGAAAGCCTTTGAGTAGACGACTGAGACTCTGCCGTGCTTCTTTGGTGAGATGCCGGCCCGGGACTTCAGAAAGCTGTGACGGACTTAAGAGGCGTTGGACGAGTCGAGGAGGCAGCCAAGTGCTGAGCAAACTCTTGAGCTGTCGGTTGGGGTTTTCGGCGATCAGCGCGACCAACTGACGATCAACTTCACCCCCATCCCAGCGGGGAAAAAAATCAAGGCGTAGCCCAAGTTCTTGATGTTGCGCTTGAGCTTCGCGATGCAAGGCCGCCAAACGGGTGGCGGCGTTCAGAACCAAGGGGCCCGAAAGGCCAACATGAGTAAAAAGTAAGCGGCCCGTTTCGGCAAAGACACGCTGGTTATGCCAAGCTTCGAGGCGCACTTCGTCAAAACTTAAACCAGCCAATTCCTGAATCCACTTTTCGGCGACGGCGAGAGGAACTAATGAAGGTTCGGGGAGCCGTACAGAATGTCCTGCCTCGCGTAACCAACGATAACCGTCGCCGGTCGAGCCTGTCGCGGGGAGGGATGTTCCCCCAGTGGCGAGGATAACATGGTCGGCAAGCAACGGGCCCCGGCGGGTTTGTACCCCGAGGCAGCGCCCCTTCTCAAGGATTAACCCCGTAACTTCACTATGGGTCCTTACAGATACCCCCGTTTCAGCCATAAATCGTTCAAGGACAGCTAAAACAGACCTCGCTTCGTTGCTGAGGGGAAAAGCGCGATTTCGGTCCTCAACTTTATAGGGCATGCCCCGTGACGCAAAAAACTGTAAAGCGTCCGAAGAAGAAAAACGGCTGAGGGGAGAAAGCAGATACTGGCCAGCATGCCCGTAAAAGGCGGCTAAACGGTGATTATCAGGTTCGGCATTGGTGAAATTGCACCGTCCACCGCCTGTTAACAGTAGTTTTTTTCCTAAGCTGGGGTTCTTTTCCAAAAGAGTGACGTGGTTGCCTTCGGCAGCTTTGGCCGCCGCCATCATCCCCGCAGGGCCTCCTCCCACTACCAAAATTTCCATAGGCGGAGAATACCAGAAGTTCAACGTTGAAAAAAGGACTTCTTCGGTTTATCGTGTTAAGCATGAACCGCTTGTTGCTCGAAGAATCGTTAAGCCGATGCGCGGCCGAAATGGACTGGCCCGTTGATACAGTGAGGAATGCCTGGAGCCGACTCACGGCAGCCGAAGAAAAACGTCGTTTAACGATGACGCCCGAGGTGGTGGCCGAAATCCTGGGGTTTGACCAGCGAACTGCCTTAAGGCTTTTGTTGACCGGGTTTAAGGTTGAGCTCTGGCAGGTAGAATGGCAGGTTTATCATCCTGTTTCTGGGTGGATCATCCATCGGGCCCCAAGCCTGGGGGATATCACCAGTGAACAGTTGTATGATCCCTTTTCAAGGGAGAGTCTCGAACCAGATTTGGGGTTAAACATCCTCGTGGTTTTTCAACCACATCGTCAGTGGGAAGACCCCTATGCTTCGGTTTGTGTCACGACGAATTGGGCAACGTACCGGCACCAAAATTTAGCTTGGCCGTTTTGGGATGATGGCCAAGAAGACCTGCCTCCCCTTTCGTTTACCACGCTTTCAACCTGGGAACTCGGAAAGCTAGAACTGACGGTCCAGCCGGGTGAAACCTATCGGGTGATTAGTTTAGAGACCAGGTCACAACTGACCATTCGTGTTGATGGTGAACCCGCCTTACCCGGTGAAAGCTTTATCTTGAAAATGATGAGCTACCGGGCTGTAAAAGCGCGAGAAAGCGGCGGACCACAATCGGTTGATTTAACTTTAGCCTCGGATGGCTTCACAATCAAAGAACTCGAGGCCGCTCCCGGACGCTTATTGCTTTGGATTGATAACCGCTCAGCTGTCGGTACCACCGTGGCGGTATGGAAGTCTCCCGTTTTGAAAGGACCCCAACCATTGGTTCAGGTATGGAATGCCCGCTCGGTGCTCAATGACACGCTGGCACGAGAGGTTTTACTAGAAAGCCACCTACCAGAGGGTAGCCGTCTCAGGGTGAGTGGGCAAGCCTTTGTCTTCTTGGCGATGGAGAACTCGGCCCCGTTAATGGAAGAACGAGGAGATCGTGAGTTCTATCGTTTTCTTGCCGAAGAAGTCAGTGATTCGACTAAGCTCTTTTCCAGCTTTGGAGGGTTTCTGTTTCATAAACAAATTGATACTCTTTCGTTCTGCTTTCCCGACTCCTTAGCGGCCGTGAGGTCTGCCTTGGTTTGGAATCAGCGTCATTCCGAGGCGGCCCTCTGGAAGATCACGGTGTTCGCCGGAAGTATTTTGCTGACCGGGGGGCCGGGGATATCCTTTTTTGGATATCCGATTAACTTGGGGCGCAAGTTGCTAGAGAAAATCCAAGGTCCCGCCTTGTGGACTTCGTTGGCGGCTTTTAGTTATCCCGGTGTTCCCGAGGCGTTTTTAGAGTCGGGGTACCGGTGCGAACAACAAGCTATCAGCTTAAAGAACGCTGATCACCTATCCTTGGTTTACGAGTGCCAACCCCCAGAGACCCCTGACACCCCCGACCAGGACCAGCCTTAGGCTGGGTAATGAAGATTGGCGTCAGTGGCGTGGTTCAAAACTTCCGTAAGGAATTTGCGAGCCTCCCACTGAGCCATTTCTAGATTGTGGTCTTGCCAATTTCCACATTCGGCCGCTTGGGCGCCGGGAACATCCCCTTGAAAATCCAACACCCACTGAAAAAATTCTTTCAACAACGGGAGCATGTCACGGCTGGAGTGTTCCCCTATGAAAAGGGCATAAAGACCGGTACGACACCCCATAGGTCCAAAGTAGACAGTTTTTGCAGCCCAAACCGGGTGTGAGCGTAAAAAGGTGGCCCCTAGGTGTTCAAGGGTATGGAGGGCTGGTACATCCATCACCGGTTCACGATTGGGCTCCTTCATACGGATATCGAAGGTCGTAATGCGTTCACTGCCGAACGTGTCCAGTCGCGAGACATAGACGCCGCGTAAAAGGCGAAGATGATCAATTTGAAAGCTAGCGATTTTTTCCATGAGAGAGCTCCTTGATTAACTGACGAACGAGTTGAGCCGAGCGCTGAGAGGCAAGGGGTAAAAACTCGTCAAAGGTCATAGGTGATTCTTTTCCGGCAACGTCGGAAATCGCACGGATGACGACAAAAGGTATGTGAAAGAGGTGACAAACCTGGGCAATGGCGGCACCCTCCATTTCGACAGCCGCCATTTCGGGAAAGTTAGCCCTCAACCGGTCGATGTACTCCGGGTCATGAACAAAGGTGTCTCCCGAGCCGATTTGTCCGAGAACTATTTGGACGGATGACGGCAATTCTCCCGAGGTGTGAAGAAGATCAGCACAACGATGAGCCGATTCTACTACGGCCTTGTCGGAGGTAAATTTTGCCGGTAGGCCAGGGACTTGGCCTAGAGCATAGCCAAAGGCGGTAACATTAAAATCGTGTTGAAGAAGCGTTGTGGCGATGAGAATATCGCCAAAGGTCAAATGCGGATCTAGTCCGCCGGCAGAACCGGTATTAATGATAACTTGAGGTGAGTATTTTTCGCTTAAGAGGGTACAAGCAGCCGCGGCGTTGACTTTTCCGATACCACATTGGACAAGAACAACCGGTGTCTTGGACAGTTCGCCCGTCCAGAAGGTGAACTCACCCTTGGTCACAGGCAGAGGGTTTTCAAGCTCCTGCCGCAACAGTTTGACCTCTTCTTCCATGGCGCCGATGATACCAATCATGCGGCCAGTATAGGGGTTCAAACCTGCTAAGGCAACCGGAATTGCGGCAGGCAAGGGTGTGGGGCTGGAAAAAAGTGGAAATATTTGATAAAACCACTGATCGCATGAAATCATTTGCTTTGTTTTGTCTGTATAGTTCAATATTGTCTCTGGGAGTCCTTGCGGGATCCTGCGGCTTAGAGAGCGTGGGGGTCTACGTGGTACCCGATGCAGCCCCGAATAACTCTTCACAAATGGCGACGACGGCCGATGAAGCCGTCCCTGCCAACACCAACGCTGAGTCGAATACGGTGGGAAATTCCTTTGAGGTCACGGGATATTTGCCCTACTACCAGATTGCCAACGTTCAACCTTCCATCGCGCGGTACCTTACGGACCTTGTGTTCTTTAGTTTTGCCCCCACTCGTGATGCCGATTTTACTCGCGACGTGATGACTCCTTCGGAATTGGCTTTTCTCAAAGAAGTTAAACGGCGCTATGGAACCCGCATTATCCTTGGGTTATCCGAGCACCGCTCACAGGGGGCGTTGGCGTCTATTTGCGAACGGAAACCGTTACGAGAAAAGCTTGCTGCATCCTTGGCTGACTACCTTTTAAAACAAGGATTTGACGGCGTGGATATCGATTGGGAATATCCCCGCTCTTCTGAGAACGCCGATTTTGCGGCTTTGCTTCAACAAATTCATTCTGTTTTTGCCCCTCTCGGCTTACGGTTAACGGTGGCGGTGAGCCCCTCGCATCCCCTTTCGCGGGCGGCTTATGCGGCCGTCGACCGGATTCATGTCATGGCCTATGATGATTGGGGTCGGCATTCCACATTGTCTGAAGCGGCGGACGATATTCGGGCGTTTGAAGAACAAGGGGCTTCTGCCGCTAAACTTCAGTTGGGGGTGCCCTTTTATGGCCGCGGTTATCGTGAAGATGGCCCGTCCTGGAACGATGCGGTCAGCTACCGCACGTTGCAGGCGCGCTACAGCCCTGGTCCGGCCGAAGATACCGTTTCGGGGTACTATTTTAATGGGATCGATACGGTTCGTGAAAAGGCGAGACTCGCTAAAGCCGAAGGCCTTGCCGGAGTGATGGTTTGGGAGATCGGTCAGGATACTACCGGTCGAACCAGTTTGCTTAGGGCAATCTCGCAGACTCGGGCAACTTTCAACTAGGATTGAATCCGGGGCAAAGCAGTCTTGCGAGACGCTCAAGCCCTTGCCTAAAGGCGGCG